>JAHYJJ010000273.1:0-3429 GCA_019429165.1 Methanosarcinaceae archaeon | reverse complement strand
AAACCTGGCACTCACTCGCCCCCCCTGCGCCCTCAATCTTCACACCACCAATATCAACAAGGTCAGACCCCGAGCGCGTAATAAGTATCAACATAATCGCCAGCACAACAAGTAACACGACAAGCACCAATAGTATTAATTGTTGTTTCCATGTCCTTGCGGTACGATTATGTTTTGGCTATGGTTTGCTATGAATGCTACTTAATATCTAACATTTATGTCTAATAATGCCAACAACATTTATATATCAATTAGTCATATTTATCCAACATGCCTAATGCCACCACACTTTTAATATTTAAAGAACTACGAAAACCCGCATCTATATCCGAGTTAGCCGACCTGGTCGGACTCGACCATTCCACAGTATCCACAGCCGTATCTTCACTTATTATGGAAGGATTTGCCGAAAAACAACGAGATGGCAAAAAGGTATCTGTCAAACGCTCAAACACACTCCACGCACACGCACTGGAAGACATAATTAATGAATATCCGCGACTGCCGGTAGAAAAACTATTCACCAACTCCTCAATGGAAGTCCTGAGTGTACTGGCACATCCCTATAACATCACCGACATTGCCGCAATTACCGGACTTAACCGGCATACCGTCTCATCAGCACTCTCAAAACTATCCGGATTCGGTATCGTGCTAAAAGAAAAAGGACTATTCACAATAAACAAACGCCATCGCCATATCGTAGATTTCGTAAACAACTACTGGCGATTTGTAGCAAACCAACATCTCCGTGACATTGCAGACGATGCAATAATTCTATGGCAGCGCGGCTTTGAATTCCTGTTCAAGACACAAACCGATCTTGGACAAAGCAGTAATCAGAACATCTACCCGACTGCAACAACAGCATTTTCCGAATACAACCTTCAGATCATAACCACAAACAGATACTATTTTTACAGCAAACGGCAGTTGAATGTGGAAGACTACATCATTCACACGATACTCATAGACCCGCAAAATCCCACGTACAATTCCTATGCTCTGTCCCTTGCAACACAATCCGGTGCAACAGACCTGTTGAACACAAGCAGGTATTATGATCTGGAAACACAGATTGAGTCACTTATGGAATACCGGAGGACAAAAAAGAAGAACAGTAACATTGTACTTCCATGGAATGAGTATATGGACCTGTTCAACAGCATGGTTGTGATGAAAAATGTTTGATCGAGAATACTTGAAAAATGAAATTGAAAAACTTGATGAGGCACTGTCAGAACATGTAAACCTCTACCTAATTGGCGGCGGCTCAATGAGTTTTCAAAACCTCAAAGATGCCACCAAGGACATCGATGTAGTTGTCAGGTCAGAAAATGACATGAAACTGCTAAAATCGGTACTTGCAAAAATGGGTTACTCGGTTCCCGCTATCCGCGGACCATACAAACAGATGCAAGCAAGTACAATCATGGAAAATAGAGATGGTTTTAGGTGGGATATATTTGTAAGTGTAGTGTGTGGTGGATTAAAACTATCCGATGCAATGACAGACCGCGCCACAAATCTGTTATCGCTGGACAATGTTTCGATCAACATAATATCCCTTGAGGATATTTTCATCTTCAAGAGTATCACCTCAAGAGAGCGCGATCGTGAAGATATGTATCTGTTATTCTTGCAGGGTCTGGATTTTAACATCATACGTAAAGAGATCATCTGGCAAAATGACAACAACATGAGTGCTGCATGGATTGCCTTTTTCTTCAACGGACTGGAAGAAGTTGTGGAGCGCTATTCCATCGTCATTCCGCATTTCAACGAGTTTCATGATATGGCATACAGCGACATGCTATCACAAATGATACTCGACCGTCTTGAATCGGGAAGTACAACCATTGAGGAACTTAGTATAAATTTTGGTGTTGATGATGTTGAAGCACATGTGCAAAATCTAATTCAGAGGAAATTAGTAGTTAAAAATAGTGCGGGCCTGTTTTCGTTGAACAGGGATTGATCCTTGTTTTAGGCATGAACGAATGATTGGAGCCTTTCAGCATTAAAGGCAGTCTATTATCACACACCATCTCGCAAGGCCATAACAAGAAACAAGAATACCTAAATATTGCTGACTCTGTTTGATTTTTATGCAATCCAAAAAAACCATCATCATAACCACCGCAATCCTGATCCTCGCCATCTTCACCGCAGGATGCACCGACACAGGCGGCGCAAATCCGGAGACAGTTAAACCCACACCACCACCGCCAGAAGAGTCCCCTATGGTTGAGGAAACGACGGCGTAGGTCGTGCTTTAGTTACAAAATATATCAACAAAAAGTATTCTTACTAAGACTTAAAAACAATATCCCTGTTCTTGATCATCATGTTGTCCGCCTGCTCCATGGTGTCCATGAGTGCCTCGACCTTCCCCTGTGTCAGTACATCAAATTTCCAAAGTGCTTTCAGAATAGTATGGAAATACAATATTTCAACACCATGTGCCACTGCATAATCCAGTGCTTTAACGTCCTTGGAACAAAATATATAATCTCTATTAATGGGCAATCCTGATCGCTTCAAGTTCTCCACTATGGATCGTTTTTACATCGAGAAGATTTGACTTGAAATCATCAATCTCCTTATCAGTTAATTGCACCAATTCAAAACGATCCGAATTGAATATCTGGTCTGGAAAATCATATCCATATTCCTTTGGCACTTTCAATTCAGAATAAACCTCATGCGTGATCAACAAACGGTCATTGGAAAAAAGTGTCTCAAGGTGTTGAATTGCATCCGCCTTTGCAAAAGTAGATAGTATATCCGTGTCAAACAGGATCTGCATCATCGTGCATCTTCCATTCTTTTGATCTGACTGTCAATTTCTTCACTAGATGGTGCTTCAACAACCATCTTAATTCCCCGTGTTTTCAAAAGTTCCTTGAACTCAAAAATCGACATGCCTGCCACTTCTGCGGCTCTGGCAAGACTTACGTCATTAGATCGATACATCTCGACAGCAGCATTGATTTTAAGATCACCACGATTGACCAGCATGTACTTGACAGATTCTTCAATAAAACTGTCCTTACTACTGTAATAACCACCCTTAACCAGCGCACGAATCTCATTTTCGATGGTTATTGGTAAATTTACAACACTCATAATACAACAAATTATGATGTTTATGCATTTAAACATTGTTACATGATGACATTATAAAATAGATTGCGTTGTATGACAGGCAGTCTGTTCCTACACACCATCTCGCAAGGCCATAACAAGAAACAACAATTTTTAAATATTCTCACCACAGTTAAATTTTTATGCAATCCACCAAAACCATCATCATAACCACCGCAATTCTCACCCTCATGATCCTCGTAGCAGGTTGCACCGACACAGGCGGCGCAAACCCAGAAACCACCACATACACACCACCGCCAGAAGAGTCCCCTATGGTTG
>JAHYJJ010000147.1:0-3491 GCA_019429165.1 Methanosarcinaceae archaeon | reverse complement strand
CTAATCATCAACAAAACTGCCACCTGACAGTCGCTCGACCCTCAGATCAACTCCATCCACGTACACTTTCGGACCGGTAATTATGCCGTCAAGATGAAGTTCAACAGATACATTGCCCCCGAATGTTGAATTGTCACCAAGTGCCATATGTACCGTGCCGCCCACCTTCTCATCCTCAAGTATGACACCGATCAAACGTGCGGCAGGATTTATCCCAATACCAAGTTCTGCAACATTCCTTGCATCCGGTCCGGCACGATCGATAATCCTTTCCAGTTCATCCGCACGCTTGCCGCTAAAACGGACTGCATTCCCATTCTCCACTTCTATCACGATCGGTTCATCCAAAAGCCCGAGTCCACCCATGGCACCATCGATCACAACTATGCCATTTGCATTCGCCGGCGCAACAAAAAGTTCCCCTGCTGGCAGGTTCGACATCGACCTAGGCGCAGTACAATTGCCGGTGTCAGCCTTCCATTCACATCCTTTAACATCAAAGACCACATCAGTACCGAGTTCGGTAGTGACACGAATTTCCTGTGCACCGTCAAGTGCCTCAAACACTTCCTTTGCCACTGCCCCCATCTTCCCATAATCAGCAGTCATACCACCTGATGTCATCATGTCCATAGTTATCCCGGGAAGTGTCGCAGCCCGTGCGCCCATCTTGCATGCGTCCTGCCGCGCTTTTGTATGAGTAATAGATTTCGATGTCGGTGCAAGGATAACATCCGCTGACCTCATCGCCTCTGCAACAACAAGCGGCGGTTCCTCTCCATGCTGGGTGCGCGGTTTCATTGTAAGGAGCAATGCCTCGCAATCCGCATCAACAGCCGCATCAAAAAGCGCATTTGCGATCTTCTCATCCGTGCATTTGTCCGTAATTATCAACACAGACTCGCCCGGCTTTGCACCCATACAGGTGCGTATTATCATATCTGCACTTTTCCTGAGTGTCATTTAGATCACTTGATCTCCTTTTCCATCAACGCACTCGGCTCATTCCCACCATGCCAGCTATATCTAGGCCTCATCTTAACTATATGTGCACTTTCGGAAGTATCATCCACAATAAGTGCTACCCCCCGCTCAAGTCCCATCTTCCTGATGGAATCACCTATATCTTCCCGCATGTACGTTGGTCGTATCGCTTCAAGTGCCAATATATCATCCCTTGCAGTCAAACGATGACACATTACAACATCGCACTGAGAGATCACGTCCGGATGAATTGCAGCAGGACGCTGTGTCGCAAAAATAATGGAAAGTCCTGGCTGGCGTCCCTGCCTGAGCCATTCATTGATAATGACATTCGATGCAAGGGTCTCATCATCGGAAGGTACGAACAGGTGCGCCTCGTCAATGAACATCCAGACCATCGGGATGCCTTTTTCCACACCCTTATCACCCATCATCATTCTCTCATACGAGCGACGAGCTTCCAGGCGCTTTTCATAGATGTCCTTCCCGATAATTCCAACCACAGCCGCACGGACCGTGTAGTTCGTGAGAGTGCTCACATCCAACACTGACGTTGCCCCGCCGCGTATCAGTTCAGGAATCCCCACTCCTTCAATCTCAAAAACTCCCCATGAGATGGCAGCCTTGAAATGATTCTCCGCAGCACTCTTTGTGACAATGTCTGACCGTTCGTCTTCCATTATACCGTCGATGATGTCATCAAATGAAAAAGCAGAACGTGACTGCCTCAAATTTCCAATGACCCGTACCAGAAGTACACCAAGTGGTGACACATTATCAACCTTGAACAGTTTGCACCACTCATAACCGTCAAGATGTGATATCGGGATAGAGAACGGTTTTACATCGATGTGTCGATTACTGTATTGTTCAATATTTCCTGCTGGAACAAAAACGTTTATGTCAAGACATTTGGGTTGCAATCCCCATTCCCTGAGAAGTTCGGGTTGCTGCTCATTGCCACGCCCGAGTGTCCAGAAAATTCCCATCGTATCAATGACAAGCGATGCAATGTTCTGCCGAATATTCGGAGACAGTAGTGAGAGTTCCTCGATCAGTGTCCCCATTGTGTAAGATTTACCGTATCCTCGTTTGCCACATATCAGTATTGCATGTGGTTTGAGAGCATCCAGTGCCACATGTGAGCCAGTGGATTTGTCAAGTGCAAGATATTTCCCAAGATGCAGTACACCGATGTCGCTTTCATCATTCCTGCCAAGTATGTACTGTTTTTTAACAACGCCTGCAGCAAAAGAATCTGTCAATGTTTCCATGGCATTCGAAACATTCAGCAGATATATATTACTTTGTGTTTGTTTTACATATAATACACATGACCGATCCTGCAAAGAACGATATCGTTGAACATATTCCATTAAAGTATCTACCGCTTCGTAAAATGGTGCACATTGGCGGGGTAGTCGTACCAATGATTGCAGTGGTTTTTGGAAATATCTATGCGATCAGCCTGGTGTCGTATTTTATGATTATGTTCGTGTTAATGGAATTGCTAAAATCAAAAGTCCAGATCCCTGCTGCATTGCGCCCACTCTGGAAAGATAATGAATACAAGGGTTTTGCGAAAGATCCGTTTCTTTATTTTGCAGCCATACTACTGCTGCTTTTGATGTCGTTCTATTTTGATGAGGGGATATGTTATGCCTCGATCGTGGTTCTTACAGTTGGAGATGGGATATCGACTGTTGCAGGAGTACACGGCAAGAGATATTTCAGGGATTCCACAAAGACGATAGAAGGAGCAGTTGCAGGAACTATTGCGGCGACAGTGATTGGTTTTCTTTTTGTTGGTGCGCTTGCATTTGCCGGAAGTGTTGCAGGGATGATAGCAGAAGTTACGTCAAAACGGTTTGATAATATCACTGTTCCTTTTGTAGCGTTTGTTTCAATGTTAATCGTTAAATCCTTAATAGGATGAAAAGTATTGAAACCTATCAATACCATCATACCATCAATATCATTACAATTGAAAAGACACAGGCTAACATTATGATACATCCCCACGCAACAAAACACAGAAATCGGCAAATGCTCTTACTGTCGGTTGGTACATTCTGCGTCTTTTTGGCAATGTTATCACTTATTCCGCTCCTGCCAATTGTTTCTGAGGAACTGAATATCTCTAAATCAAGTCTTGGCTGGGTTGCGGGCGTGTTCATGATCTGTATGGCATTTTTACAGATACCTTTTGGTCTTCTTTCTGACAAGTTTGGCAGAAAAAAGATAATCATTGTCGGGATACTTGTTTTTGGAGTGGGCGTTGCAATGCTTTCCGTGTCACACAGTTTTGCAGCGCTTCTTGTTGCAAGAGCAATATCAGGTTCCGGTGCTGCAATGTTTTTTCAGGCCTCATTCACGATGGTTGGGGACATGTACGATTTTCATGAGCGTGGGAAAGGTATGGGAATTCTGGCAGCAGCGACCGGCCTTGGTACTGTTTCGGGATATTCGGTAGGCGGTGTGCTCGGTGAATTGTATGGATGGAGAAT
>JAHYJJ010000003.1:0-26612 GCA_019429165.1 Methanosarcinaceae archaeon | reverse complement strand
TTTCGATGTAATTGTCCGGGGACACACCCATGATGCCGGAATTGAGGACATCAAGGACACGCCGGTAATAAATCCGGGTGAGACATCGGGCGTGCTTACAGGAAAGCGAACAGTTGCACTTCTTGATGTTGCTACATTGGATGTTGAGATTGTTGAACTTTAATTACTTAGTAATTCATAGTTCACCTGATATCAATGCTTAGATCGTAAAGATCTATTGTAATGGATATTTGTTACAGTATATCTGAAACTCTCCTCATCACTTCTTCAACCTGCACAGGCGAAATATCAAGGTCATGATTTTTAATGACACCAAGTTCTGTAACTACAATATGTGTGTCAATAGTAATCCCTGCGTGTTCAAGTGTCTCCTTTGCGCAGTTTACAGGACAACCGTCAATGGCAATTATGCGGTCGCAGCCTTCAGCTGATTTTACAATTCCTGGGCGGTGCCCGCCGATCCCAACCGTACACATCATTGTGCCTACGCCGCTCTTTGCAAGTTCTACTCCGATCATGTTACTGATCTGACCCGTATTCGATGCGCCGGCACATGGGAATATTCCCACATTATCAGATTCGCATGAACATTTCACTTTATTTGCCATTACCAAATTTTCTGTCATTATACACACACTCTACTTTTGAATAATTCAACTTAAATTTATCTTAACTTACAATCATTACTTCAATCTCTACATCGGTTTTCATAGAGTTCAAAACGATCGAATACTCCTTGACATGCTCAACAACTGCCATGATCTCATCGCTACTGGCATTTGCTTTTATCTGAGGTTTCACAACAATTTTTGTAAAAACATTCTTGCCATCCACTTTTTCCAGATGGCCAACAGCACTTGACTTATAAAAAACAAGGTCAATCCCTGATTTTTTGGCAAACACCAAAAACGTAGTCATAAAACATGCATTCATTGACCCGACAAACATATCCTCAGGACTTACAAAACCTTCATGTCCACCAAATTCCGGCGGAACTGCAATCTTAATGTCGTCTTTCCCACCGCCAAGTGAAAGAACGCCTTTCTGCTCTCCGCTCCACTCCAATTCATTTTGATAATCAAATCCCATATTAATTTCTCCTTTATATTCCAAAAATTGCTAATTATTGAGTGATCCATCCAACAACATCATCCACACTCGGCACCTTTCCTGCAATCTTAACCTCACCGTCAATTACAACGGCAGGTGTAATCATAACACCGTATGAGATTATTTTGTCAAAATCCTCAACCTTGACAACCTCTGCATCCACTCCGCTTTGTGAAACAGCCTTCTCCACGATCCCTTTTGTCTTATTGCATTTTGCACAACCGGTCCCAAGTATTTCAATTTTCATCTTTTCCATATTTTTCACCTCATTACCTCTAAAAGAAACACGATTGCCGGATCTTTCACAATCAAAGCAAACAACTTCATTCCCTTCACGATTCGTCGTGTACTCCTTTCCGCATACCGGACATCGAACCTTGTGCAGATCACTTTTTTTATTTTTAAGTGCCTGCTGTGCAAGTTCTGGATTGAAACACGAACAATTTGCCATCGATAAACTCCCAAAAAAAATCTCTGAATTATCTAAACATTTACGCTTATTGCCTTTGGTTTACATGCTGGCACACAAAGCATACAAAAGCGGCACATCTCAAGTTTTAAAGCAACGCATAGACCATCCTGAATCTCCAATACCCTGCGATGACAAGAATCAACACACGCGCTGCAGCCATTGCATTTATTCACATCAACTTTTATCGTTATCATTTTTGCATTGCTCCAAAAATTAATGACCTCGTTCCAATATATGGACCAACTCATCCGCATACGGCATTCTTTCCCGAATCTGCGCGCAGACCGAATCAATATCATATTCGCACCTAATAATATCCATAGCCTGCGTTTCTGTATTGAACACCGCACAACTCGCGCGCGCATCGCCATCACGAGATTGCCCCACAGACCCCGGATTTACAATTGTCACACCACCGACATCCCTGACAAACGGGACATGGGAATGCCCGACGACAATAACATCCGCGTGCATGTTTTGTATCATCTCCAATATTTCCTCATTCGGTGTTTCCGGTCGAATATACTCATACATAGACCGTGGGCTTCCGTGGGCGAAATGTACTATCACATCCTTAAATGTCATATCCATATCCGCGCGTAAACCCTTTAGGTAATCAATATGGGAATCATCAAGTTGCTCCCAGGTATACTCGCGGGTTGCGATCGAGAGATGCTTATACGTATCTCCACATTCACAATCTACCTTGAACGCAACTGCATTATCGTGGTTTCCCATGATTGTACGGATACCCGATCGTCGTATAAGGTCTATACATTCGGCCGGTGCCGGACCGTAATCAACAAGGTCGCCGAGACACACAATCGCATCATGTTCAACCTCAAGTACTGCGTCAAGTGCTTCCTTGTTGCCGTGTATATCAGATATTATTAACAGTTTCATGAATTATCAACAATTATTTGAAAAAATTGCGTGTTCGTAAACTAATTCTTACCAATCCAAGCATTACAGGCACCTCGATAAGCACCCCAACAACTGTTGCGAGCGCAGCACCCGAATTGATGCCAAAAAGCATGGCTGCAACAGCAATTGCAACTTCAAAATGGTTGGATGCGCCGATGAGTGCAGTTGGTGCAGCATCTTCATAAGATAGTCCTATGACTTTTGATATGCCGTATCCAAGGAAGAAAATAAAAAATACTTGGACTAATAGTGGAACCGCAATCATTGCGATTACAAGCGGATTATCCAGAATAACTTTGCCCTGAAGTGAGAAAAGGGTTATCAATGTAATAAGTAGAGCAGTGATTGCAATATTATGCATCACTGGCGAAAACTTATTTTCAAACCAATCTTGCCCTTTATTACTAAGAAGAAAAATTCGCGAAAAATACCCCACTACAAGCGGTACTCCGACATATAAACTGACAGACAACAATATTGTTTCCCACGGCACGATGATGTCGCTAATACCAAGCAATAAGCGTGCAAGCGGTGCGTACAGGAAAAGCATGACCAAAGAATTTATTGCAACCATCACCAGCGTATGACCTTGATTACCTTTTGCAAGATAACCCCATACAAGTACCATTGCCGTACATGGGGCAACACCAAGAAGGATCATGCCTGCGATATATTGTGATGCCTGTGCTTCTGTCAGATAGGGGGCAAAAACGTGACTCATGAACAACCAGGCAAAGAACAGCATGGTAAAAGGCTTGACAGCCCAGTTGACAAATAGTGTCGTAAGAACCGGTTTTGGTGTTTTTCCTGCTTTTATTACCTGTTTAAAATCGATCTGGACCATGATAGGATATATCATAAAGAACAGGAGAATCGCAATCGGGATGGATACGTGATACACCTGCATTGAATCAATCCGGACTGCAATTTTTGGAAACACTTCACCAAGCGCAATACCAATTCCAATGCAAAGGAATATCCATAACGTTAAATATTTCTCAAAAAATCCTAGATTCTTTTCATCACTCATCGAGACCACCTATTTACTACCATTTACTGTAACTACCATGTATCATTTATTGCATTCTTTTACAATTTATAGTATCCCATCTTTTAACATCATCCTATAAAATAACCAAACAAAAGTCCTGCTATCGTCGCAATAACAACGACAAGAGAAATATAAACAGAAGCACGCTTTGTACCCATTATCCTGCTTATCACTATCATATTCGGAAGACTCAATGCCGGTCCTGCGAGAAGCATTGCAAGTGATGGACCCCTGCCCATGCCAAGAAGTGTGAGGGCACTGATTATCGGTACTTCAGTTAATGTCGAGAAGTACATAAGTGCACCTGAAACTGATGAAACAAAATTCGATGATATGGAATTTCCGCCAACATACATTATTACATATTCAGCAGGTAAAATTTCTACAATGATGCCTGCAAAGAACACACCAATCAAAAGGAGTGGAGTGATCTGTTTTACTAAAAACCATGTCTCACTCATCCAGCTTGAAAGTTCCTCATGACTAAACCACTTGAGTGATGTATATATTGTAATTGCAATCAATGGAACCAGCACAACAACTTGCATTGTCCACGTTGAAAATATTTCACCTACAAGGAGAATTGCCAAAAGAAGTAAAAATAATACAACGCTGTGTTTATGTTTTTCTTCCCCGAATGTGACGATCTTTTTGCGCTCAATTTTCCCCCGCTCAAATGCAATTGCCATTGACAGTCCGATAACAATGGAGAGCAACACTGCTACAACAGCACGGGCAACTCCAATATCATAGCCCAATATCTTTGCGGTATAAACAATTGCAAGTAGATTTATTGCAGGTGCTGAGAACAGGAATGTCGTTGCAGGTCCGATGCCTGCACCACGTTTGTATATTCCTGCAAAAAGCGGCAATACCGTACAACTGCATACTGCGAGTATAGTTCCTGATATTGCAGCTACTGAGTATGAGATGTATTTTGGTGCATCTGCGCCAAAGAACTTCAATACGGATTCTTTTGAGAACAACGAGGCTATCGCACCTGCTAAAAAGAATGCAGGTACTAAACACATCAGGACATGCAATGCAAGATATTCCTGTACTGATGCTATGCCGATAGTAAATAGGTGTATTAGGTAATCTGTTGTCATCATTTCAAAATGTATTGAAATTATCAAATATAAAGTTTATGGTTTCAAATATATTTGAAACAATCAATACCTTTTTATCATTTGCAATAGATGCAAGAATCATGTCATTAAAACCAATTGGAATTATTTCAAACCATGCAGATGAAGAATCACTGAAGATACTTGGCTTGTGGAAAGATAGCATAAGCGCAATAAAATTGTCACAACCTGCATCCATCACATCCTTATTTTACGATGAATATTCACACTATATTATAGTTCATGATTCATTGAATATCGAGTTTCCAAAAAAACGGGATGAATGGAACAAGCGTTTCACAAAAGATGCCGGTGTATCTGTTGTTGAATTCATAAAATCAGAAGACAACACAGTCTATGTCAAGGGACTTTTTGCACTGAGCGGCTCTATGGTCTACGGAATTGTGCCCTACACCGCATTTGATTCAAAAGATGCACAATACCCTGTCGCTGAAATGGAAAACGTTAGAAATGCTGTGATGGGAGAAATTCTGCCGCAGATCAAGGGCAAGACAATTGTTGATATCGGGTGCGGAATAGGGTCTATAACAATTGATATGGCGCGCCAAAACCCTGATTCAATGATATACGGGATTGAGATTACAGATGGATTGACAAAACAATGCGAAATGAACAGTGAACAATCCGAAGTGACAAACATAGAATTTAAGACTGCAAATATCTACGACCTGCCATTTGAGAACAATTCTATTGATACTGCTACGTGTTTCTTTATGCTACACCATCTGGATGACATTCCACGCGCGCTTGCAGAAGTTAAACGCGTATTGCGCGAGAGTGGAGAAATAAAAGCGATTGATCCGATAGGACATCATCACGGTCCCGACCTGGCTGCATCCGAGTGGCAAAAATTGTTTGAAGAAGCAGGATATTCGGTTGATGTCAAGATTATTGCTGGCGCAGTTGTGTCATCTGCAATCCTGTTAAAAAATAGAATATGATTGCAATTAACATTAATAAATAAAAATAGTAGAATAAAAATAGGTAAGAGGGCAAGAGGAAGATGCCCCCAATTTTTCATTTTATCACGTGTCTGATGTTTTAGTTTCAAATTTTCTTTTTGAATAATTTACCTACGCCCAAACCGAGTCCGAGCATGAATATCGACCCTATGAAAATGGCTCCAACTTCACCGGCTTTTCCGAAGCCTGCTATTGCATAGTCAGGCATTAGTGTTCCTATAATAGGCTCATTTTCCTCCATTTCTGCAAATGTGTGTTCATCGATGACATCCTCTGCTGCACTTTCCAATCCATCGGGGTTGGAAGATGCCAAAAATGGAGCGAGCACTGATAATAGAATGGCTACAGCCAAACCTGCCAATAAGATCGTTTTGAGATCATTACTTTTATTCTCTGTCATGTTGTCACCGCCTCTTCAACAAAACGAGATAACAGATCCGTACGCGCTTGTGCGATCGCTGAAACTGCTATTGCCGTAATTGCGCCCTCTCCTATCACTCCGATAATTGCATGGTATGTCCCCATCATATCAAGTCCGGGTATAAGAGGAAATGTTCCTGCAAGTGTCATTTCAAGTGAACATGCGATTGAAGATATGAATAATCCAAGCCATGCCCCGCCAAATGCAGCAACAGGTATGCCAAGTTTGATCTTTTTGAGTCCGATAAAAGTATAATAACCGACAAAACCGCTAATCACCCCCATGTGAAGTATATTTGCCCGAGTGTTGTCACACCGCCATCGGCAAAGCCAAGTGCCTGGACGGATAACACAAGTGTAAGCAACAATACCCCGGCCCAGGGACTTCCAAGTATGATCGCTGCCAATACGGCACCAACTATGTGACCGCTTGTACCCATTCCTACGGGTATGTTCATTGCCTGTATGGCAAATATGCCGGCAGCAAGTGCTGAGAGTAGTGGTATTTTCATATCATCCATCTCTTAGCGTGCCCATCTAATGGACAATGCGATGAATGGAAGAACTATTATCCAATATACAAATGCTTGATCCAATGGTATGAATGCATCAGGTATGTGCATTTTTGTCCTCCTATATTTCCATTTTTATAACACATAAATATTTTATTTAGTTAATACGTGTTATTAATATTAACATTCATAACACTTAAAAAAAAAGATGTAGTTTCATTATAAAAAAGTGTTGGTAATGACAATATCTCCGTAATATCTCGAAAAACTTATATATCAATTTGCTTGCAGATAGTATAGTTTTATTTATATTAATTCAGTCAGGAGGACTATGAATAATGAAGAATGTTAAAGGAAATATATTAATTATATTACTGATACTTGCAGCCATAATTTCTGCAGGTTGTACTGCCCCCTCTGATGAGGTTTCTGACAAAATAGTAGTGCCAAATTCGATCAAAATCGGATTGGTAGCACCGTTATCAGGTGGTGCTTCAAGCACAGGCAATGACATGAAACAGGCTGCCATACTTGCAGTTGAAGAGATCAACGCAAATGGCGGTGTATTTGTCAAAAAATATGATGCAAAAATACCATTGGAACTAGTCGAAGGAGATACCCAGACCTCACCGACTGAAGGTGTAACTGCAGTAGAGAGGTTGATCTCTAGAGATAATGTTGTAGTATTGGTGGGGGGCTTTTCAAGCGGAGTCACACTTGCTAATCAGGTGCCTGCTGTTGGAAAAGTGCCATACGTAATTACCGGTGCATCCAGTTCACAGGTGACCAGAAGAACAGATATCAATACCAGTTATTTCTACCATTACTGCTCAACCACTGATGACTATTCGCAGCCAATCCTGCAGTTCTTTGTAGACGAACTTAAACCATTGGTTGCCGCAGACAGGGACTTAAAACTTGCATTGATATACCGTGACGATGCCTATGGAAAAGGTGTTATCGAATCCAGTATAGCATACATCGAAGATAATGATCTGCCAATAAAATTAGTAGCACAGGAAAAATATCCTGGATCTGAAACTGATTTCCACGCATATCTTACCAAGATAGCAGATGCAAAACCTGACGCTGTGTACACAGTTGGTTTTGTGCAGGACACTGCCAGTATCTACATACAGGGACAGAGAGATGTAGGTCTCGATACAGTCTACATGGCTGTAGAATGTAACGAGGATCCGGCGTTCTACGATCTCCTTGGTGAATGGGGCGATGGTCAGTTGCTTGAGAGTAAATTTGCACCTTATGCTCCTGAATATACTGAAATGATGAAACCATATAAAGACGCATATCTTGCCAAGTGGGGCGTAATGCCCGGTATGATGGGCGCTGATACCTATGACGGCATATATCTGGTAGCTTCTGCAATTGAACGTGCAGGCACTCTGGATAGATCTGATGTCAACAATGCCATCAAACAGACCAATGAACCGGAGAAGCTCATTTTGATGGAAGGCGGAAATATCGCTTTTGATGAATACAATGAGATATCACCCCGCATATTCATTGAACAGATGTTCTGGAACAATGAGACAAAAGAACTTATACCTGTCCTGGTTCTTCCCGAAGATCTAAAGAGTCAGGACTTTGTACTGCCTGACAAATATGAAATTGGTGGATGAATAATCCACCCTTTTTCTTTTATATTTAGAGCACTTGTAAACACCTGGTAATACATGGCTGAAATAACTACATTAATACAAATTTTTATTTGGGGCTTGACTGCAGGGTGTATCTATGTGCTCATGGCAGTGGGGCTGAACATGATATTCGGTGTTATGAAAGTGGTAAACTTTGCCCACGGTGAGATCATGATGCTGGGCGCTTTTACAAGTTTTTGGGTGTATAATTACACAGGAATTAATCCATATTTTATTATGTTTATATCAATGATAGTGGTAGGTATTTTTGGGGTTATAATAGAACGTTATGGTTTCAGGAAGGTACTGGGCACTGGAAAACTTAACGAGATATTCTTAAGTCTGGGGTTAATTTATATTATTCAAAACTTAGCTGTAAAATTATGGACAGATGACATCAGGAAGATCAATAGTCCATTTAGTTCAATTACTCTGGATCTGGGAATATTGAACATAACCTATGATCGGCTTATAGCTATTGGCTTTACGGCATTGATACTGATCAGCTTATACTTATTCCTTACAAAAACAGATGTGGGTCGGGCACTAAGGGCCACGAGCCAGAACCATGAGGCAGCCATGTTGATGGGTGTGAATGTGAATCATATGTATATGCTCAGTTTCGGCATAGGGTCAGCCCTTGCAGCAGCAGCGGGTACAATTGCCGCTATTCTTACTCCATTCAATCCATATATGGGAACCATTTCAGGCATAATGGCATTCACAGTGATCATCATAGGCGGTCTTGGCAGTATTCCGGGTGCCATCATTGCAGGACTAATGCTTGGACTTGTGCAAAATTTCACGATATTCTATTTCGGGGGAGCATGGAAGGACGCAGTAGCATTTGTACTTCTGATCATAGTGCTTATCATAAAACCGACCGGCCTTTTTGGGGAGGAACATTAAGATGGGTGTAAAAGAACTAGTTCGTAAATATGCAGTTTCTCCTTTTTTGGCTTACATACCACTAGTTATAATTGGACTAATACTGCCTCTGGCAATAACTGATGATTTTTTTATCAGGATAATAGTTCTCACGTTTTTTTACATTATGTATTCATCAAGCTGGAACCTTCTGGCATATTCCGGCCAGGCATCTCTTGGACATGCCGCTTTTTTGGGAATCGGAGGTTTTGCATCCACCATCCTTATTATAAACGGTGCTTCGCCCGTGGTTAGCGTATTAACCGGTGCACTAACTGCATCCCTTGTTGGTTTATTCTTAGGTATAATATGTGTCAGGTTAAAAGAATGGTTCCTGGGACTTGTCACATTTGGCTTTGCCATCATAATGGTCGCAATAGTAAACGAGTCATCAGTTTTTATTGAGGCTTTAAACGGTGCAATTGGTTTTATAGGTTTATCCGGCAGCATAGACCCGCATATATTCGGTGGCAGTCTGGGAATTTTTTCACCGGACCTTGTGCCGCGAGATCAATATTATTACTTATTCTTCTTTGCCATGACGACAACAATACTGGCAACCCATCTGATTATCAAATCAAAGATAGGTTTCGCTTTTGCGGCTATCAGGGAAAACCAGATAGAAGCTGCTATGATGGGTGTGGACATCACAAAATATAAACTGATAGCATTTATGATCAGTACTTTTATCGCAGGGTTTGCCGGTGCATTGTTCGCCCCATACAATTATTTCATTAATCCTGAGATGTTTAGCGTACACAATTCCTTTATGCCTATTATCATGACAATAAGCGGAGGTATAGGTACTATTGGAGGTCCCGTCATAGGTGCATTGACTATAAATCTGATCTGGGAACAGATGGGACTTTGGGGTATGAGTATTGATAGATTGCTGATCTTAGGGGTGATACTGGTACTCGAAATATTATTCTTGCCCAAAGGCTTGATGCCACTGATAAAAAAAGTGATAAATAGGATCTCAAAGGTTATGGGACTTACATCCCGAGATATGCCTCTTTGACGTGTTTATTGTCAAGCAGTTCGCTGCTTGCACCCTCAAGGGTGATTCGGCCGGTTTCAAGTACATATCCTCTGTTTGAGACTTCTAGAGCATGATGGATATTCTGTTCCACCAGCAGGACAGTCACACCCTGACTTTTCAGGATCTTGACGATCTCGAAAACTTTATTGACCATTATGGGTGAAAGACCAAGAGACGGTTCATCCAATATCAACAATTTCGGACGTGACATAAGACCTCTTGCAATAGCAAGCATTTGCTGTTCGCCTCCGCTCATTGTACCGGCAAACTGTTTTTGTCTTTCTTCCAGTCGTGGAAATAGTTCGAACACCCATTTAAGTGTCTCTTCTTTTTCATTAGATGTGTATGCACCCATCTGGAGATTTTCCATGATCGTCATTCTGGGAAATAGGTCTCTTCCTTCAGGCACCAATGCGATACCATCTTTTACAATCTGGTGTGTTGGTGCAATGTGAATTTGTTTTCCATCAAATTCAATTGTTCCCGATGTGGGCTTAAGCAATCCCATTATGGTCTTGGCAATGGTGGTTTTACCTGCACCGTTGGGACCTATGATAGTAATAATCTCTCCATCATCAATTTCGAAATTCACATCCCACAGAATTTGAACTGCACCATAGGAAACATTAACATTTTCAAATTTGAGCATTCCATAACCTCTTAAAATATGTACTTTTCACCCAGATATGAGTCAATTACCGTCTCGTTGTTTGCAATCTCTTCAGGTGTTCCATCGGCAATCTTTTTACCGTAATCCAATACGACTATGCGATCGGATACACCCATAATGATACGCATTATGTGCTCCACCATTAGTACCGATGTGCCGTTATCACGCATTTTTTTTATGAGTTCAATAGCCTGTAGACTTTCTTTGGGGTTGAGACCCGTAGTCACTTCATCCAGCAATATAAGTTTTGGATTTGTTGACAGGGCACGAGCCAGTTGAATATATTTGAGTTCCATCAGGTTTAGGTTCTTAACAGGCAGATGGATCTTATTTTGTGGAAATCCTATAAACTCAAGCAGTTCAGTTGCTTTGTCCTTTGCACCTTTCATGCTCCCATTATCTACATCACCAAACAGCGCCCCCACCATTACATTTTCCATTGCTGTCATTTCAGGGAACGAATGTATCAACTGGAATGTTTTGGTGATGCCCAGTTTACAAACCTTGAATGGAGGCATTTTGGTTATGTCTTTACCATTGAAAGTAATGGAACCTGAATCCGGCTTATATACTCCACTTATAAGATTCAAAAGCGTAGATTTTCCTGCACCGTTTGGTCCAACCAGACCTACGATCTCCCCTTTTCCTACATGAAAATCTATATCTGAAACGGCTACAAGGCCACCAAATTTTTTTGTAAGATTTTTTGTCTCCAGCAAAAATATCACTCTTTGTTATTTTTAAGCATCCATGATATTATATAATATAGACTTTTCCAAATAGAATATAGATATTTTTTGGCTGAAAAGTCCACGACACTTTTCTTTTTTTAGATCTGACTGCTCAACAACGAACTGGAAGTGTCAACCCGCCATAGGGCATGATGCACACTCTAGCATCAGGTTTTTTATTCAAAACCCTGTCAAGCACTTCCTGAACGTTACTTGCAGGCTTAAAAAATGCATTTATAGCATCTGCATCAGGAAGATCCGATACAAGATATAGATCATATTTCTTTGCAAGTTGTGCTATGAGTGCAGCCTTGTGACCGCCAAACTCAAATTTGTGTTTGAATTTCATTATAGCATCATCAGGCGTTTTTGATTCATTGTTCCAGTGCTCATATACCGCATTACCAAGTCCCTCAGAACATTGCGCAACAAGTATTATTGTACCGCCTTCTACAACCGCATTTTTTGCATTGTCAAGTGCTTTGTGGCCCTGGAATATGTTTATGTCCTTTGGATGACCGCCTGGCGAAACTATGACAACATCGGCAGGCTCAACAGCGATCTTATACATTTTGTCTACCTGAACAACTCCCATTCGATGAGCATCGATAACATGACCCGCAGTTGCATATACGATCTCTTTTTTGCTGTTTAGAACAACATTCAACAGGAAATCAACACCAACATAGTCTGCAGCCTCCTCCATGTCCTGACGCACAGGGCTATCTACCCGTCCGGTTGATGCATTATCATCGATCATCATCTTATGGTTAGTAATAATAGACTCCATTGAACTTACACCAGGCAGGATCGCTTTTGCACCTCCACTGTATCCGGCATAGTAATGGAATTCAATATTCCCCATACAGATAACAACATCAGCATCCAGTACTTCCTCAAATATCTCTATGGGAGTACCACGGCTTGTTATACCAACATTTCTGCATCGTGTGCTATCATGTTCAATACATCGTATCTTTTTGTAAATATCTTTCCCAACGATTTTTTCCATTTCCTCGTTAGTCTGGTTCCTGTGTATTCCGAGTGCAAAAATAATAGTGATGTTCTCATCACTTACGTCACCACGATATAATTCTTCAAAGATAAGAGGTAACATCTGTGCGGTTGGGGCCGGACGAGTTATATCGCTTACAATAATGACAACAGATGCATCAGGAGTTACGATCTCACTAAGACGTTCACAGTTGACTGGATCTTTCAATGCTGCCCTGATCAGCGAGATCCCATCTTCTGTAATTTCATGTTCAAAAGACATTATGGTGCTTGCGAGATTCTCATCCGGCACTTCCACAGTCATACTACCATGACCAAAAGGTAGATTTATCGCACTCATGCGACATCAAAAGTATTTAATTATATAAAATGTTGTTGAAACATTCCCACGAATATATTAAGTAGAAATAAATGTCATTTGAAAAATGTATGATAAATTATGAATTGGCAAAAGCCGCATGACGAGCATATAGAGGGGATAATAAATAAATGATAATTTGACTTTTGCCAGATATATAATTCGACATCATAGGATATAAACCTATTCACACGCCATATTTAATGAAAGTTTCCCCTGCAATTTATATTTTTATAGATAGATAATTGTTTACTATCCATTATATTAGCATTTGCTCCAAAAGCATTATATAATGACTCGTATATAAAAATAGAACTTGATGAAAATAGGTGTAGTTATACATGGACCTGAAGTGATCGATTCGGGACAGGCAAAGGCAATTATAGACATTTTGTCCGTTGAAGGTGAAGTCTGCGCCAGACTTGGTGGCACCATGGGAAGAACGGCAGTTATCGATGCTGGTCTGGAAAATATAATAGACACAAATCAACGCTTAAAACCAAGTGAGAGTATTGGCACACTATCCGCGACAAGTGATGTGGTTTTTCTGCTAAATCATGGCAAGACTACTGAAACAGGACGTACATTTGGAAATATTGTAATATCTAATCTTCAGGATATGGATAACAAACCGCTTATACATATAGAAAGACCCGGATGCCCGGATGGTGAGATTATTTCATGGAATACAAGTGCATCCACACATGCCATTAAAATGTCGTCTGTATTGGATATGAAAATGTCCGAACGATCTATGTCCATTATCAAACCAATGCAGATCAAAACTGATGGACACCACACCATACGAAAAATATCTGGTGTGCATGTAGGTGAGAATATATTTGTAAATGGTGTTGTTATTGGCAGGGCAGAAACGGAAAACATTGGGATCGTGGTTGAAAACGGGTTTGTGATATCAATTGAAGGCGGCACCGTAAAAGAACACGGGATTGAAAAACTTCATGATTATGAGAACAAAGTTCCAATCGACATAAAATCTGCCTGGGTCAAGAGTGGTTCATTACGCAGGAGTGATTATACGCCACGTATTGGAAGAAATATTGAAAGCGATATGGGCTCAGGCTCGGGCGGCAAAGTAGTTATGATTGACCATGCGGCAGAACATTGCTTTGAACTGGCTGATGGGGCACAACTTGCAATTACTATTGGTGACGATACCACATCAATTGCAGGCGATATTCTCTACAGACTTGGTATTCCTATTATTGGCATCACTGATGGCGACTTTGATGGCTTATCACAGAATACGCATATCTACCCCAGTTCTATTATCCTGCGTCTTAGGTCAGGACATGATGATATTGTTGGTAAGCGCATCATTGAGGAACTGTTTAGTGGAAAGAATACCACATCTTTCGATACTTTCGAAACACTTAAGAGAAAAATAATTAAAATTGCAGATGATTCGATCATATCGTTTGTACATTATTGACATTATATTAATTTATAATTAAATAACAATTAAAAAAAGTATATATACAATAAATATATCTAAATAATATAATAGACTAAAACGTAATAGGTCAGGGTCAATTTGGGGGACTTAATAAAAATCAAATATTGAAAAGGGGTTATTATGAAAGGATTTGAAGTAAAAATATTAGATGAGTACGATAACCGATTAATAGATGCACTGAAAGATTTGGGAATGTCACGAAATGTTGCAACTACATTGACATACCTAACAAATGTCCAGGAGGCATCATCGCAGGAAATTGAAATGAGTACGGGCTTGCGGCAACCAGAAGTAAGTGTTGCTATGCAATACATGTCCAAGAATACCTGGGTTGATGTACATGATAAGAAAAAAGCTGGCAAGGGGAGACCCACAAAGATATATTCATTGTCAGCACCTGTTGATAAGATCGTACAACATTATGAGAATAGGATCCTTGAAGAAACACAGATAACAATGAAAGCAATTGATAAACTAAAAAACATCAGGAAATTAGTTTAGACAATCTGACTGAGGAAAGATTTTCATACAATATGGGGTGAATATATTGATATATAATTTATCCACCCGATACTATTTTTAGAATCGTTAAATCGCTGGAAGTAACCGTTCCATCGAGTGGAACGGCTTGTCCATCTTTCAATACAATTACAGTTTCTTGATTTATTTCTAGATCGTCCAGTAAACATTCGTAGGTAGTATTTTCCTCAACTTCAATTGTTTGTTCAGAAGTACCACCTGCGAGTACTTTTAAATTCACCTTGATGCTCAATCTGAAATTTCACCGCCTTTTCCTTTTAAGTCTTCGAGGTTATCTTTTATCAGTTTATCCTCCAATCCCTCATGTTTTTTGGATCCTTTTCGCTCAGTATCTCGCTTATGAAACTTTGACATTTGATTCACCTCATTAATTTATCAGTCACTATGATTATTAACGTTTTCGGGATTGATCTTTGATCGATTATAACAGAATCCATACAAACCTTTAAGTTATATTAAGTGGTTAATGTGGCAAGTTTCATTATCGGGATAAAATCCCGTAGGAATGTGGCTTTTAATATCAAAAAGCTGAACCATGAAACTAAAATGAAACATAGGTGAAACAAATTGTCTAAATCTTTTTATGGATATATTAGAGACGCATGGAAAAAGCCGGATGAGACTTACGTGCGTGACCTTAGATGGGAAAGACTTCAGGAATGGAGAAAAGAAGGCTCCGTCACACGTATAAGACGTCCAACACGTATTGACCGTGCACGTACACTTGGTTACAAGGCAAAGCAGGGTATCATTGTCGTGCGTACAAAAGTTCGCCGCGGTGGAATGAGAAAATCAAGATACATCCGTGGACGACGTACCCAGCGTATGGGTAAGAACAAGATGACCACTGGAATGAGCATCCAGAGAATGTCTGAAGAACGCGCATCCAGAAAATATCCTAACATGGAAGTTCTGAATTCATACTGGGTAGCCGAAGATGGTAAATCCAGATGGTATGAAGTAATTCTTGTAGACCCAAGTCATCCTGTGATCAAGAGCGATAAGAACCTTAACTGGATCTGTGCAAACACTGAGAAGGGACGTGCATTCCGTGGAAAGACCAGTGCAGGTAAGAAGGGCAGAGGTATGTTGAAACGTGGAAAAGGTACTGAAAAGACCAGACCAAGTCTCAGATCAAACCAGAATAGAGGCAAGTGATACACCATATAATTTTACGTGTAAACGCACACTCAACCGAAGACAAGTCCAGGGTCAGAAGTGCCCTGGATTTTTTTTTACTGAATTCGATCTTTAAATATAAGATCAGTGACGGAAATACTGACGATATCGTTGAGATCACAAATATTGATGGGTACTATAAAAATCCGATCTCAATATTAAGTGCTAATATCACACGTAAGCAGGATTGCCTTGCATTTGTAAAGTTTGTCAGGCAGAATATGCATCCGGAGGATGTCGAATTACTTCGCAGTGAGATGCCGGATCGTCTGGATGATGACCAAATGTTTCATTTCAGACTCGATAAACAGGCAGCTTACCTGAATAAAGTTAAACTTTCTTCTTCATCAGATGCGATCGCAGTAAAAGTCAAGATCGCCACATATCCAAAGAACCGGGAACAAGCCGGAAATATCGTGGAGGAATTATTTGGTTAAACCAAAATTCTATGACCTGAATGTCCATTCCATACCTGATGGTAAAAATACATCATCAGAAATGGCTGCTCTTGCAAAACATTTAGGCTATTTTGGAATTGCAATAACTAACCATTCCAATACTGAATCCAAACCATCAGGATTTGAAGCGAACAATTTAGAGATGTTCAGGGGTATTGAGGTCATATCCAACAATCCTTCTAAACTTCATGGGCTCATTGGAAAATATCGCAATGATGTAGATGTTCTTATCGTCCATGGAGGAGATGAGGATATCAATCGTGCTGCGGTAGAGAACAGGAATGTAGACATATTGGCACACCCGATAACACCAAAAGACAGCGGATTGAACCATGTTCTTGCAAAATCGGCAAGTGATAATAATGTAGCTGTTGAATTCAATCTTGATGCGATTTTCAAAGGTCGCGGCGGCCGGAGAGTTCATGCACTTTCTCATTTTAAAAAAAATGTTAAAATTGCAAGGAAATTTGACGTGCCAATGATACTTACAAGCAATGCAGCATCATATTTCGATCTCCGTGCACCAAGAGAAATGATTGCACTTGCAGGGCTATTCGGAATGGATAAAGATGAAGCTGTAGCAGCCATAACAACTGTTCCGGCAGGGATCATAGCAAGGAATAGACAGGGATCAGGATTTATTCGGGAAGGAGTGGAAATAATAGATGTCGAGGACACAATTAAAGTCAAAATCAATGGATCAGGCAGTGAACCAAAAAAGGCAGGTGGATCAAATTGAAGATCCTTCCACCTACATTGCGCGATAAAAAACGCTATCTTGCTTTTGAACTTATCTGTGAGCATGATGTAACAAGAGAAGAACTGTTGCGCGAGATGTTCTCATGTGTTGGTTCACTTATTGGAGATGTCGGTTCAAGTGAATGTGGCATACGCATTCTTACATTTGAAAATTCAAAGGGCATAATACGATGTGCGCATAACAAAACTGAGCAGACACGCGCTACTGTTGCCACTATTACACACATAGGCGGCAAGAGGGTTATTGTGCACATACTCGGAATATCAGGTACTGTTGCGGGTGCAACAGAAAAGTATTTAGAAGGAATCGAAGTATTTACCCTTTGAAGATATGAATTTGTAAATATTAGTGAGATCAACATAGCAATCACATATAAATGAGGAAAGACTATACTGTACGTTACATATCATATAGTTCCAGTCAAGATTACATATATTAGATATATTAAAGTTAACATTTATAGGAGATGAATTTAGCATGCAAATGGCACCACAAATGGGATATGACAGAGCAATTACTGTTTTTAGTCCTGATGGCAGGCTTTTCCAAGTAGAATACGCCCGGGAAGCGGTAAAGCGAGGCACAACAGCAGTTGGAGTAAAAGCGAAAGATGGAGTAGTACTGCTGGTTGATAAAAGAATTACAAGCAGGCTGATCGAAGCTGAATCTATTGAAAAGATATTCCAGATAGATGATCATATCGGTGCTGCCACATCAGGTCTTGTTGCTGATGCACGAGCACTTGTTGACAGGGCAAGGGTAGAATCACAGGTCAATAGGGTCTCATACGATGAGCTCATCGGTGTTGAGGTCCTTGCAAAGAAGATATGTGACCACAAGCAGACATACACACAATACGGCGGTGTTCGCCCTTACGGAACAGCACTCCTGATAGCAGGCGTTGATGATCACAAACCAAGACTATTTGAAACGGATCCAAGCGGAGCACTTTTAGAATATAAGGCAACAGCAATAGGTGCTGGCAGGAATGCAGTCGTTGAAGTGTTTGAAAAAGATTATAATGGTGACATGGATATTGAAGCTGCTATTATACTTGGTCTGGATGCGCTTTACAATGCTGCAGAAGGAAAACTTGATCCTGCAACTCTTGAAGTTGGTACAGTTACACTTGAACACAAGCAGTTTAGGAAACTTACCTCCGATGAAGTGGAATCTTATGTATCACAGATCGTTGAAAAGCATAAAGAATCTGAGAAAGCAGAAGAAACTGATGAAAATAATGATGATGAATCCAAAGATGAAAATGAAGAGTAATGTTGATGTTAAAATTAACGTCAACGTTAACAGATACTGAAATCAATATCTAAACTATCAGATTGTGTTTTAATTGTATGGAAGGTGGAAAGAATGGTATCTCTTGATAATTCTGTAACTGCAAGACTTAAGAAAGGTGGAAAGCATTTTGAAGTTTCTGTCAATCCGGATGGGGCATTTGCATTCAAAAGAGGTGAGAATATCAAGATCGAAGATATCCTTGCTGTTGAATCCATCTTTGAAAATGTGAGCACGGGCGATCACATTGCAGAATCAGACCTTATTAAAGCGTTTGATACAGGTGACATATTAGAGATTGCAACCATTATCATCCAACATGGTGAATTACAACTTACAAAAGAACAACGAAAACACATTCTTGATGAGAAAACAAAACAAGTTATAAATATTATTGCACAGAATGCGATCAATCCACAAACAAGAACACCACATCCACCAGCACGAATTGCAAAGGCAATAGAAGAAGCAAAAATACATATCGACCCGTTAAAAAGTGTGGATGAGCAGGTCAAGATCGTAATGAAAGCGATTCGACCAATCATACCTATCCGTTTTGAAGAAGTGGATGTTGCGGTCAAAATACCTGCAGATTATGCAGCGAAAGCATACGGTGATATCGCAAGTTTTGGCACACTAGTAAAACAAGAATGGTTGAATGATGGTTCCTGGGTTGCAGTTGTGAAGATCCCTGCAGGAATGCAAAATGACTTTTATGGTCTTATCAATCACCTGACAAAAGGTGATGCTGAAACCAAGCTCTTATAAGAGGCCAAATGATGAATAAAAAATTAGTTATCCCCGGTCAATTTTTATCAAGTAATGTGAAAAATGCAGGGTCGGGAACATACATTGACGATGGAAAAGTATATTCACTTTTATATGGAATATTGAATGACAAGAATAGGATCAATGTTCTGCCTTTTTCCGGAAAATACATTCCTTCCCGAAACGATCTTGTTATAGGAACTGTAATAATGGTAACTCCTTCGAACTGGATATTTGAACTCGGTTCCGCATATGATGGATTGCTACATGTGTCTGAATTCCCAAGACGTATAGAATCATCACAAATGAAGGGGATAATGGATGTGGGTGACTCCGCTATCATTGGCATAAAGGATGTAAATCCAGCAATGAAAGTTGAAATTACCATGCGTGATAGATCATTGCGAGTCATAAAAGAAGGTAGGATTATCGAGATCATGCCAACAAAAGTGCCAAGACTTATCGGGCACAGTGGTTCCATGATATCAATGTTAAAGAAAGAAACTAATTGCGAAATATCTGTAGGACAAAATGGCAGGGTCTGGATCAATGGAAAAGACAATGACATGGATTGCCTTGGTAAAGCGATTGATTTTATATCACGCAATTCAAACGCTTCCGGATTAACTGATATGGTTTATAAGTTTTTAATAAATGAAAGCGATGTCGAAGATGATGTGGATACGAACACAGTTTCAGAAGATGTTGAAGAAACACAGGCAGATGATACAGAAGAGAAAGTTTCTGAAGATACATCTAGAAAAGTCGACATGTTGCTAGACCCTGAAGATGAATAATTAATCCCACCAGGGTCAGAAGATAGAGAAAAGAATGAGAGATAGAATATTAGTTAAATTAAATTTGGAGAATAGATTATGAGTAAACCTGAGAAATTTTTCGACGAAAACGGTTTGCGTCTTGATGGGAGACGTGTCGATGAGATCAGACCAATGAAGATAGAGATAGGAGTTCTTTCAAGGGCTGATGGTTCCTGTTATCTTGAATGGGGTAACAATAAGGTATTAGCAGGCGTATTTGGACCAAGGGAATTGCACCCTCGCCGAATGCAGCGTCCTGATACTGCAATTGTAAGATACAGATATAATATGGCTGCATTCTCAGTTGAAGACAGGATCCGTCCTGGTCAAAACAGGCGAGCTACTGAGATCTCAAAGGTGAGTCGGGAGGCGTTTGAACCTGTTGTTCTGACACATTTATACCCGGGTGCTGTTATCGATATATTTACTGAAATACTTCAGGCAGATGCCGGAACAAGAACTGCTGCGATCAATGCAGCAACTATTGCGCTTGCAGATGCAGGAATTCCAATGAAAGGACTTATTTCGGCATGTGCAGTCGGCAAAGTTGATGGCAAACTTGTACTTGACTTGAGTAAGGATGAGGATAATTATGGTGATGCAGATCTCCCTGTTGCAATGACACAGGATGGAGATATAACATTGATCCAGATGGATGGAAATCTTACACAGGATGAGTTCAAAGAAGCGCTGGAAATGGCAAAGATGGGATGCAAACAGATCCTTGAGATCCAGCGTGAAGCACTAAAAGGTAAATTCAGTCAGTTCGATACTGAAGAGATCGAACCAAAAATAGTGGCCGTAGTATCGGAATCTGAAGTTGAGATCGATGAGGCAGTTGAAACTGAAGATATCGGGACCGAAGAAGAGGTTGAAGATGTCGAGGAAGATATCGTATCAAATGATGAGAACAACGAAGAACTTGACGAAAATGCTGATGATGAAGATGTAGAGGAAGGTGAAGACAAATGAGTGAAGTTCTATCAAACCTCAAGAAAGATTATGTATATAATCTGATGCTCAAAGGTCAGCGCGAAGATGGTCGCGCATTTGACGAGATTCGAAAAATTACAGTTGAGACCAATGTTATCGATAAAGCGGAAGGATCTGCCAGAGTACAATACGGCAATACACAGGTTTTAGTTGGTGTGAAATTTCAACTTGGCACCCCGTTCCCGGATTCGCCGGATGTTGGTGTAATTATGACCAGTCTTGAGTTGAATCCAATTGCATCACCTTCCTTTGAAGCAGGACCACCACGAGAAAATGCTATAGAGATGGCTCGTGTAACGGACCGTGGTATCAGGGAATCAGGCGCAATTGATTTAACTAAGTTGTGTATTACGAAGGGAGAGAAAGTCTGGATGGTATTCATAGATGTGCATGTACTAAATGATGAGGGCAATATTCTTGATGCTGCATCTCTTGGTGCAATTGCTGCACTTATGACTGCAACAGTTCCAGCTGAACGTGAAGGTTTAGGCGAAGATTTCATGGTGCCTGTTCGTGAAATGCCAGTAGGTATTTCAGTGGTTAACATAGGCGGAGAGCTAATGGTTGACCCCGGACGCAATGAAGAGACTACCTGCGATACAAAGATCACGATCACATCAAATCAAGACGGTTCGATATGCGCTATGCAAAAAAGTGGTGAAGGTGCGTTGTCAGAAGAACAGGTGCTAAAAGCAGTCACTCTTGCATGTGAAAAAGCTGCAGAGGTACGAGAGAACCACCTCTTGAAAATATGATTAATCGAATTCACAATTAAAGGAGATATTATTCATGGCAAAAAAATTTACAAAAAAAGGGCGTGTGTCCAGATCAGCAGGACGGTTTGGTGTACGTTACGGTAGAAGAGATCGAAAATTGATTGCAGATCTCGAAGATCGCATGAAGATGCCGCACACTTGTTCAAATTGTGCACATCCAAATGTGAAGAGAGTGGGTACTGGAATATGGAGTTGTACCAAATGTGGTCACACCTTTGCAGGTGGAACATATTTACCATATACATCAGTTGGTCAAACAGTCATGCGTACCGTTAAGAAAGCCACAGAACAGGTAGTAGATTAGGCAGTAGGTAATCATGGGTTACAAATGCACTCGATGCAAGCGAAATGTCGAGATAGATTATCAGTACACCGGAGTTCGATGTCCATATTGTGGACATCGTATCATCGTTAAAGAACGTCCGACCACTATTAAAACTGTCAAGGCAGAGTAAGAAGTATGTTAATTACTTCTTCTCGCAAACCATCAAACAGAACTCGCACTTTGTGCAAATGCTTATCTACATTTTTTAATTGCGAGTACGTTAATCGAGGAAAGATGGGCATGAGCGAGGTATTACACCTTGCACATGACGATTCCCTTTTAATTATTGGAGAATTCCACGGAAATCCAGGAAGTCTTGCGATATATGACGGCAATGGTCTTTGTTTGCTATCAATTCACATGACAGTTCTAGATCCTGAAAATTTAAAATTCTCAAAACTAAAGTTAGTTGAACCTATTATTGTAGGAACGGGTAAGTCTAAACTTGCCGGCGCAATAGCCAGTAGTCTTTCATTGTTGAGTGTAGATGATCCATCCAATACACGTTGCATTATAGTAAATGATGAAATTATAGATTTCATTGATTCCGGCAATTCTCTTTTCAAATTAAAGGTAAAAAGTCTTAAACAGGATTTTGTAGAGTGAGTGGAATGAAGTTCAAGGCAGAATTTGTTTTTGAAACAGATAATGCATGTTCTATCTACAAAGCAATTTTACCGGAAATCGAGACTCCTGTATCTGACAGATCAATTATTGAAATGTCATACACTGATCCAAGTCTCATTCTATCGATTGAGACAGAAGATGTAGTGTCCATGCGTTCATCTTTGAATACATGGTTACGTCTGATACAAGTCGCATATGAGGTCTCTAAAACCACAGATAATGCGGCTGTTTCGGATAAAAAATGAGTACTTATTTAGATAGTTTTGATGCCGAGTCAATCCGTCGCAAGCGACACATTCCACACATCAGGAATAAATATTTCTATCGGTCGGATTAATTCTTTGTGCATATTTTCACAAATCAGATTTGCCGCTAAAATGCTCATATCGTTTGTGTCAGTGAGCTGGAAATATGCCGCCTGCGGCGGTTGTATTGGTTTTAGTTTGATAGAACAATCTCATTTACAAACCAATATTAACACATCTATACAAATACAAAAATAAGTTGTCTTATATTTTTATGTTTGCATATAATTTATAAAATTATATACATCGAGTAAATCCGACCGTGAGGGAGGATTTTCTCGGTTATTCATAGAAACATTAAAATCCCTTTAGTGATTATTGGGGCTCTAGGTGAAACCACATGAGTAACGAATTACCCCCACAGATACAGAACCAATTGGCACAACTGCAGCAAGTTCAGCAGCAAGCACAGGCTCTTGCAGCGCAGAAAGGTCAGATGGACAGTATTAAAAAAGAGTCCGAAATGGCACTTGAAGAACTTGGACAACTTCCAGACGATGCTATAATTTACAGAGCTGTTGGAGAATTACAAATACAATCCAGCAAAGAGGAAACAATTGCAAAGTTAAATGAAAAGAACGAAACTTTGACATTGAGACTTCAATCCATCAGCAAACAGGAAGAGCGTATCGCAAAACGTTTTACACAACTTCAAGAACAACTTGAGCAATCAATGGGTACTCAAGCACAATAGGTGCCTGACATCCATACTATGAACGTCAATTGAAGCAACCTAACTTATTATTGCTGTTGCTTTTTTGATGTTCAGAGGTATCAATGCAAGTTGATGAAGTTGAATTTTATAACAGACTTCTGGATTATCACAACATTTTATTTTTGTGTCATCGTAACGCTGATCCAGATGCTGTTAGTAGTGCATTTGCATTATCTGAAGCTATTGGCGGTACTGTAGGTCTTGTCGATGGAAGCAATAGAGTTGCATCTCTTTTGATCGACAGATTGGAAATTAACGTAGTAGATTCTCCCAATCCTTCTGATTATGGATTTACTGTCGTAGTAGACACTTCTACAAGCGCACAATTAAATGACATACAATTATCAAATTATTGTGTAATTGACCATCATGCAACTACAGCACTGATAGAAAATGCGGATTTTTTCCTACATTGTGATGCAGCATCTACATCTGAGATCGTATTTGATGTATTACGACACATGGAAGCGCCAATTATGCGGCGGATAGCACTTGGTCTTATGACAGGCATCATAACCGATACCGGACACTTCAAACATGCAAATCCTTCAACTTTCAGGACGATGGGAGAGATCATAGAGGTGAGTGGTGTTGAATATACTGAAGTATTGGAACTGATGGCTGCTACCCCACAAGATATCTCAATGCGTATAGCAATGCTAAAATCTGCCACACGCGCACAAATGGAGCGCGTTAATAATTGGTTGATAGTATCATCCAATATCAGTTCTTTTGGAGGGTCAGCATCATCAATGCTCATTAACATTGGTGCAGATGTTGCACTTGTCGGATCATCCCGTGATGGCACCATACGAGTAAGCGGACGTGCAAAACGTGATGCTGTGAGTGCAGGAATAAATCTTGGACAGATCATGGAAGATATCAGCCAAAACTATCAGGGCACAGGCGGCGGACATGCGGGAGCTGCCGGAATTGATGTTGTTGCGGATATGGACACTATTCTTTTAGAATGTAAGACACGTGTATGTGACATCTTAAAAAACAAGACAAATCCGTCTATTTTATAAGTCTTGATGATTATTTTTATGTGTGTCAACCATTTGTGCCATTACCACAATGAACATCTGAATCCTAATTGCAAATTTACAATTATAATTACAATTACAATTACAACTCAAATTACAATGAAGAGGTGAATTATATGATAGAGTACTGGAATCCACAGATCGAACGAATGCATGTTGATGAATTGCAAGAATTGCAGGAACAAAAGTTAAAGGAACTTGTACATTATGTTTACCAGCATTCACCATTTTATAGAAAGAAGTTTGATGATGCAAGCGTTAAACCGGAAGATATCAAGACACTTGATGATATCAAAAAACTGCCTTTCACATACAAAAAGGATCTGAGGGATACATACCCGACAGGTATGTTCTGTGTGCCCAATGAACAGCTTGTACGTTTTCATGTATCGTCCGGTACAACAGGCAAACCTACGATCGTTGGATATACGAAAAACGATATTGACCAATGGTCATTATCTCTTGCACGAGCACTGACATCAATTGGCGTAGGACGCAGTGATGTTATGCAGATCAGTTATGGATACGGTCTTTTCACAGGCGGTCTTGGAATGCATTATGGGGCAGAAGAGGTAGGCTCTACAGTACTGCCAACAAGTGTAGGTAATACCGAGAAGCAACTTGAACTGATGCAGGATCTTGGTACGACTGTGTTTGCGTGTACACCATCATATATGTTGTTCATGAACGAGGCTGCAAAACAGGCAGGTATTAGTCTCAAAGATGATACAAAGTTACGTGTAGGTGTACTTGGTGCCGAGCCATGGTCAGAAGAGATGCGTACAAGGATTGAAGATTTAACCGGTATTAAGGCTTATGACATATTCGGGACTTCCGAACTTAGTGGACCATTATTCACAGAATGCACATATCAAGATGGGATACATATCTGGGCAGATCAATTCTTAGTCGAGATAATTGATCCAAAGACGGGTGAGTCAGTATCTGATGGAGAACAGGGAGAACTTGTTATCACAACCCTTGCAAAAGAGGCTCTGCCACTTGTCAGGTATAAGATCGGAGACCTTACCGTAAAGACCAGTGAAGTATGCAAGTGCGGACGCACGCATCCACGTATCATGCGTGTACTGGGACGTGTTGACGATATGCTGATCATAAGGGGCATCAATGTATTCCCCGGACAGATAGAGTCTGTTCTTATGAACATACCCGAAGTTGGAGAGCACTTCATGATCATTGTTGATCGTGTAAATGAACTGGATACTATGAAAGTTCAGATCGAAATGACAGACACTGCATTCAGCGATAAGGTAAATGACATCATATCACTTGAGAAAAGGGTGGCATCATCGCTTAAAAGTGTGTTGAACCTTGCAGTTAAGGTAGAACTAGTTGAGAACGGGTCTCTGCCAAGGTCAATGGGCAAATCAAAGAAGGTCATTGACAATAGAAAGAGATAATCAGGATAAATTTAAATATTAAAATCAAACTTAAAATCAAACTTAGACACTAAAATCAAACTTAGACACTAAAATCAAACTTAAACTTAGACACTAAAATCAAACTTAGACA
>JAHYJJ010000272.1:0-3509 GCA_019429165.1 Methanosarcinaceae archaeon | reverse complement strand
CAATTTCAACGAACCATATACGAATACGTGCATTGTCATGCAAACCCCATGTTCATTCCAAGCAGTGTTTTTTTAACAGGGTCAGGTAGTCGTCCGCGCTGTAAGGATTTCATGTGTTCTGAAGATATCATCTTGACTGCGGATGACATCATTGCATCAGAGCGCATAAGACCGTCCATGAGTTTTCTTACGTACAGAGCCGTTTTGATCTCAAGTCCTATCTGTGCTCTCCAGCGTTTTTCATAATCGGTAAGTGCACATTTTCCGGCTATGAACTCTGCCGCCGTTTCGCCTGCGATCTTCCCCGCAACCATTGCGGTAGGTATCCCACCGCCGTTAGTCGCTATAAGATGTCCTGCAGCATCGCCCACGATGAGGGTATCTTCTGTGGCAGTCACTTTCGGAGAACCACCGACCGGCACAAGTCCTGAAATGACTGAAACGATCTTCCCGTTCTTCAGTTTTTCACTTGCAACGGGGTGTTCGTACATGAACCTGTGAAGATAATCACGAATAGATACACCTTCCTCACACAAAGCGTTACGGATGCCAACACCGATATTTGCGCTGTCACCACCCTGTGATATGATCCATGCATATCCGCCTGGCACGTAGTCCCGGCCAAAGTACATCTCAACAGCATCCGTGTCAACATTTACGCCTGTGAGTTCGTATTCCAATGCTGTCGCCATCCCCATTGGGTCAGGTTCACCCATCAGTCCTTTTGATCTAGCAACCATTGAGTTGGGACCGTCTGCTCCTATGATGACTTTTGAATTAAATGTATATTTTCCAAAGATGCCGTCGGCCTCTATTGTTGTTCCATTGATTGATTTTACATTTGTCCCGACAAGAAGTTCTGCACCTGCTTTGACTGCTTCTTTTGCCAGGTATTTGTCAAACCGCCGTCGATCAAGTGCATCTGCATTAACCTCAAACCCTTTGGAATCTCCATTAGGAGATATAAATCGTTGGTAGTTGGTAGTTGTGAGAACACAATCTGCCGGATAGTTCTCAAGAGTAAAGGGCAGTTCGGCGTCCGGTATTAGTGCCTGCAACTCTTCATAGTGCGGCAGGAATCCACCGCATTGAAGTGGTGTCCCAATATCTTTTTTCTTATCGATCAGAAGAACCGATGCACCGTTTTTTGCTGCGTATGTGGCTGCCGTTGAACCTGCAGGTCCGGCGCCCACGATTATTATGTCATAGTATTCTTGTGGTGTCATATTGGTAGATGTTGTGTGGTAATGGTACAAAACGATTTTGATATTTGTTTACCTGGTTAAATGCTAAACGTATTTTTTCTAAAACTAAAACCAATGTAGTAATCGCCAAAGGCGGCGTATTTCAATGAGATGCAGATCTTGTAGTTGATTATTGATTACTCGTCACTTATCATTATTGTCAAACGTTGCGACGACACACCCAACCGCAACAAAGCTGCAGGAGTATAACGATTAAGATTGTTTTTTTATTACAATTACGAATTCAAAACCATACCCCGATTTTTAAAATTCGGAATATAATGCAATTTTAAAGAGCACATATTACTAAAAACACAACCCTCTGCGACATTAGCGTCCTCTTAGGATATTTTTCATATAACTAACACGTCATACGATTCGGAAACTACACCCTGTCAAGTTCATCCATTATCCCTGAATAGAACTCGCACCACTGCGCAAAATCGCATCCTGAGTTCCATGGCATGCCATCCCTGAACTTTATGACAAGATCGTAATATTCCTGTGACACCCATGGCGCCTTGAAGTCCACCTGGTCAAAGTCACCCCAGTCCCCAAGGGTCTCAAGAGGGGTCAATCCACACTCAACAGCCTTCTGGTAGAGTGGAGTATGAGGGTAAGGAGTAAAGAACGAAAACAGGATATCCATGTGCTCAAGATAGTCCTGTTCACCATAGACAGATATCATATGATGGATCGCTTCAAATGTGTGCCTGATCTCCTCTCCGGTATCCAGACCCGGAATTCCCACCATGAATGAAGCGCGGGCATCGATATCGTGCTTGATACACTGTTCCACACATATCTTGCTCTGGAACACCTTTGCGCCCTTGTTCATAGCATCCAACGCATCCTGATAGCCGCTTTCAACACCAATGAAAACCTCACGCACACCTGCCTTTCGTGCAAGTGCCCAGACCTCATCATCCATACGGTAAAGTTGCTCCATCCGACCATTGACACTTGTCATCCGAATCCCGAGGTTTTTAGCGATCAGGAGATTGCACAACTCTTTCACCTTGCTCACATTGATAAAAAAATCACTATCCCGTATCATAAATGTATCAATATTGTAGGTCTTTGCGAGATGTTCAAGTTCCGAAACTACAGTCTCAGGTTCAAGACCTGTCCATTTCCTGCCGCAAAAGATCGGTTCAGAACAGAAACTGCACCCTGCCGCGCATCCTTGGCTGATATAATAATCAAGACATCTCTCCCCGAACTTGTAGCCCTTGACGTGCGCCTCCACATCCACCATGTCATAGGGAATTGGTGGGAACTCATTAATGTCAGTAAAACCGCGAGGGGGGTTTGTAATTATATGCCCTGCACCCCCATCCTTATTCGTATCCATACCCACACCCATATCCTTGTAAGCAACACCCGCCACACCATCAAGAGATTGTCCTTTCACAAGCCTGCCAACAACTTCCTTAAAGGTCAATTCACCCTGCCCGATGACAACAATATCTATGTTAGGATCTTGAAGCGTCTGTTCAACCTGAGTTGAGGGATGGTAACCGCCCCAGATAACAGGCATATCAGGATATCGTTCCTTGACAACCGCAGATACATTCATACCATCGCGGATCTGATAGCAGGTCATACTGCTTACAGCAAAACAGACCGCATCCTTGCACGCGTCAAGAATAAGTTCTTCGTAATTGGTATCCACCACAGCATTGATGATACGAACATCAAAATCATCACGGACCATCCTTGCAATAGCCAGAAGGGAAAGAGGAACATTTACAAGAGGAACCTGAAGCGAAGTTGTTTTTTTGTTTACTATAGCAACCTGATGTTTCACAGGCATGGGATTAAACAATACTACTGTCTGTTTTTCCTTTTTTGTCATGCTAATTTGAAACAAAGCAATCAAATAAGAGGGTTGCGGTTCGACTTTATGTGGAAAACTTTAATACATCTTATTTCCATCAAGAGACTATCCTGCGGGCTCGTAGGGTAGCCAGGACATCCTAATGGGCTTCGAAATAACTGCATTGTAGGTTATGAAGACACCCATTGACTCGCGTTCGAATCGCGGCGGGCCCGTTTGATGTCATTTGTATCATTTTTGTGAGGTATCAAGCGAAGCGAGATATCTCGGATCGCGCTCCCGAAGCGTAATCGGGGTTGCGAATCGCGGCGGGCCCGTTTGATGTCATTTGTATCATTTTTGTGAGGTATCAAGCGAAGCGAGATATCTCGGATCGCGCTCCCGAAGCGTAATCGGGGTTGCGAATCGCGGCGGGCCCGTTTTTT
>JAHYJJ010000146.1:0-3535 GCA_019429165.1 Methanosarcinaceae archaeon | reverse complement strand
CGAGAAAATCCCCGCTATGCCCGGATTGACTCGCACCATATATTCATAGAATATATACTACGAGAAAAAATACAATCATTTTTTGATTGAATATTTAGATCAATATCATAAATTCACTAATTGTAATAATAAGGAGGTTATAATTTGTCAGGACAACCAATCTATATTATGGCACAAGGAAGCCAGAGAACAAAGGGCAGAGATGCCCAGAGTAATAATATCTTAGCAGCAAAAGCAGTTGCAAACGCAGTGCGCTCAACACTTGGTCCAAAAGGTATGGACAAGATGCTCGTTGACGGAATGGGCGATGTCGTAATTACCAACGATGGTGCAACCATCCTTAAAGAGATGGACATCCAACATCCGGCTGCAAAGATGATCGTCGAGGTTTCAAAGACACAGGATGACGAAGTTGGAGATGGTACCACAACCGCAGCTATCCTTGTTGGTGAACTTTTATCAATGGCAGAAGAACTTATTGTGAAAGGTGTACACCCAACAATGATCTCTGAAGGTTACAGGGCTGCAGCAAAAAAATCTGCTGAGATCCTTGACAGTATCACGATCAAAGTTTCCCCTGATGATGATGAAATTCTTATAAAGATCGCATCAACCGCAATCACAGGAAAAGGTGCGGAAGCATACAAAGAAAGCCTGTCCAGACTTGCTGTAGATGCAGTAAAAGCAGTTGCTGAAAAGACCGATTCCGGCATAATCTTTGATGCTTATGACATAAAGATCGAAAAACAGGTCGGCGGAAGCATACAGGATTCAAGGCTGGTCAGTGGTATTGTGATCGATAGGGACCGGGTACACCCAAACATGCCTGATTCAGTAGAAAACGCAAAAATACTGATCCTTAGCACTCCAATTGAACACAAGAAAACAGATAAAACCTCTGAGATCAAGATCACATCACCTGGTCAGATGCAGTTATTCCTTGACCAGGAAGAGAAAATGCTCAAGGACTCTGTTGACAAAGTTATAAAAAGCGGTGCAACTGCAGTATTTTGCCAAAAAGGTATTGATGACCTTGCACAACATTATCTTGCAAAAGCCGGCATCTATGCCCTTAGAAGGGTAAAGAAAGGCGATCTTGATCAATTATCTAAAGCAACCGGTGCAAATATCATCCAGAGCCTTGATGAGATCACCGAAGCAGATCTTGGTTTCGCAGGACTTGTAGCAGAAAATGACGTTGGTGGCCCAAAGATGACATTTGTCACCAAATGCAAGACCGAAAGAACCGTATCAGTAATCCTTCGCGGCGGTACAGATCAGGTTGTTGCAGGACTTAAGCGTGCACTAAACGATGCCCTCAGGGTTGTCGGTGTTGCTCTTGAAGACGGGAAGATCGTTGTTGGCGGCGGCTCACCCGAGATCGAGCTCGCACTCAGGCTCAAAGAATATGCTGCAACACTCAAAGGCAGACAACAACTTGCCGTAAGCAAGTTTGCAGATGCACTTGAGATCATCCCCCAGACACTTGCAGAAAATGCAGGACTTGACCCGATCGACAAGTTGATCGAACTTCGCGCCCAGCACGAACAGGGCAACAAGAATGCAGGACTCAACGTCTATACAGGTGAAATAATCGACATGTGGGAAAACAATGTTGTAGAACCACTCCGAATCAAAACCCAGGCAATCAATGCAGCCACAGAAGCAGCAGTTATGATCCTTAGAATAGATGATGTCGTAGCAGCAAGGCCGGGTGCCGGCGGATCAGGCCTCCCACCAGGTGGCATGCCAGATCAGGCAGACATGGACTTCTGAGTTTAAATTAGTCAGATCAAAACTATACTTTGCCGGATAACATCATCCGGCATCTCTTTTTATTTTATTTTTTCGTCAAAAATCCTGCATACATGCCGGATGTAGGCAGTAAGATTTAAGAACAATGTTAACCATTTAATTAAATGTGGTTAACAATATAGATCTTAGTTCCATGAATAATGCACAGAATTTAAGAAAAATGGTCTTTGCCTCGCTTTTTGCAGCAATGACAGCCGTTGGTGCGTACATAAAAATACCAATCCCCATCGGGCCAGTTCCGATAACACTTCAGGTATTATTTATCTTTTTAGCAGGAGCCATGCTAAAAAGCAAATGGGGAACAATAAGCATGGTCGTATATCTGCTTCTTGGAATTGTAGGAATTCCAGTATTTGCAGGCGGTTCGTCAGGACTTGGAGTATTATTTGGACCCACAGGCGGATACCTGATCGGCTTTGTAGCAGCAGCTTTTGTCATTGGTTTACTGTCAGACAGAACAGGCACCTCGAATATCCTGCAAAATGCTGTTTTCATGACCATCGGGCTTGGCGTAATATACCTGTTTGGCGTCACACAACTGGTAATTGTCGCAAATCTAACTCCTATACAGGCGATTGGTGGGGGCATGCTTCCTTTCCTGATCGGTGATTTTTTGAAGATATCAGTAGCCGCTTATATCGCATCAAAATATGAGATATAATTAAAACATTATGATCCGGATCAATAACTTAAGTTACACATATCCCGATAGAACCCTCGCACTTGATGGTGTAGATCTTTCCATCGAAAAAGGCGAATTTGTAGCGCTTATAGGAAAGAACGGGTGTGGTAAGACCACACTTGTCCGACACCTGAATGCACTCCTTATGCCCACATCGGGTTCTATTTCTGTATTTGGAATGGATACAACTGACACTTCCAATGTCTGGAATATCAGGCAAACTGTCGGAATGGTGTTCCAAAATCCCCAGACCCAGTTCGTTGGCACGACCCTTGAAGAAGATGTTGCATTCGGTCCCGAGAACCTTGCACTACCGCAAAATGAAATACGTGAACGGGTAGACAGGTCACTCCGCGAGGTCGATCTGCTGGAATACAAGACCCATGCACCAAAAGCACTGAGTGGTGGCCAGATGCAGCGCGCTGCAATTGCAGGCGTGCTCGCAATGGAACCCCAGTGCATTGTTCTTGACGAAGTAACATCCATGCTCGACCCCGGATCAAGACGCAATGTGCTTGATACAATTACGCAACTCCATCAAGGCGGAAAAACAATAATATACGTTACGCAGCGAATAGAAGAGATCCTGCCGATTGCAGACAGGATCGTTTCCATGAACAATGGCAGGATCGAGTTTGTAGGCACACCGAAAGAGTATCTGGCATCCGTGGAATCGCCCATTCCTGCCATCACCAGTCTTATGAGGAAACTCAAAGCAAAAGGGTTCGATGTGAACGGTAACGTTTTTACAGTTGATGATGCACTTTTGGAGATAACTCAAGCAATACAAGCGCATGATAAAAGTAAAACGGAGACTTCCGGCAATGGATGAACTTTTCCTGTCCTACATACATGGCAATTCATCATTGCACAGACTTGACCCGCGTACAAAACTGGTCACGTTAATGGTCATAAGCATTCTTGTACTCCAGACATTCACATTCCCTCGCTTGGGAGTGTTCATCATTTTTTTCATACTACTTGCACATCTATCTGGTGTCAGTACAGGAATACTTATACGCTCCATCAAACCCATGC
>JAHYJJ010000145.1:0-3540 GCA_019429165.1 Methanosarcinaceae archaeon | reverse complement strand
GAGGTTGTAGCAACTTTCTCTCTGTGTACTCTGTGCCCTCTGTGGCTTGAATTACACTTGCAAGAAGTTATATTTATTTTTTTTAATGTCACATGTATTTATCTACAGTTCTAAATTATACTTGCGGGGTGGTATAATAAAAATAATGTCATTTCACCATATTTATATACAATTGATTATAATACTTCACTGTGAGCGGAAATATTTTTTCACTTCACTCCTATACTAACCCAAACTCCCAACCCGCTCACAATTAATGTTACGGTAGATCCAAAAAAGGCAGTTTATCCTTTTTCCTGTACGCAACTGCCTGGCAGGTGGCAATAAGTTCATCTTTATCGTTGGTAACTCTTATTTCATAAGTACCGATCTTAAAAGATCTGCTGATCTCCTTTGCTTCTGCAAAGAGAATATCTCCTTGTACTGCCGGTTTAATGTAAGATACATTTACACTCAAAGCAACAGCAATTGTGCCATGGGAGTTTGCAGATGTTTCGAACGCTTCATCGATCAAAGAAAAGATTGCACCACCATGTGCCATCCCAAAAATATTGTCCATATCCTTTGAATAGAGCATTTTCACAAGCGAATAGCCAGGATCAAGTTTCACCAATTCCATACCAAGTTTTCTGGCATAAGGTTCGCTCTCGACTTTTTTGAACAAAGCATCAAAAATAGGATTATTCATTTGATAACTCCTTACTATATGTATAACCAGAAGTTGAACTACTTACATAAACAATTTTCCATACTCTTTGATATTTTTGTAAAAAGAACGGTTTATAGTTAAAACCCAAATAATTCTCACTTCATCGCATTAACTCGCACTATATATTTATAAAATTTATACTATAAAAAAAGCAAACCGGATGTGCCTCAAAGAGGCATCACCCGGCAATCTGCACCAATTCTCGTAACCTTATCCCGATACCTGCGAACACAGCAACCAGTCCAAGCCCGAACATTATGGGCACAGAAAGGTGGGGGGTGAGCACATAGATCACAAGATACGCAAACAAAAAGAGTGTACCAAGCAATACGGAAACCCCAATCGGTTCCCTGCGTACAGGCTCTCCCGGATACTGTTTAAGACGGGCGTTTAGTATTTTTCTTGCATTCTGTTCTTCTGCTGATACTCCCTGACATACATTAAGAACCTTCAGGCAAATAGTATCAGTAATAATACCAAGTGCTTCAACAGGGTTCTTGCTAAACCATGATGCAAGGTCCTTCACAGCAAGGGTTACATCGATCGTCCACTTTGTAGCTCTTGCAAGCGGATTGTTGATGAACCACATGAACAGTGCACCACCTTTTCTGTAGAACCAATCCACATCAAGGCTGATCGTGTTCTCCGGATGCAGTTTCTTCTTAAGTAACAGGAAACCCACATACGTGAACAGGAGCAACTGGAGTGATTTGATTACACTTCCGGCTGCATACGGTGCATAATCAGCGAGAGCTTCGGGGTATGGAAGTATATTATACAACAGGGAAGGTTGTACACCATAGAGTATGCACATAAATGCAGTGGCTCCCATAGCAAGCAGCATGTTAAGGGGCGGATCCTTTGCTTTAATGCCGGCATCCTTGCCAAAGAATGCAAAGTACGGCAGTTTCAACCCGACTGAGAGGAAGGTACCAACCGCGGCAAGCTCAAGCATCAGGAAGATTGCCATATTATTGCTAAGTTCTGCTGCATGTATGACAATGGATTTCGTAACGAAACCATTAAAGAACGGTGCACCAGAGATCGAAAGCGCTCCTATCATGTAGAGGATCATCGTAAGCGGCATAACCCGGTATAGTCCGCCAAGTTCTGTGAGCTTGGTCTTACCTGTCATGTAAATGATCGCACCTGCACACATAAACAGCAGACCCTTGTAAAGGATATTACTGAACGCAAGTGCAACTGCACCATCCAATGCCATCTCGCTCAACATACCAGTAGCACTTGCAGCGATCCCTACACCGCACACCATGTAGCCGACCTGGCTCATGATATGGTAAGCAAGAAGTCTCCTGATATTGTTCTCAAGTATCGCGTATACAACACCATACAAAGCCATAATGGCACCGAGCCACATAAGGATTGCGAAACCATCGATAGTGAACCCTGCAAAACTGCGGGCAAGCACATACAATGCTGTCTTGGTTGTAAATGCGTTCATGAACACCGCACCTGTGATGGTAGCTTCAGGGTATGCATCAGGCATCCATGTATGGAGCAGTGGTACTGCAACATTGATTACAAAGCCCAGGAATATCAGTATCGTGGCAGGGGATACATAATCAAATGCACCAAATGCAATTGAGCCGCCACTTTCCTGTATGTAGAGGATAATACCACCAAGTAGCAGAACGCCTCCTGTGACGTGGAATAAAAGATATCTGAACCCGGCATCGATCGAAGCCTGCCGACGGCGGTACCACACCAAAAAGGCAGATGTCCATGCCATAACTTCCCAGAAGATGTACATACTCAGAAGGTCACCTGCAAATACAACACCAAGGGCACTGCCGACATACAGGAAGGCAGTAACATGTTGTCCTGCTTCTTTCACACGCAATCCATACAGCGTGATGGTAAGGGCTGCGATCACAAATATGTAGGCAAAGCACTTACTTAGCAGGTCAACCCTGCCAAGGATCAGGTCATACTCAAGGAAATGGTGTATCCAGTAGGTTCCCGGCTGCATATAATATACATCAACAATGGCAACAGCGGGAACAAAAAGCAGGTATGCTTTCTGTATCTTTCCCTTAAAAAGGGGGATAAACAATGCCCCGACTATGAATATCAAAGCCGGAGGCACTGTAAAAATATCACCTGTCATAATAATCCTCCTCTTTCATAACTATTTTATGTCCGTATGCCTTGGCACCAAGACCAAGCACGGCACACATAATTAGCCCAAATAATGCACTAAAGACAGGTATCTCCTCGAATGCAAATGGTGCATGTTCTTCCTCTGTAACATGTTCCGCCGTTGCTTCTTCATCTTCTGCAATGTGCTCTTGTGGCACTTCTTCGTGTGTCGTTGTTCCATGTTCCGCGGGTTCTGCAAATTGCACTACAACCCCGAGAACACAGACAGCTATGAGGCTTATGTAAAATACATAAACCATTTTTTTAACAGTACGCGGATTGTCCAGCCATTTCTCCAAAAACCACATATCAGATCCCTCCGGTAACATTTGCAACAGCGATACTGACTATGTCATAGAAAAATCCTGGTGCATCCGGCCACACCCCGAATATGATCGAGATGATCGCAGTAATGACAATTGGTACCAGCATGAACATCGGGGCTTCATTATATTCCAGTTCATGATCCGGTTCTTTGAAGAACGCTATATACACGACCGGGAAGAAATATGCAGCATTTAGCACTGCACTTAATAGCAGCACTCCGACCAGTATCATTTGATCCAGTTCAGCCGCTCCGAGCAGCAGGTACCACTTAGTAACATATCCACCAGCAGGCGGCATTCCAATCATACCAAGTGCACCGATCGTGAAAGCGATCATAGTGATCG
>JAHYJJ010000144.1:0-3553 GCA_019429165.1 Methanosarcinaceae archaeon | reverse complement strand
AACCTATTTATAGAACCACACACAGTTAAATCTGTTTCATTTACTATTTCAATCTAACATTAATCTTATATCAGGAGGCTTAAAATCAATGGCAGGGCAATATGGCGGTCAGCAAATTGTTATCATAGATCCGAGTAAAGAGCGCACAAGAGGCAGGGATGCATTGTCCATGAATATCGATGCAGCAAAGGCAGTCTCAAACATTGTAAAAACAACACTGGGACCAATGGGCATGGATAAAATGCTTGTCAATCAAATTGGTGACATTGTTCTTACAAATGATGGTGCGACCATTCTCAAAGAGATGGCTATCGAGCATCCGACAGCGAAAATGATTGTTGAGGTTGCACGTACACAAGAGAAGATCGCAGGTGACGGCACAACAAGTGCAGTCATACTTGCAGGCACACTTCTTGAAAATGCACGGGATCTGGTCGATATAGGTGTTCATCCTGCTATTATTGTAAAAGGATATAGGTTAGCCGCACAAAAGGCTATATCTCTATTTGAGGATTTTGCGATATCCGTAACAGCAGATGACAAAGAGATTCTTAATAAGATCGCAAAAACATCGATCACAGGTAAAGCGATCGAAGCGCATGGTGATTTCCTATCATCAATATGTGTGGATGCTGTACTTGCAATCAGGGGTAATGGTTCAATAAACATCGATGATAACATACTTATCATACAGGATTCAGGTTCCAAGATCGATGAAACAGAACTTGTCGAAGGGGTTGTGCTCAATAAGTGGCGTCTTCTTCAAAACATGCCATCAAGGATCGAGAACGCAAAGATCGCACTTATCGATACACCTCTTGATCTTGGTAAAACCTTTAATAAATCAAAAGTGCAGATCCAATCTGCAGATGATATGATTGCATTTGTTGAACAGGAAGAATCTTACTTTAAGAATATGGTCGATGCGATTGTAAAAAGCGGTGCTAATGTCGTATTATGTTCTAAAAATATTGACGATCCTGCATTACATTACCTGCAAAAGAATAACATTTATGCGACACGCCGCGTGAAAGATAACGAAATGAAGAACATATCACGCGCCACTGGTGCACGTATAATTCGCAATGTTCATGAGATCGAGGCAAATGACCTTGGAAGTGCAGGACTTGTCGAACAGATAGGCGCATCCGAAGTCGGGAAGACCTACATCAAGGAATGTACAAATGCGAAATCAGTAACCATAATTGTGCGCGGTGCCACAGATCATGTGACCGACAACATCGAGCGCAGTCTTGATGATGCGCTACGTGTTGTGAAGAACGTCATTGAAGACGGGAAAATTGTACCCGGCGGCGGTGCTTCTGAGATAGATGTTGCACTTAGATTGCGTGCTTATGCAGCATCGGTTGGTGGGCGTGAACAGATGGCAATATCTGCATTTGCAGATGCGATTGAAGCAATACCAAAAGCACTTGCAACCAATGCAGGATATGACTCTATTGACATGATACTTGATATGCGCGCCAAACACAGCAACATGAAGAACGCTGGACTGAATGTGTTCACTGGTGAGATCGAGGACATGCTTGAAAATGGCATTGTTGATTCTCTAAGGGTAAAGACACAGGCAATTAAATCCGCATCTGAAGCCGCAACAATGGTGCTTCGCATTGATGATGTATTAAGAGCGCAGAGACAAGACATACAGGATGTTAAACGTGAGCACAATATACACAACTATGATGGAATGTCTGCACCTCTACTTGAGAACCGCAGATAAGTGTCAAATTTTAAATATAAATTTGAATTAAAATATTAAATATATGGTTTGTAAGGCCAATATTTATCCCTTATAAACCATAGAATTTTTTATAATTTTCAATAGCCCTTTTTGCCTGTGAGGAAAACATCTTTTCGAGATATTCAACAAAATCATCTCTCTTAATGCAGTTTTTTACAACATCAAGCAGTTCTTCAGCAAAATGTATTGATCGTTCACTATCCTTTTGGATCTCAAAAGAAATACATAGGGCATCCATTGAAAAATAATTGAGTCGTATGTATGGTGCGACCGATCCCAAAAGCACACCATCTCTAAGTTCGATATATGCAGGAACTCCTGTTTTGTTTATGCGTTCACCATCAGTCAGTTTTGCGAAATTATATGCTGAATATGAATGTAATTCCACATACACATCTGGATGCAGACTTTCAACTGCATCAATTATCTTGCTGCCGAGGGTAATGTAATATTGGTCATCTAGTGTGGAAATATACTCCCCATCATTCACAATCGGGATAACTGCGAGTGTACCATTTTCCGGCGGATTTATGTTCAAAAGAAGTTCCGAGGTTTGCCGCCACTCATCACCATGCAGCCCTGCAACAAATAGGTAGATTGGTGAGCCACTCCCACATATTTTCAGGTTGTTGGAAGTATTGTCGCAGTTAAAGATGTCATTTTTCCCCATTAGTTCCCATTTTACTTGCTACAATATATATTTCTTCTTTTTTAGATTCCAACACATCAGTTATAGTAAGCCCCATTGACTCGATTTGACTCAAAATAGGTTTCCTGTTTTCACGATTCTTGATCTTTATTACTTGAAGCAATCTGCCCCCATCTTTTAACAGTGGCATCATTCTTTCAAGTGCTTCAAGGGAATCTGTCGGTTCAAGGGTCAGGTCGCTTAAGATAACATCGACTTTCTCTGGCGATAGTTCATTAAGCGGGATTTTGAACACGTCCCCAAATATCACTGAAACATTATTATTTTCAAATGAGACATTATCAAGTTCAGGGCGAAAATCTTTACTGAACTCGATCCCTCTCACATTTTTTGCGATCTCTGCTGCGAATGTAAGAAAACCACCGGCACTTGACCCAAGGTCAAGTATATGGTCACCTTCTTTTATTACTCCGGTCTGTTCCTGGATATATTCAAGTTTGAAATAACCTGCAGGTTTGTCCATTCCTTCTGTAACATCGATATTATCCTCATTTAATACGTCTTTTGCAGGTTTTCTTGTGACATTGCCGTTTATTTTCACGTACCCTTTAATTATTGCCTGCTTTGCACGACCTCTTGATTTGAAATGACCTGTATCTACAAGGTATACATCGAGTCTCATAATATTGGTATGGTAGGTGGTGAACTCTATCTTTTATTCTTCCAGTTCATCCTGGAGTTCATCGATTACTTTCATCAGGTCGATGGCTTCTGATCTATACTTTCTGGACAATGTCTTATATTCTTCGTCACTGATTTCCTCATTATCCCTGTCCGCTTTGATCTCGCTCAATAATGAAAGGATGGCATCATATCGGGTTTCCAGTTCATCGAGGTCAGGTTCTTCTTTCACGGTGACGTCTTCGTCAACATTCAACTTGTCTTCATACTCTTCAGAATCGTTCTCTTCTTCCTCTTCTATTTCTTCCTCTTCTATTTCTTCCTCTTCTATTTCTTCCTCTTTAAATGTGCTTGCACTTTCCACGAAAATTTCATCATCTTCTTTTTTCATTTTCTTCTGCACAAATGGGAATGCAAGTATTGCAATAATAACGAGTCCGATAACAATGTATGGTAATATG
>JAHYJJ010000143.1:0-3561 GCA_019429165.1 Methanosarcinaceae archaeon | reverse complement strand
ATTATTATTATTATTATTATTATTATTATTATTATTATTATTATTATTATTATTATTATTATTATTATTATTATTATTATTATTATTATTATTATTATTATTATTATTATTATTATTATTATTATTTAATTACGTATATAGTTTCCGATAATTTACATCGAATTGAAATATAAGTAAATAGAGGGGATGCGAACGTGCATTGAGGGAGATATGTGTATGGTGGTGGTATAGAATAGATTTACACAAAAATGATTACCCGTTCGCATATATACTTACAACTTTATAGGATATATGTGTTTCGTTGTACTACGAACAAATTGTAATGACATTAAGAAAAATGCACCGATTATGTAAGTGTATGTTCTGATTCCGGTTTTAATTCGATTCCCTTTGCTTTTTTGATAATCTCATCACGTGCTTCAAAATCAACTATGATCCTGTCTTTGTAACTAATGTTGTGCACAATGCTTTCATCGAACAACCATGATACAATTGACATCCCATATTCTGACATTGGTAATGATACCGTATCTCGTTTCCATTTTGGGAGTTTATTGTATATCTCCATCTTAAGTTCATCTAACCCCAGGCCATTTATTGCAGAGACAGCAACAGGATTTGGAGCAAGATACCCTACACTTTCGAGTCGCTCTTTCAGTTCATCATCTGTAATTCTGTCAACCTTGTTCAGTACAGTGACGATAGGCACTCCTTCGATCCGTTCCCAGAACGTATCATGTGAGGTTACAAGTTTTTGTCGCATGATGTCGGGAGATTCACTGGCATCAACGATCAGCAGGATGACATCGGCAAGGAATATTTCTTCCAGTGTTGAACGAAACGCATCAACCATCCAGTGTGGCAGGTTTTCGATAAAACCAACCGTATCAGTCAAAAGTACACGGCGCCCAAAGATATTCAGTGCGCGTGTTATTGGTAGAAGTGTTGTGAAAAGCATATCATCAACGTGCACATCTTCATCTACAAGCGTATTGAAGAGGGTACTTTTTCCGGCACTCGTATAACCTGCCAGCGCCACTATTGAAAAACCACGTTCATGCCTCTTGACTCTAAGCGTTTCATTGTCTTTTTGGACACTTGCAAGTTCTTTCCGTATTCGGCTTATCCTGCTTTTTATATCCTGCTCATACGAATCCTCATAACTACCGAGTCCCATAAACCCGGGGCGCTCTTCTTTTTTAAGAAGTGATACGATTGCTTTTGCTTTTGGAAGTTCATACTGGAGTTTTGCAAGTTCGACCTGAAGTTTAGCACGTTTTGTAATTGCACGTTTAGCAAATATTTCAAGAATCAACTGGAACTTGTCAATTACTTCACACTTGCAGGTTTCGGATATATTGTATATTTGCGTTGTACTCAACTGGTTGGAAAAAATGATCCCATCAGCACCCAGCTCTTCCACCATCAAGGCAAGTTCTTCAGCTTTCCCACGCCCGATCTGGTACTTTCGGTCAGGCCCTCTTGTTTGTACAACATTGCCAACTACCTCGTAATTGGCAGATCTTATCAGATCCTGCAATTCAATGAGTTGCCGCAAGTTTTTCGACTCATCGATTATGGAGTCATTTCGCTGTACAAGTATTGCGCGTTTCATAGTTTATGAGTCCACATACATTAAAAAATTGATATTACTGTAATTCTAACCCTAACTCTAATATAACTCCATTGGTAATTATTTAGGCCCTCCATTTATCCATTAATTTCTTTCGATTCACATTCGAGTCAAGTGCTTGACTTTGACACACCTCAAATAATTCCACAAGCCCTGTATCAATTTCTGCGTAATCAAGAACCGCGTCCAAAAGTCGATGTGATTTTTCAGCAAATATTGTTGCCCATCCCATTGGGTGCAGGATGACACAGGGGTATATAGAAGGTGCATTTTCAAGATTTACCGAAAAAACCAGCCAATAAACACGTCTCGACACTATCAGTGTTAATATTCCCACTCACAGAAGAGCTTCCACCACCTATGGTGGCGGCACATACGATCAATGAATATCTTAAGTAATGATCAACTGTATTATGTCAAATGGCTTGAATAGTCCCAAAACCATTATATGTTTTGAGATATATGTAGCCAGCCAATGACATTCTTATTTATGATGTCATATTACTAAGTAAATCATATTATTAATTAGATAAATTATAATTATACCATAATCACAGGTGAGACCATGGGAAGATTTCCGGAAGCAGAGGCAAAGATACTTAATAAAAAGATATGTATGAAATGCAACGCAAGAAATGCGGTTAGAGCAACACGTTGTAGAAAATGCGGTTACAAGAACTTACGCACAAAATCCAAGGAAGTAAGGAGTAGCTGATCTAATTCATGCAAGTGGAAGAGTACCTAAATGATATTGTAAAACGTGAAGGTACGGTTCACTTAACTCTTTTAGATCCGGCATCACAATCCCCGCAAGAGGCTGGCGAGATTGCTCTCGCAGCAGTTGAGGGGGGCACGGATGCCATTATGGTCGGGGGTTCAACCGGAGCCGGCGGGGTATTGTTAGACCAGACTTTGCTCAAGATCAAAGAGCAGACTGACAAGCCTACAATACTTTTTCCTGGCAATGCAAGCGGCGTAAGTATACATGCCGATGCTATATTTTTCATGAGTTTGTTGAACTCACGTGATGTGAATTTTATTACAACTAATCAGGCAATGGGTGCGCCACTCGTCTATAAGTACGGACTTGAGACCCTCTCAATGGCGTATTTGATAGTTGAACCGGGCGGAACAGTTGGATGGGTCGGTGACGCAAGATTGATCCCGCAGAATAAACCGGAAATTGCTATGGCTTATGCACTTGCGGGTAAGTACTTGGGAATGCATTATACGTATCTTGAAGCAGGTTCAGGCGCAGATAAACCGATCGATCCAAAAATGATAGGTATGGTAAAACATGCACTTGGGGACAACAAACTGATTGTTGGTGGCGGTATCCGCGATGGTGCAACAGCTAAAATGAGTGCCATGGCAGGTGCTGATATGATCGTGACGGGGACCATTGTCGAAGAGACAAAGGATGTTAGGTCAAAAATAGAGGAACTTGTCTCTGCCATAAAGAGATGAGTAGTTGACGTTTTTCAACTGCGGTGTTTTCTTTTTTGTTTAGATACAGTGCAACGTCATGGCGCAGAGTGTTCAATTAGTTCATGATAAAAATGATTCTACCACACACGCATCGTGCGGCGTTACCCTACCATACACATTGAATTTTCAATCGCTTTCAGCGTATTCCACTATTTTTAATAGTATATGTTTTATAAACATGTAGTTTGAGTAAATCCGAGCATAGCGAAGATTTTCTCGTAGTATATAGTTTATAGAATTTTCTTGTTGTATATAATCTATAGGATTATGTAGTCCAAGTTAATGCGAACGAAGTGAGCATTTTCTTGTTGTATATAGAGGCCGTCCTTTAATTAAATTTCGACATTTTATCTAAACATCACACTTGAATTCAATAAAATCGAATCCTCTGAAAAATTAAAAATCACAATAAACCCCCGAATTTAAAACAAAACACCCAC
>JAHYJJ010000142.1:0-3563 GCA_019429165.1 Methanosarcinaceae archaeon | reverse complement strand
GTACATATTACGAATTTTGTCTTCAACAAAACGTTTGTCGTTTTTGATTGTTTCACCATCATCTAACACCGATTTAGACCTTGCGATTGAAGCTTTCTTCCTGTTTAGTGAATCGAAATAAAGACATCGTAATCCAAGAGCATCTTGCATTTCTATGAGCTCATCTCTTGATACCACAAGAGTAAAAATTTCTTGTTTATCTTTATTTATTTCCATTAAAATCACTTCTCATGGTAATATTTAGATACTTTCTAAAAACATCGGATGATGTATAAATAGCAAACGTTGTCATCCTGCGTAAATCCACTTTTCAGATAAAAAATAGAGTGAATATCAGGAACTATGATCCGGCAAAACCCTATCAAACGCTTAATTACAAAATCAATTGCACCCCAGATCATTCTTTGCGCAAAACCAAAATTCTCCGCGTAAGGCTCTTATGAACCTTCTGTAAATATGTCTCCGCCACAACAAACCCGGCATCGCGGGCAAACCCGTCCACAGGTTGCTCGGATACAACTACAGCCATTTTCCCGCTTTTGAGCACACGGTACATCTCGGCAAAAGAATGCGCGTACAGGTGGTCAAGCGACTCCGCTCTTATCGTAGCCGAACGCCCATACGGCGGATCGGTCACGATCGCATCCACACATCCATCCACAAGCGGAATCCTGCATGCATCGCCTACAAAAAGCGAATAATCAGGCAAGAACGCTTCAAGGTTCATCTTCGCACCGCCTATGATCTTTTCCTGAACATCCACCCCCATCACATCTGCCCCGACAAGTCCTGCTTCTACAAGTATCCCTGCAGTTCCGCAGAACGGGTCAAAAAAAAGATCACCCTCTCCGGCTTTTGAAAAGTTCACAAGTGCGCGTGCCATTCTAGGCATTAGAACCCCCGGATAGAAGAACGGTTTTTTCTGTGGTGACCGTGCCTCGTATGCACTGCGGTCAATCGATGCAACGATCGAGCCGAACACACACCGCTCGGTCAGGATCAGGCGAAACTCAACATCAGGGTTTTTCATATCTGCACTGTACCCTTTCCTGTAAATGCTGCCTCCAACCCTGCCTTCAAGATTCGCACCATTGACACGAGTATTGTGCTGTATCCGTTTGGCACGGACAACATAGGTCTCACCAGCAACGATATGTTTACCGATATCAAACTTTTCAGCCATCTCGATAATTGTATCAATATCAGTGTCGCATATTCCTGCGACCTTTACTATATGATGGGAAAATGCCAAACGCTCTGCAAACCATTCCATTTTTTTATCAATAATGTCGGCGCTGCAATTAGTGCTATCAATTTCATCAATGCCACAAATACCACAAATACCACAAATACCACAAATACCACAAATACCCTCAATATCCACAACAAGACACTGGTCAAAAAATGCATGCTCACTGTACACTGCACCCGCAATGTCAAGACATGCAAGAACCTCTGCACGCGGCAATTCCCCGTGCTCTCCGGATAGTTCAAAAGCGTATAACATCAGAATAGGTTAATGAAAAAAGACTAGAACATTAGTTCAAGGGCATCTCTGGCATTCATCTTGATATCTATGCCAAGATCTGTCGCTGCCTGTGTTGCACCAACAACCTGTGCATCCAGAACATCCTCAAAAGTGTTGACACCCCTCACCCGAATTGCAACATCGCCAAGTGTATCTGCCATAGCAATATCAAGGTAGCCGCACATAACAAATCCCTTCTCTGCCTTAATTACAAGAAGCGGAGCGTTTTGCATCTCAAACTTCAGGCCAAGTGCGGTGCCATTCTCAAGTTTTATCTGTTCTATGATCATATCTTCAAATTCCATTTCAATTTAGATTAACGTTTTGGGTCGAAACCAAGCCATTTGAGAATTTCATCGACAGGATTATACGGCAATTGAGGTACTGGCTTATCCTCTGGTGCATCCGGTGTAGATGTTAAATTACCATTGGGTTTCGGTGCAGATGTCTTCAATGTCGCATTTTCAGCATAACCAATAGTGACCTCGCCCTCAAAACCAACTGTACCTGTGAGCGTTGCTATACTATCGTGTACAATTATTGTGGTATTATCGAATCCCTTTGTGGATGTAACTTCAATTCCTGCAGGAAACGTAACTGTCATATTCGTTTCAGGTTCGGCAAGCAACCAGATATTTGTTCCAAGTTCTGTCAGTGTTCGGTCAAAAGAATACATGACCGTGTAGTAATTGGTGACCTCGCCACGTTTGTAAACTTTCCCAAGCGTATCTTCGGACAAGGACGAATCGATCTCTTGCAAATGCACATTACTGGACGAATCATTTATCCTGACATCCATATCTTTCATGATAGAATCGTAAAATGATTTTCTTGTAATGGAATCCATCTTTAACAATTCCCATGCACTGACATAGCCATCATTATTCCCGATATCGGAATCGATGTAACTCTTATAGAATACAAAATTCTCTTCAGTGTACTGTTCCGTATATCCCCATGTCATACCATGTGTATCCACTGTGATATTATTCTCCCAGTTAAAACCTGCACATGCTGGTGTTGCTGTAAGCGATAAGACAATCACAGCCGCTATTAAACAAATGATATGCACGGATTTCATAATTCACGTATTCCCAAGTTGGTTATTTAGTAAGGATCTCACAACCATCATCTGTTACAATGACCGTATGTTCAGCCTGGGATACAAGTCCGCCTTCTACTTCTTTTAACACCGGGTATGATGTCACAATGCCTGCTCTCTCAAGTTGTATCAATGCAAAATCGAGTTTTTCGGGTTCCAGCCACCTCTTTGCAAATGGCAGTGTCTTGTACTGCTCCATCTGTTTCAGGAGTTTTCTTGCCGCAGGCAATCTAACCGGCCTGTTTCCAATAACATGATATATTTCTGCCCATGAACCATCTGATACCTTTCCGGCACCATCTGTTGCAAAGGGTTCGATAGCAATGATATCTCCTTCACTGAGTATAACCCCGTGATCGATGTGCCTGTTAGGGATACTTGGAGGAGCATGTGCGTAATACTGTGCAAGTCCATGTCCGGTCAGGTTTGATATCGGTTTAAGACCATATCCTGTGATGGTATCTTCAATAATTGCCCCGATCTCTTTTGTATCTATTCCGCTCTTGATGATGTCGATAGCTGCATAAAGTGCATCTTCTGAGGCTTTCACGATATCGGGATTTCCGGAGAGGTCAATGGTCAGGGCTGCATCTGCGATGTAACCGTCTACATGAACCCCAAGGTCCATTTTTATCATGTCTTTTCCAAACACGGACTCATCACCAGCAGATGGAGTTGCATGTGCCGCTTCATCATTGCGTGAGAGATTGCATGGAAATGCAGGCTGACCGCCAAGTTCAATACTCCTCTGCTCAACGAAATTTGCAACATCAAGAATTCTGGCACCGACCTTTATCTTGTCCTTTGCTTCTTCCTTTACCTGCGATAGTATCTTTCCGGCTGTTCTGTATTTTCCAATGATCTCCTCGATTTCCTGAACTTTATCTGTCATGTGTTACCTCGTAATTATAAGTTGTAAGTTGTAAGTTGTAA
>JAHYJJ010000141.1:0-3605 GCA_019429165.1 Methanosarcinaceae archaeon | reverse complement strand
GCCAGAAGGCAAAGTTATATTTGTTTTAACTTGGTATAAAACTTGTGTGATTTTGATTCTTGAATAAATAAAATGAGGTAAAACAATGAAAATAAAACTATTTTTAGGACTGCTACTTGTGGTCTTTACGATAGGTATGGCAAACGCAGATGATGGGGCGGAAATTTCAAAACTTCCTGATTATGGGCCTGAACAATTTCAGGTACTCTTGAATAAACCTAATGTGATTGATATCAGGGGTACAATGCCAGAGTTGGTTTTGGAAGAAGATAAAAAAATATGGTTAGATAAAATCAACCGAGTTGGAATGGCGACTTCATCTGCTGTTGAACTGAAACCATACATGGAACAAAACGGTGGCCCCATCATAATGACAGGTTACAGTTCAGATGGATGCTTATTTATTTCATTTAATGCAAATGCAAAAGGAACATTTGATGAAAACAAGTACATTAATAATATCTATGAAATTCTCAATAATAAATCAACACAATTAGGTGTTAAAGATATTCCAGTGGTGTTCGAATATGAATCTATACCAGTTGAAGAAGAAGCACCTGGATTTACAGTATTTTTACTTATCATGGTGATTTTGGTATTGTATGGAAAAGCCCATAAATGACCCTGATTTCTACAATAATCTTTTGCCATCAGATACACAAAACATTTTAAAAATATCTCTGCGGAGTGATAGACCACCAAAAACCCGCCTTTCTATTCAAAGTATCGGAGGTTTGGAAATTGTGATATGGCTTGGAGGGGAGTTGTTTCTGATGTCATTGTAACTGACCTTGATGGCGATGTTAAAAAAGAGATTGTTGCAAATAAAAAAGGCGCGTTGGCTGTTGTGCATGCACATGGTGACAACATCGATAAGATCAAAAAATACGTACCCCGTTTAAGGGGTGTAATAGGTTCGACACAGGCGAATCCACTCGAGAATGTTTATAATTTTGGTGGATTCACAGATGGGGATAGGTGTGTGTATCTTGCAAAGGAGTTCGGTGCTGTAAGTATCACGCTTGTTGGGTTTGATTTTGATGATGTGAATGTATCGGACATGAAAAAGAAGAAACTGGGATGGGCAAAGTTGTTGATCGATGCGATATGATCCTTGTACATCGATTACTTGTTCTTCCGTCCCTTCATGTATTCTGAAAAACCGGAATTGAGCAAAATAAAAATTCCACATACAAACGTGATGAATCCGAATTCCGTAGGATAGATCAATTCACCTTTTATTATCAACAGGACACCAGTGTGCAACACGATCAAACCGATCAGGAATGGCATAATCTGACGGACTGATACAGTTGCATAGAAGACCACAGAGGCAAACCATGTCCCTACCCCGAAATATATGAATGGAAAACCATTTTTTCCAGTCATATTCATCGCAATGCCGGCAAGTAAAAAAATGCCACCTAAAATTGCCAGAAAATGTTGTTTTTTCAATTCTTTCATTTATATCAAACCATTTGTAAACTAGCATCCTATTTGACTATAATAGTATTAACCTTTGTGTAATGTGTTTCAAATTTCTTAAGATCCTTCGGGCATCCACCATAACAGGATAATATTAACTCAGCGTGCCCATTTATTTAAATATCTTATATACCTACGTAATCCGCACTGAAAATCCTGCAATATATCTAATTGTCACTGAATTAAATATCTTAAGAACAATGATAATACAGAACATTTGAGCAGAACGGATCAAGCCATGACACTAACAGGACACGCCTACGCTTTGGGAGCAGGAACAATAATAAACGCTATCTCTACGTGGAAAGGCGCAGCGTTTGGGATTGACCTCAAAACCTTTGCTGATGTTGAACTTTCAGAAAATGAAGCGTCAATTCGCGGTTTTATAGAAGGAATGCCGGATGGAGATACCACTCTTATTGAAAGGTCGGTTGAACTTGTGCTCGACCACTTTGGTATAAAAATGGGTGGTACGGTGACGACAAGAAGTGAAGTTCCGCTCGCCCGTGGATTAAAGAGCAGCAGTGCTGCTGCAAATGCCGCTGTCCTTGCAACACTTGATGCGATAGGTGAGTCCATGGAACCGCTTGATGCGGTGCGGATCGGTGTGCAGGCTTCAAAGGATGCAGGTGTCACAATTACAGGGGCATTTGATGATGCCTGTGCATCATTCTTTGGCGGTATCGTGGTTACTGACAACAGGGAACTGCAACTCGTAGAGAGGATTGAACGAGAAATGGATGTTCTCATTTTTGCACCTGACAAAAAAGCATTCAGCGCACAGACGAATGTTTCCCGTTCAAAACTTATCGCACCCTGGGTGGACATTGCTTATAGCCTTGCACGTGAGGGTGAATACGAGCGTGCAATGACACTGAACGGATTTCTCTACTGCAGTGCACTTGGATTTGATACGGAACCAATTATGCAGGCGCTTGAATTGGGTATTGAAGGTGTCAGTCTTTCAGGCACAGGTCCTGCATATACTGCACTTGTTGAGAAGGATAAGGTGGGCAGTCTCACGGATGCATGGGGGAACTCCAGTATGAGCGGAAATGTGATAAGGACCAAGATCAATAATAAAGGTGCAATGAGCCTCAGTGATAGTTGAATAGGTGAGTCCAGATGATTAAGATTAAACTTGAAGACATACGTGCAGAACTCCATAAGATCGATATTGAGATTATCTCACTTATCGAAAAACGCGTGAAATTGGCTGAAAAGGTATTGGAAGCAAAAAAGCATATTGACAAATCCATCAATGATGAAGATCAAAATCAGGTTGTCCTGAGTCGTGCAGTCAATGAAGCCACCGAGAGAAATCTTGATACCGGTGCTATTAAAGAGATATATAAAATACTGATACAGATGAATATCGACCGCCAGCATGAATTGAGTGGTGAAGGAAATCTTCCCTGAAATAAATGGAGAATGACAAAATGGTTGATGTTTCAATAATTATGGGTTCTGAATCAGACCAACCGATCGCAGATCGTGCTGTTTCAGTGCTTGAGAAAACAAAATATTCCTTTGACGTACAGGTTATTTCAGCACACCGCAATCCCGATGAATTGGATGCACACGTTGCATCCAGTAATGCCAGAGTGTATATAGCCATCGCCGGCTTATCTGCCGCCCTGCCAGGTGTGATTGCATCAAAAACCAAAAAACCAGTCATAGGCGTACCTGTAAGTTCAAAGTTGGGTGGACTCGATGCACTGCTTTCCATTGCACAAATGCCAAAAGGTGTACCTGTTGCAAGTGTTGGTATTGATAACGGAGAGAATGCCGCAAATTTGGCAATTAGAATATTGGATTTGTGTAAATAGTGCCTGATTCAATTATATATTATTTTATTGAATAATATTTATAGGGCAACAGATATATATATATCGATATTGTGTATATACAGTATAACGAACGGGGATTCTTTTACGTACCACCCCCACTTCCACCCCCAATATTTTATTACCCGTTCGTTATTTCTTCTACATTGACTTTTTTATAGTATATACTCATATAATCAGAGCATTTGCGAGGATTTTTTCATTGTATATAATCTATAGGATTATGTAGTCCAAGTTAATGCGAACGAAGTGAGCATTTTCTTGTTGTATATA
>JAHYJJ010000140.1:0-3614 GCA_019429165.1 Methanosarcinaceae archaeon | reverse complement strand
AGTATATTCGGCATAGCGAATAAGCCAACTGCTACTATGGCAAGAATCATTAATACTTTTTTGTCCACCATATTTTATTTCTCCTTTATTTTGTTCAATCCAAATATATAATAAAATCGTCATTTTTGAGTTAATTAACTTCAAACGATTTCTTTACCCGGCCTAATTTACGACTCCATATTTCCCCCAATAATATTAGGTTTCTAATAATTACTAGGGTGTAATTTGGGTATAATTTCGGCAATGAATGTTATACTGGTTGAGTATATAGTATTAATTTGGAAAAAAATTAAATTAATCGGTTTGTATTGAAAAAGAGTTCAATAAAACGGATTTTATTGATTTTTAATTCAATTAAAAGGATATTATTGAAATTTATTTCAACTAATTTAGTTTTTGCAAGGGCTGATTAATTTCCTGCTTTTGGCAATTTTTATGAAAAACTATTTATTCATATTAGATTATCTTAATTAAAATATATAATTGGAGAATGACGAATGTTTCGTGACTTTTTCTTTGCAAATATGGATGTTGTCTACTTAGTTTATGGACTTGCATTTATATTACTCGGGGCTGTCGTATTCTTGCAGCTGGGGATTACTGAGAAAAGCGAATATAAATTATTGAAAATTTTATGGTTACTTGGATTTTTTGGGATCACTTATGGAATACATGAACTACTGGACATGCTAATAAACATCAGGGGAGAAACTACTTACTTGATTTTTGTGAGCACAGAATTTTTAGTATTAGCGTATTTTTTATTATTTCAATTCGGCTATAAATTAATCAATGACGTCACCAAAAATAAGGTGACCACCTGGTTTCCTATACTAATATTAATTTTATTTTTCACATTAACCATATATCTATTTTTTAATAAATATCTGGATCAAAAGACATTTGTAATCGTATCAAAATATTTACTGGGTTTTCCAGCAATGCTTTTTACTAGCATTGGATTTTATTTATATTATCTGAGCGAGTCCGAGAAAATCGATCAGCTCAATCTAAAAAAACATTTTAGATTTGCATCCATCATGTTCATGAGTTATAGTTTTCTGGGTGGATTGATAGTTACTGAAAATAACTTTTTCCCGGCCTCATTGATAAACAATCAGAATTTTTTTGCCTTTTTTGGTGTTCCGATTCAAATTTTTCGTACTTTCAATGCAATCGGGATTTCCTGGTCCATCTGGAACATTATGAATATATTCAATATAGAAGAAGCTGCAGCTCACAAAAGCGCTGAAAATAAAGTAAAAAATCAGGCCGTACTTCTTGATAAAGCACAGGATTCTATTATTGTTTGGAATATGGAACACTGCATAACCTATTTGAACAAAAGCGCATCTCAATTGTATGGATTTACAGAAGAAGAAATGATTACTAAAAATGCCAATGAGCTATTGTTCAAAGAAGATTCATCTGTATTTTTCAAAGCAACAAATGAGGTAATAGAAAACGGAGAATGGGCAGGGCAATTGTATCAGATAACAAAAGAGGGTAAGGAGCTCATTGTAGAAAGTCGCTGGACCCTCATAAGAGATAGTGAAGGGGCACCTAAAGAGATACTTGTCATAAATAACAATATTACGGAAAAAGTCAAACTTTTAAGTGACATCAATGAGCGCGAAAAAACAAATAATGTGCTTAAAATTTTTGCATTGGCTCTGGAAGAAGCACCTGATGGTGTTCAAATAGTCGATCTGAACGGCCATATTATCTATTCCAACAAAACCGTTGAGAAAATATATGGCTTCTCCAATGAAGAATTCAAAGGGAAACATGTTGATGAATTGAATGAATGTACGCAGTCTGAACATATAATGATTATACCGGTTCTGAAGAATACAGGACACTGGAATGGAGAACTAGAGGTCAAACATAAGAATGGAAAAACCATTCCTGTATTTATCAACGCTTCTATTTTTTCAGATGAGTTGGGTAAACCTGTGGCAATAATCAAGATAATCAGGGATCTCACGGAACAAAAGGACATAGAACAACTTGAAAAACAGCTATTACAGGCAGATAAACTTGCCACGATCGGTCAATTAGCTTCCGGAGTAGCTCATGAAATAAATACTCCTCTAGGTAATATCTCTCTTTATACCCAGATGCTTCTGAAAAAGATAGAGGATGAAGGTGACAGGGATAAACTAAATATCATCTATGATGAATCAAACAGAGCAGCAAATATCGTAAAAAGTCTTCTTGATTTCGCAAGACAATCGACACCTGATATGACCCCTTCAGACATCAATTCTACGATAATAAAATCATTAAATCTCCTCAAACACCAGATGAAAGATGTCAAAGTAACAACAATGTTTCAGACCCTTCCCGAAATTAATTGCGATTTACATCAGATTCAACAGGTAATAATGAATCTACTCTCAAATGCGATCCAGTCGTTCAAGAATGACGGAGAGATAAAGATAGAAACAGGATTGAAAAATAACAATGTTGAGATCATCATAACGGATAATGGTTGCGGCATACCAGAAAAGAACCTGACAAATATATTCGAACCTTTTTTCACCACGAAAAATGTGGGAGATGGAACAGGTCTTGGACTGTCGATATCCTATGGAGTTATAAAAAGTCATAATGGTTCGATTGATGTGAAAAGTCAGGTGGGAAAAGGAACCACATTCATAATAAAGCTTCCAGTACATTAACTACACTACATGTTAATTTTATTAGTAAACAATATATAATTCAAATTAAATCTTTGTTGAGTTGGTATGATGAAAAATATTCTTATAACTGAAGACGATGAAAATATGCGCAATGGTCTTGAAGAAATACTGAAAGGCGAGGGGTACAATGTCGATTCTGTTAATAATGGTCAAAAGGGGCTTGAACTGATAAAAAAAAATAATTATGATGTTGTTCTTACCGACCTTATAATGCCAGTTATGGGTGGGATGGAGCTTTTAAGAAATATAAGACAAATTAAACCCAGAACAAGTGTTATAATAATAACTGGATTCGGAACGATTGATAATGCTGTTGAAGCAATCAAAGCTGGAGCATCTGATTATATAACGAAGCCATTTAAGATAGACGAAGTGCAAAGCAAGATAAAGAATTTCTTTGCAGAAAGGGAATTCATGACCACTCCCGATATTCTAGATTCAAGTAGTGTTATTAAAACAATCTCAAACCCTATCAGGAGGGACGTGATAAAGCTTCTGAAAGCATCTGGTAAACTTAAATTCACTGACATCAAAAACAAACTTAAAGTAGATGATCCCACAAAACTCAGTTATCATTTACGGATCTTAAAATCCAGTTATCTGATCGAACAAGATGATAAGAAGAAATACATGCTCACCATAGCCGGAATAAATTTATTAGAAAGTCTGAAAAAGGTAGAAGGAGAGGACATATGAAGTGCAGCATAATTTCCAGAATTCCAGATCATAAAATCCTTTGAATAAATTGACAAACATATTTTCATATAATGTATGATATTAATAGGGATGTTGATACGGTAAATACAGTTCTTCCACAGCTAATATCGTTTCAATCAAAAAGTATATATTGTATTTCTATATATTATTCTACTCTTTTATTCGTTTTGTTTGTATATTGTGGCAAAAAGT
>JAHYJJ010000139.1:0-3632 GCA_019429165.1 Methanosarcinaceae archaeon | reverse complement strand
TTAATATCCTCTACCATTCTCTTGATCTCGTCAACATCTTTCTCGACTCTTGTCAGGCGGTCACTGCTTCCGGCTCCAACAAAATCGGACCTGTTTAGCAGTGTGACTATCACACCTACGATCACCAGTATAATTAAGATATTCAGGATAAAGCTAAATATCGAACTGTATGGGCTGTATCCTGTACCATACATCATATCCATCATTGAATTGTATGCCAAATCATTCACCTCATTACAAATTACGGGCCATTGCCTTGTATAATATCAGGGTCTTATGTATATTATTGTTTTCTAATACCATCACTCAAGTTTTTTGAGTATCTTTTCCAGCGTATCCCTGGTGCGTTCGGTCTCTCTTTCAAGCCTTGCGATCCTTGAGTCATCGCCACCATCACGCCTGTTGTTAAACAGTGATGATACACCCCATATTATCGCAAGAAGTATAATGATATTAATGATCGGGCCTATGAACCCGAGACCAAAACCGCCTCCGCCCATTCCATATCCGCCATATCCCATCATGCCAGATCCAACCATTTTTCTCACCTCGTTTTTACTGTTATATTAGTTAATTTATTATTTTCACAAAATGTTATTGTATGGCTCAGTAGCCATACATCATTCCGCCCATGCCATAGCCCATTCCACCACGGTAGGATCGGGTGTTTGTAGATCTGTATTCCTGCCGGGTTACTGTATCGTAATCCTCGACCACTTCACCTGTGAACGCATCGATACGAACCTGTTCGATAGTGCCGTTATCATCTGTGTAGTAAACAATCCACCATCTGCCCATCTGGTAGATGTTGTTTTTCGATACATCGCTATCGATCTGATCCTGTGCGATTTCAAGTGCATCTTCAACATTCTGGACTGTTACTTCTTGCGCATTGGTGTCATATCCGGATGCAACCGGTGCACTGCCACCATATCCTCCGCAGAATCCTGGTCCGCTACCGATTCCATATCCATTACCTCTGTTAAATCCCATGTGGTTTGCCATCCAACCATACCAGCCGTCGTAGGTCTGTGTTTGAGCATCATTCGTTTCTGCGCTTACAACACCTGCTCCAAATGTTCCAAGAACAAGTGCGGTAAGCAGAAGTGCAATTGTTGTAGTATTTTTCATTATTTTTCACCTTCGTTTTGAGTATGTCAATGTTACATTTGTTGTGCATATAATTACTGCACAACATATGTATCCTCAAACTTACATATAGTGATATTAAGATATATATGTTACGGATGGTAATACAAAGTATGCAATACGCCGAATAAGCGATGCCAAAAACAGCCACAAGAGGCAATTATACTTATATTGAAATCAACGACACATCAAAAAAACAGGATAAGCAGAAGCGTAATCACAATCAATATGCCTTCACGCAATAGAGCTGAGAGAAGCATGATCTTTAGTCCAAGACGTGGTCCGAATATCCCCATATAATATGGCGCAAGTATCCGTATGGTTGTTACACTTGAAAGTATCTTTCCGACCATTAATGTCACAATTATATCTCTACTGCTCAGAATTCCTTCTGTCAGCATGTTACCTGCGATCGTATATGCTGCGATCTTGCTTGCGAATTGCGCCGCAATTATTGGCAGACCACTTGGGGGAACAGGCAGATATTCAGATATTGCCTGAAGGTACAAACCAAGCGTATCAAAAAGTCCAAGGTCAATTAGTATAAAGACAACGATCGTTGTGGGGATTATCACAACAAGTATCCTGGCAAGTGTTTTTTTCGACCTTGTGATGCTTGATCTCAGTGCATTTGAAAAGGATGGACGGTCAGTTTGCTCGATATCTATGTTATCGGGTTTTTTATCGAGCATAAAATGTCCCACAAAAAGTACTACAATAGTCTTAATGAAGCCAACCAGAGTCAGCAGACCAATATAGATCAGACCTGTCACACCAAGCAGAGGTACAAGGACAGGAAGGAGCGTGCGCCAGTGCATGATGATCGAGGGAAATGAGTTCAGGATGGATGAGATGATGAGTTCCCTCTCATCTATCAGTTTCTTATCATAGAGGTGTTTAAGAGATGCATTTGCAGCTGCAGGGGAGGCAAATGCGGTCAGGAAACTGACACCACATTCATTCCGGAGATGTGCGAATTTTGTTAGCGGAAGAACCAAAAAACCGACCTTCTTTATCCACCCAAGTTCTACGAATAATTCTGCAAGTATGACACCAACTACCATATAGGGAACAATATATGCGAGGTAATTGATGGAGTCGGCTAAAGTATTTGTGAGCATTATTTTTCAAATAGGATAAAAGGTGATAAAAAAGTTATGTTGCGAGCCAACATGTGTCTGGCTCGCGTATTCATGCTATTCTTATGTTATGGTAGGATATTTTGCATTATTCCATGCATTGATGCCACCAAGCATGTTGTACACTTCTGTGTAACCGGCATTAATTAGAATATTGCTTGCGGTAACACTTCGGTTTCCACTTCTGCAATATACCAAAATTTTTGCATCTTCGGGTACTTCGCCCAAACGTGATGCAAGTTCATCAACAGGAATTAATGTCGCAGCTTCGATGTATCCTGCATTGAATTCTTCCTGTGTCCTCACATCTAAAATGAACACTTCATTGTTGTCGATCATCTGTTTTGCCTGCTCAACAGATATATCTGTAAATGTAAGTTTGGCGGTGGTTTCTGTGCCCTGTGTGTCTTCGCTACCTATACATCCGATACCTGCAAATAACATGATCAAAAATATGGAAATTGCGATTGTTTTATTGAATCTATTCATATTCACACCTTTTATTATAAATTTTGGCTCAGATCCTATATTTATTTCTCTTGCATAACTGTGTAGATCACAAACCTACATGGCTCGAATATCTGCGGAATAAATAATATGCAATAATAAATATAGCAACCGGGAGCAGAGTAAATAATGTGAGCTTAATGTAGAGTGGGATATTTTTCTCGGGCAAAACAGTATTAAAGTCATTTGGTTCGGTCACATTTATCGGTATCTCTTTAATATATCCCCATCGGTTGCGCTCTTTTGCACGGACATAGATCGTGTGGCTGCCATATTCCATATCGGTAGTATCAATGGTCGCATGTGCATATTCTACATTTGAATCAAATGCTCCATCCTGTGCAGTCATCCCAATGCCGGTTAAAGTCCCATTTCCAGTATTGTCAATGAAATATTCCACGGCTTCGATGTTCATTCCCCAGCCTGCCGAGGCAATTACTGATAGATCCAATGATTCTCCTTTTACGATATCATTATCCAGTATCTCATAATCGCTGATCGTTGCTCTGGCAGCCAGTGGATGTACATTGTGGGTTGGCCCATGGCATGATTGACATACTGTTCCGATTCCATGAGGCACGTCACTCAGATCAATTGCGCCATAGTGTCCTGTCCTGTGACAGTCATTACATGCCTTTGGATATGGTTCATGATGCGTTGTAGGCTCGTCCCCATTACCATGGCAGGCCCAGCATGCTTTGTCAATGACATTTGTAAGAATGGTATTGTTAGTTGTGTTTTGGTTTAGGTTTCCATGAACTCCTAAGCTGGAAGATATAGCATCTATGGAAGGTATTTCGAATCCCATTGATGTATCATGGCATTTTACACAATCCG
>JAHYJJ010000138.1:0-3643 GCA_019429165.1 Methanosarcinaceae archaeon | reverse complement strand
AGATTCATATCTGCATCTGCATCGATTGCAAGCACATCATATCCGTCCCGTGCAAGCATCCTTGCAAGAGTTCCGGAAAATGTGGTTTTACCCACACCACCCTTTCCTGTAACTGCTATTTTAACTATGGATCTCACCCCATATATCATTGCAACATTTAACTTTATAATAGGTACTCATTGATAGTGCGAGCCGCCAACTTTCCTGCACCCATTGCACTGATAACAGTAGCCGCACCTGTGACAACATCTCCGCCTGCGCAAACACCATCGATCGATGTCATTCCTGCCTCATCAACAATGATGGTTCCCCATTTGGATTTTTCCAACCCTGCGGCCCCTTCAAATATCAATGGATTTGGTGATGTACCGATTGCCATAATAACAATATCTGCATCAACAACGTGCTCGGAACCCTCGATAACCCCGGGTCTCCTGCGACCGGATTCATCAGGCTCGCCCAATTCCATCCTGACACATTCCGCACCCGTGACCATCAGGTTCTCATCACCAAGTATCTTTACCGGATTTGTAAGCAATCTGAATACAATTCCTTCCTCTTTTGCGTGCTCGATCTCTTCACGTCTTGCAGGCAGTTCCTCGTCACTGCGGCGATACACGATACTTACTTCATCCGCACCAAGCCTGAGCGCACATCGTGCGGCATCCATGGCAACATTTCCGCCACCCACAACGATCACTTTCTTTCCTTTCTTTATAGGAGTGTCATATTGCGGGAACTGGTATGCCTTCATAAGATTTACACGTGTCAAAAACTCATTCGCAGAATACACGCCATTGAGGTTCTCGCCATCGATCCCCATGAAATTTGGCAACCCTGCTCCGGTTCCAAGGAAAATTGCATCGAACTCATTTTTAATTTCATCAATGGTCTTGATCTTTCCGATGACGTAACCGGATTTCAGTTCAACACCAAGTTGTGCGATATAATCCACTTCTTCCGCAACTATATCTTTAGGAAGCCGAAACTCAGGAATACCATAGATCAGCACCCCACCAGCAGAATGCAGTGCCTCGAACATAGTAACTCCGTGTCCTGCCTTTGCAAGATCTGATGCAGCCGCAAGTCCGGCAGGTCCTGATCCAACAACAGCAACACGTTTTCCTGTAGGTGATGCACGCTGTGGTGCCTTCACACCTTTTCCGCGCTCATAATCTGCACAGAATCGCTCAAGTCGCCCAATCGCAACAGGCTCTTCCTTTTTGCCGAGGATACAATACATTTCGCACTGTGTTTCCTGTGGACAAACACGTCCGCAAACAGCAGGCAAACTGTTAGTTTCCTTGATCTTGTCAATAGCACTATCAAAATCAGACGTTTTCATGCTTTTGATAAATGCCGGAATATCGATATTCACAGGGCATCCTTTAACACACTGTGGTTTCTTGCACTCGATACAACGTTTGGCTTCAGCAATTGCCTGTACCTGTGTATATCCAAGTGCGACCTCTTTAAAGTTGTGAGCCCGTACATCAGCCGGCTGAATTGGCATTTCTTGTCTTACTGACATGTGCATCCACCTCCGCAACTGGTTTCGCTTTCACATTCCTTTTCATAAGCCTCAACTGCGTTCGCCTCTTCAGGGCGATACAACCCCAGACGACTCATCATAAGATTGAAATCAACTTTACGTGCATCGAACTCTGGTCCGTCGACACATGCGAACTTTGTCTCGCCATCGACCAGTACTCTGCATCCGCCGCACATTCCCGTGCCATCTACCATGACCGGATTCAGACTTACAAGAGTCTCAACATCAAAAGGCGCAACAACTCCTGCGACAGCGCGCATCATAACAGGAGGACCGATCGCAACGATCCTGTCAATCGCTTCGTCGCCTTCCAAAAGTTTCAGTAATATTTGTGTAACAAAACCGTGATGTCCTTTTGAACCGTCATCTGTTGTAATATAAAGTTCATCACTCTGGGCCCGCATTTCGTCTTCGAGTATAAGGAGGTCTTTACTTCTTGCACCTATAATGGAAATGACCTTGTTTCCTGCTTTTCGGTATGCTCTTGCCTGGGGATAAATTGGGGCAACACCGACACCGCCGCCCACAAGAACAACCGTGCCAAGTTTTTCAATTTCAGACGGCTGGCCGAGGGGCCCAACAAAGTCCTGCAATTTGTCATCTGTTGTGAGTTTTGCAAGGTGTTTTGTGGTCTTCCCCATCTCCTGGAAGATAATGGTCACGTAACCTTCATCAGCGTTAAAATCTGCAATCGTTAGTGGGATGCGCTCGCCGGTTTCATCGATCCTGAGGATGATGAACTGCCCTGCCTTTGCTGCTTTCGCCACATCCGGAGCCTCTATCTTCATAAGGTGTACAGTAGGCACCATTTCATATTTTTCGAGTATATTGTATGTCATGTGATCACTTCTAGTTTAATTGAAACGATTATGTGTGATTTTTGCCTTCTACGATTGTAGTTATACTTAAATATACTTCCGACTCAAAAATTCCATCATCTTTGTGTGCAATTTTAATTTTATACTAAACAGCATATATTTTTTGTAACTTCCTGCCACAGAGTACACAGAGGGCACAGAGAACGTAGCAACATTCCCTCTGTGTACTCTGTGTGCTCTGTGGCTGTCAGATATAGTTCTAAATTATACTTGCGGAGTAGTATAATTCAATTTATACCATTTTTGATATGTCTACTCGTATCAAGCAAACGGCACCCTTCTCCCGTTGTTATAATATAAATAACTATTTAGTCTTGATAGCAAAGTGCATAACACAAGCAAATATTTAATACATTAATGAGATGTAAAATAAACATCAGAGGAAATAACATTGCACAAGAACAATTCCAACATTCAGTTCACATCATCTAAGATCGAAGATTTGATGTTCAAAACAACATTTGATCCCAATACAGGAAAAGGTGACGTCATCGTTAACGTTTCGTTTATTGATGAAAAATCCAGGGATGAAGTATTCGACATATTCAAAATGGTACTTACAAGTGGTTTGTCCGTAACTTCCTATGTTAAAATTTTGAATCAAGGTGATCTGATCGGAGAAACAGTAATTGAAAAAGGAAAGATCGGTATTGCAACGGTATGCAGTATTACGATCGATGGCGTTTTGCTAAAAGCCGGAATTCCGATAAAACCGAAACTTGGTGGGATCGTACAGATAAGGGACGGCAAACCTGTAAGATTTACCGATGTTTTAACCTATGCAAGTACTACAATTGACCCACTTGAAGTTCTGATGTCACAGAAATTGACATCAATTACCCATGTAATCAGAACAAGTAACGGAAACATTCTGGCAAATTTACGGGAAGGACCAATGGCAGCCAGAGATGATATTGAACATATCCTTTCGGACCTAGTAGATGTCGGCTTTAGCGGGATTTTAGAAGTCAGCGAACCCAACACGAGTATTCTGGATGTGCCGGTTGAGCGAGACCACCTCGGGATTGTAGTTATTGGGGGCACAAATCCAATGGCAGCCGTGCAGGAATCAGGAATTTCCATCCATACAAATGCAATGTCCACTCTCATCGATATTAGTGAACTGATCCATATTGACGAAGTGGCATAACACAATTATACCTAAAAACAACACAACCAAAAACAACACAACCAAAAACAACACAACCAAAAA
>JAHYJJ010000137.1:0-3653 GCA_019429165.1 Methanosarcinaceae archaeon | reverse complement strand
GTTGAGGGCCTAGTCTCGTAGGAGTTCGTGCGTTCGAATCGCACCTCCCGCACCAAACACTTTTTTTGATGATTTTTTTGGTTGATTGATGCTATAGTTTTTTCAAAATATTACTTTCACCTTGCTTGGCTCGAGTTAATATATCACGCACTTGTATGTAGTAATTGAGGTGAAATACATGGAAGAATATTTCAAAGATCTTGCTGAACGTGCAAGGCACTATGAACAATTCGAAACATTTGACCGCAAATTAGAATGAACTTATACAACCCGATCGCAAATCACCCTTAAGTCCCGTTGTTTGCTTTTCTGAATGTGGTCGGGTATACTTTTTATTGCGGGTTGATGAGTGGGGGTCATTACTCATTTATACTTTTTCACGAATTCACAATTAATAAAAAACCACAGAGGACACAGAGGTACACAGAGAAAATGAAAATTAATGATATATCAGAATAGATAATTGGGGCGGCGATGCAGGTACATAGTACTCTGGGGCCTGGATTATTGGAAAATACCTATGAGGCATGTTTGAAGTATGAATTGCAAAAACGTGGTCTTAAAGTCTTATCACAAGTTTTGCTTCCTGTAATTTATGATGAAGTGAAAATCGATTTAGGATATAGGTTGGATTTAATTGTAGAAGATTCTGTAATTGTTGAACTTAAGGCTGTGAATAAGATTACACCTGTTCACGAGGCGCAACTTCTTTCTTATCTAAAGTTAAGTGAGAAATGCCTTGGATTATTAATAAATTTTAATGTATTGCATCTTAAGGATGGAATCACATGCAGGATTAACTAAAATCTCTGTGTACCTCTGCGCCCTTTGTGGTTATTTTTTTGTTTTAAAATGGGTATTCAATATTGATTTGGTTTAAATGAATGCACATTTTGCTTCAACAAATTATGGGTTCGGATCACATGAATATACAATCATGTGCTGCATATTTCCTTGTGTTAGTTATCTTCAACTTCCATTAACTGCTCAGCATAAGATCCGATCAGTTCACGACATGCAAGTTTAGCCAGCCATGAATCAGGTATTTCCTGCTCGCCATAATATGCGCCAGCCAGTTGGCCATAGATGGCTCCTGTAGTGTCGGCATCATCTCCAAGATTGACTGCAAGCAGACATCCTTCCTTGAAGGAATCACTCTTGTAGAATGCCCAGAGGGCGGCTTCCAGTGATTCTACAACGTACTGTGCACCTTTGATCTCTGGTGGTTCTTTCACCTTAAAGGAGCCTTTTGTAATCTCCTCAACTTCAGGTGAGAGGGGGTGGTTTTTCCAGTGATCCTTAACAGGACAGTAACGTTTGGAAAGCAGTTCTTCTTTAGGAACGCTATTCAGGGCACCCACGACGAGCGCACCCATATACCTGCATGAGTCCACTGCAACCTGTGCAGAATGTGTGGTTTTTGAACTGTCCCCTGATAGTTCAATTGCCATCACAGGGTTATTGTAAAATGCAAGTGGCACGGGCGCCATTCGCATGAGTGAACCGTTCGTTGTTGCATTATCTGATATTTTGGATAGTTCTCCGGTCTTCTCAAAATGTTGAAGGCTTTGCAACGTGTTTGATCCGATGCCAAAACATTTATCTGTGCTGCTCAGGTGTCCTTCCCTGTACCACTTAAGGTATCGTTGCATCTGGTCGAGTGGGTCAAATCCTTTTGTCTTGATAAGACTTTCAGCAAGGCACAATGCCAGTGATGTATCATCAGTCCATTGCCCTGCATCCAGATTGAAAATGCCACCGCTGGTCATATTTTCAACAGGTTTGAAAGTTCCGGGAGGTTTTGATTCAAGTGGTGCACCAAGTGCATCACCAACTGCCAGACCCAAAAGGGATCCGCGATAACGTTCAATTAATTCCATGTTCCAGCATCAAACCGTATTTGTTATTGTATTATATTGGATTATTTAATTGGAAACTGTACTATATCCTAATATAATACAGAGAATGGGTACGAATAAATCCATTATAACCTTTTTGTGTTGAGATCTCATGTTGAATCTAAATTAGGTTTGGTATCATTTAAGTGATAGTAAATAATTAAAAATTAACGGGATATTTTAGAATCATGGGGAAATATATGATAGTTAAAGCATTTGGTTTTGTACTTTTATTGGTTTTAGTTATTTTGTTTGCAAACTTTATAGCACAACCAGAAGGGTCAGAAGAGATTATATACCAAATCAATGCATTTGAGGCATTAATGATTGTATCAAACGATTCTATTGCTCAGGACTATATGTCTGAATATTTCGAAAGGCCTGAGTGGAGAGCTGTTAGTGCATCCATGATGCTGAATTCTACAGATGAACTTGAGAATAATGAAACTTATCCTTTATGGGACGTAAAAATAATGGAACGAACCTGTTCATGTAGTTCAATAAAGGATCTATATGTCATTGAAGGTAAAGTTTCTCCGATAACAGGGGAAATTATTAACATTACTACGGGTCTTGTTATGGAGAGTAACTATGATAAACAGATGTGTGCTTCAACGATATGCCACTAATAGCGTAATATTTACAGTTATGTTTAGTGTCATATTTTTGCTGGCACTGTCTGTAATTTTCCTTATACCAACTTCTGCCGCAGGACAATCAAACGATGTTATAGTGGAATATTTTTATGAGGACGGCTGCTTAAAATGCGAGCGTGCAGCACCTGTATTGGATAATGTAATCAATAGATATGGGAATATCTCATATTCAAAGTATGAGATATTTTCTGATTACGACGGTGTTACAGCATACGACCGTATGATAACTGAATATGGGATTACAGTCGTTCCTGCTATTGTTGTTAATCACCAGGCCATTATATCGTATTCGGATTATGGCAATGATATTGGTCTGCTCGAAGAGCTGCTTGTAGCAGCGATCGACGACGTGCTTTCCGGTCCGGATGTTGCAAATGATGCTCCTGTCCGGCAATCTGCTGATAATGATGTGTTGCCGGAACTCTCTATTTTGTTGGTGTTTATAGCAGGTCTGATGGCTGGTTTTAATCCCTGCCTTCTGGCAGTGATGGCATTTTTGGCATCAATTACGATGTCTTCTGAAGAAAGTCGGAATGATCTGGTCAAGATCGTTGTAGGTTTTTGTGCGGGTATTTTTATTACTTACATGGCAGTTGGTCTTGGTCTGCTCAGTGTGGTCAAGCAACATTCTGAAATTGGAGATTCCATCACGTTTGTATTAGTTTTATTTATCGGATTATTGGGTTTGTGGCATTTCTATGATGCATATCGCCTGAAATATCATTTTAAATCGAGTTTTAAGACACCGAAATCATTTATTCGATTGCTGCATGAACTTCAGAATAAGAATACATTGTTGGTATCGGTATTTGCGGGTGCGATCTTCTCACTTGTAAAGGCACCGTGTGTTGGTGCGGTTTATTTTGCAGTGATTGATCTGATCATATCTAAAGGACAGGTTGCACAAGGTGCAATGTATTTGTTTGCTTACAATTTTGGTGTTATACTTCCAGTGCTGTTATTGGGTTTTCTGATGATATTCGGGCTTAGTCCTGAAAAGGTTGATGAACTTCGGGAAAATAGAAGGGTTGAGATACGGGTTATCACGGGAATCGTGCTTTTGTTGCTTGCACTGTTGATGTATTTCAATGTCATTTAG
>JAHYJJ010000136.1:0-3659 GCA_019429165.1 Methanosarcinaceae archaeon | reverse complement strand
ATTCTTCAACAACCTTGCAGCAGTTTTGGAACTGGACGAGATGTGCTGTGAAAACTCGCTGGATGATATCTTGATCGGCTTGCCAATTGCACCGAGAAGGGCGAGTTTCTTTAAAGATTCGATAACCGGCATTTTATTGACCTCTATCTCAATTGTGAGATGGTTCTCAATTATGAGATGAAATGAGATAAAGGTTTTGATGTTGGGTGGATATGGGGGTTAAAAAAAGGTTTTTTGATTGTGCTTGGAAAGATTCGGATTACAATCATTATGATTTATATCCGAATCTTGTTTATTTAGTTGGGGACGGTGAGTCAAGAAATGGTGGCGCATTCATTTATGGCACCACAGATTTATTTAGGGTGCTGTGGTTTCAGAATCGAAGTATTGATTAAATGAATTTAACAACGTCTGCAAAAAGAAATTAAAATAAAACAGGAAATTCATTTAAGTAGTTACTTTATACATGTATAAATTATATTATAACAAAAAGGAAGATACTCTCCATGACTACAGATTTAACATTTATCACAAACGAGGAAAATAACAAGTTGGTAGACAGGTTTGCTAAACTTATTAAAGATTCTCAATTTTTTGATTGTTTGGTGGGTTATTTCTACACAAGTGGTTTTCATTCATTGTATGAGTCATTAGAAGAAACTGAAAAAATAAGAATATTAGTTGGTATTAGCACAAATAAGGAAACTTTTGATTTAATCCAAGAATCAAAGAAACAAGTTCAAACAGAACTAAAAATGTCGCATAAAGAAACAAAAATCGAATTTACTAACGAAGTTACAATGGAATTTGAAGATTCCGAAGATTCTGTTGAAGTGGAAAGTGGCACAAAAAAATTCATTGAATGGATTAAATCTGATAAATTGGAAATCCGAGTGTATCCAGCCGAAAAGATACATTCGAAAGTTTATATTATGACTTTTAAGGAAGGAGATCGTGATGCTGGAAGAGTGATAACCGGATCAAGTAATTTTACACAATCTGGATTAAGGAATAATCTGGAATTTAATGTTGAACTAAAAAATAGTTCAGATCATAAATTTGCATTGGATCAATTCAATAAGTTATGGGAAAATTCAGTTGATGTTTCTGAAGAATATATTGAAACCATTGATACAAAGACATGGTTAAATGACAAGATCACGCCGTATGAACTGTATTTGAAATTTCTTTATGAATATCTTGAAGAGAAGATCAATCTGGATTTAGAAGATATAGATGATTTCTATCGTCCATCGAATTTCATGGACTTGAAATATCAGAAAGATGCAGTACAGGATGCAAAGGTAAAGCTCGAAGAATACGGCGGTGTGTTTATTTCTGATGTTGTAGGTCTTGGTAAGACGTATATTGCTACAATGTTGGCTCAACGATTAGATGGCAGAACACTGGTAATTGCACCGCCTGTTTTAATTGACAGAGACAATCCGGGGTCATGGACAAATGTTTTTGAAGATTTTGGGATTAAGCAGAGTTATATTGAATCTCGTGGGAAATTAGATGACATCATCAGAAGAATTACTGAAACGGATAAAAATCAACAATTCAAAAATGTAATAATTGATGAAGCCCACAGTTTTAGAAATGAAGCAACTCAGTCTTATGAGAAATTATCTCAAATTTGCAGAGGCAAAAGAGTTATTTTAGTTTCTGCAACACCTTTAAACAATACACCACTTGATATTTTAAGCCAGATCAAATTGTTCCAAAATGCTAATAGATCTACACTCCCGAATCCAAAAGTAAAGGATTTAGAGAGATATTTCAATGGATTGCAAAGTAGATTAAAAGGGCTAGATAGGAAAGAAAATAAAGAAGAGTATATTTTAGTTGTTAAGAAAAATGCAGAAGATATTCGTAAAAATGTTCTTGACTATTTAATGGTAAGGCGTACCAGAAACAGCATTACAAAATATTACGAGGAGGATCTGGAAAAACAAAAATTGAAATTTCCGGAAGTCGGAGACCCTGAACCAATAATATACAACTTTGACGACGAACTGGATATAATTTTCAATGATACTATAGAAATGATCGTTAATAAGTTCAAATATGCAAGATACACTCCTATTTTGTACCTTAAAAAAGAGCTTACAAATATAGAAAAAATATCCCAACGAAACATGCAGGGCTTTATGAGGGTTCTATTGCTAAAACGGTTGGAGAGTAGTTTATTTGCGTTTAATAAATCGATATCAAGATTCATTAATTCTTATGAAAAATTCATTGAGCAATTCCACAAAGGAAATGTTTATGTTAGCAAAAAGCACATAAACAAAGTTTTTGAGTATTTGGACAACGATGATGATGAATCAATCCAAAAATTGATTGATAACGACAAAGCATCAAAATATCCATCTGAAGATTTTATTGATGAATTTATAGAGGATCTGAAAACGGATTTAGAGACTTTGAAAATTATCCAGAATTTATGGAGTAATGTGAAAACCGATCCTAAACTTGAGAAATTCATCGAAATTTTGAAAACCGATCCGGTTCTTAGTGAAAATAAGTTAATCGTTTTCACTGAATCAAAGGAAACAGCTCATCATCTTGAAGATATGCTAAACCCTGTATTTGACAATAAAGTGAAGGCATATTCAAGTATATCGTCTCTGGCTGAAAGAATTCAGATCATTGATAATTTTGATGCAAAGGCATCAAACAAGAATGATGATATACGCATTCTAATTTCAACGGAAATCTTAGCAGAGGGCGTTAATTTACATCGTTCGAATGTGGTCATTAATTACGATATTCCATGGAACCCTACAAGGATGATGCAAAGGGTTGGACGTATTAATCGTGTGGATTCTAAATTTGATAAGATATATACGTACAATTTCTTCCCGGCGGGACCAATTAATGAGAATATAAGTTTACAAGAGGCAGCAGAAGCAAAGATCGAGGCATTTATTGAAATGCTTGGCAATGATGCAAAACTTTTGACTGATGAAGAAATTAAATCTCATGACTTGTTTAAGAGGTTGACATCTAAAGAGTACATTACTGGAGAAGATGAGGAGGACAATCCTGAACTTCGGTATTTGACATATTTGAGGGATATCAGGGATGCCGATAAGGAATTATTTAATAAGATCAAGAGAATTCCGAAGAAAGCAAGAACCGCGAAGAAATACGATGAAGATCATACCTCCACTGTGACATTCCTCAGGAAAGGAAAGGTCAGGAAGGTCTTCAAAACTACAGGAAATGATTCGGGTATTTGCTCTGAAGAGATTGATTTTAACACGGCTGCTAAGATTCTTGAAGCAGATATTAATACTAAACGAGAAAAGATCGAGCCTGAATTTTATAAGCATCTTGAGTTTAACAAGAAAGAGTTTGCAGATATATTCATTAAGGAATCCGAATTGCTTAAGCCAGTTGGAAACCGAGGGAATAAAGCAAAACTCATCAAATTGATCCGGGCGATAGAAAATAGTCCTGAGTTTACCAGTGTAGAAAATGATTATATTGCAGATGTTATGAATCTCCTGCGAGATGGAAGTTTGCCGAAAGCGACAATGAAAAAGATAATTGATGGGACAAATGATGAAATTAATCCTTTTAAGATCTATGCAAAAGTCAAATCCGGCATTCCCCAGCAATTTTTCCAGTCAGTTTTTGTTACCAGCTCG
>JAHYJJ010000002.1:0-28023 GCA_019429165.1 Methanosarcinaceae archaeon | reverse complement strand
TTTGCAGTAGTGGCAGGATCATAAAAAAGGTTATTGAGCGATATTCATAACGAGGGATCTGTTAATTATATTACTTTATTTACTTGCACGCGGCTCATCAGAAAGCGCGCGTAGCACGTATCTATACTAGCAAATTATTCACACACGGAGATTGAAAATTCAAAATCAGAAAGCGCGCGTAGCACGTATCTATACCACGAAATACAAATTTGGGATTTGTTTAGTTATTTTTAACGCCAAAACAATCCGCCACAGACGGCGCATTCCTTTATAAACAAGAAAATGCTCACTTCGTTCGCATTAACTTGGAGTACATAATCCTATAGATTACATACAACAAGAAAATGCTCACTTCGTTCGCATTAATTTGGACTACATAATCTTATAGATTATATACAACGAGAAAATCCTCGCTATGCTCGGATTGACTCGAACTATATGTTTATAAAACATATACTACAAGAAAATAAATCCGCACTGCCGCATTAATTCAGAATATGTAATCTTACACAAGACTGTCAGAAAATTCATATTAAGAGGGGCAGTGGTGTGGGAGTACGCCGCCTGCGATGGAATTGATGCTCCGATTTCTTCCGCCCCAACCAATCAAACCAGCGCGTCCTCTATCCTACTAAGTGCCTCTCGAATCCGGTCCTGCGAAGTTGCATAAGATATCCTGATGAAATCCTTGCCGCTTGAACCAAAAGCAGATCCAGGTGTAACAGCAACATATGCGTCTGCAAGTAGTTTCTCGGTAATTTCATCACCGTTTCCGTATTCGCTTACATCGGCAAATGCATAGAATGCACCTTCCGGCTTTTTGCACTTGATACCCAGTGAGTTCAAACCGTCTATCAGGATATCGCGTCTGACCTTAAACTCTGCTACCATCTCTTGAACAGGTTCCTGTGGACCCGTAAGTGCTGCAACACCACCATATTGTGCGAAAGTAGTTGCACTGCTTACAGAATGGGAATGGATCTTAAGTAGACCCTTCAGAATTTCAGGTATTGCAGTCACATAACCAAGGCGCCAGCCAGTCATTGCATATGCTTTTGAAAAACCATTCACAGTTATCGTGCGCTCATGCATACCATCCATCGCACCGATACTAATGTGTTTTGTGTCATAAACGATCTTTTCATAAATCTCGTCGGAAAGCACAAGCAGATCATGGTCGATAGCAATGTCCGCGATCTGTTTTAGTACATCCTTTCCAAACACACCGCCGGTAGGATTGGACGGGCTGTTCACAACGATCATACGTGTCTTGCTGGTGATACTCTCTGAAATGTCATAAGGAGCAAATCCATTGTCCGGATCAGTTGGTACCCATACACTATCCGCACCTGCGAATTTAATACATGGATCATATGACACCCATGCAGGATCGAAAAGTATTGCCTCATCGCCGTCACCAAGGACCGACATCATGATCTCAAATATTGCTTGCTTGGCACCCGGGGTGACAAGAACATCCGATCCCTTAACATCCAGTTTATTCTCAGTACGCAATTTCTCAGCAATGGCATTTCTAAGTTGCGGAATGCCGGTAGATGGTGCATAGTGAGTCTCACCGCGATACATTGCATCTGCTGCAGCATCGCAAATGTGTTTCGGTGTATCAAAATCAGGTTCACCCAGACTGAAACTAATGACATCAACGCCATCCTGTTTCAGTTGGCTTGCAATATTTGCGATCTTTATCGTTGCCGATTCTTCCACACGCTCGAGTCTTGATGATGGCATGATGATCAACTTTTTCCGTTTTTCATTGTATGTTTTTTCTTTAATGTTAAATATCAATTCGTTCAAAGACGCTGAACCATTTTAACGGCTGCTTCAACAGCACGCTTTGCGTAATCCACACGCTGATGTGCTTCCATCCTTGTCATGCCAGGTCCTGCAATTCCAAGTGTTACAGGTTTCTCATACTCAAGTGCGAGGTCCATGATCTTTCGTGAAGCCTGCTGCACAACGATCTCATCGTGCTTTGTTGCACCTTCGATCACTATACCAATTGTGACAACTGCATCGATATCATCCTGCTCACACAGTTTTTTGATCGCAAGAGGCATATCAAAAACACCCGGGACAAGGATCGTCTCCTTGACTTCTGCTCCTAAAAACTTCGCGTGCTCGATCCCAAGAAGTTCCATCTGGTATGTCAGATCCCTGTTAAACTCAGCAACAACAAATCCTAGATTGATTGTCATGTATTATCTCCATTTATTATCAATTAAAATATTCTTAAGGTATTATCTATATGAAAGTATTTTAAGATGATGTTAGGTAAGATCATTGAATTTCACATTCGAACCTGACCAACATCCTCAAATCCCTGCCTTTGCCCTGTTCCTGCAAGTTTTGTCAACTGCTCTGGCTTAAACAGAAGCTGGATAGTGTTCAAAGCATGCTCGCGTGCCCGGCTTTCCATAAGGAATGCAAGTTCGCGTTCATCCTTTGCCTCGTCCTCGTGTACAAACACTTCGATGATATGCGTATTGGTCATAAGTTGTGCCTGGATCAATCCCATTGAGGCTTCATGCGCACAGACCTTATCCTTTTCCTGTGCACCCGGCATACCAAGTGCTATTACGATATCGCATCCTTCTTCTTCGATGAGTTTTTTGGATGCGACAGGAAGGTCCTTTATGCCAGGCACGGTGACGCGCCTGATCTTCACGGACACATTCTGCTGTATCTCATCGATTGCCGCATGCCCCATATCAAAGCGTGCGAATGTCGTATCCACAATTCCTATTATTGGCATTATTACTCTTATTTAATACTCACAGAAGTGTATCCAAAACTTCAATTGCTGCCTGGATCCCTGCACCATAATCAGACACTATGCCACGTTTGTAAAGTACGGTCTCAAGTTCCTGGATGGTTATGAGGATATCACGTGATGTGACATTACCCATGCTTCCGATCCTGAATATCTTGCCGCTAAGTCTGTCCTGTCCGCCTGCGATAACGATTCCGCGTTTAAGCATGTCGTTCTTAATGTCGTTCCCTGTCACACCTTCCGGTGCTTTCATTGCAGAAACAGTATTTGAATAACTGCTGTGTTCATTTAACGTTGGCAGCATATCGATTCCCATAGCAGCGGTTGCTGCACGGATCGCTTCTGCACCTGTTCGGTGGCGTTTTATCCTTGCATCCATTCCCTCATCTTTCACAATATGAAGCGCATCCTGTAGTGCAAAGAACAATGGAACTGCAGGTGTATATGGAGTCTGTGTGCTTTCCTTGTCAGCACTCTTCTTGTATGCTTTAAGGTCAAGATAATATGGCATCTGTTCAACATCATCCATTGCTGCGAACGCCCGTTCACTTACGGATAACATTGAAAGTCCTGGTGGTGCTGCGATACATTTCTGGGAACCCACAACTGCAATATCAACACCCCATTCATCGACTTTGACAACATCTCCGCCAATGGATGTCACACCGTCCATGATGAACAAAGCATCATATTTCTTTGCAAGTTTTCCAACCTCTTTTGCAGGATTCATGATACCTGTCGAGGTTTCGTTGTGCACCATTGTGATAGCCTTTGCGCCTTCTGAGAGTTTCTCTTCGACTATTCCAAGATCAATACCCTCGCCCCATTCAAATTCCAGTGGAACCACGTTTCCATATCGACCTGCAATGTCCTTGAATCTCTGCCCAAACTTCCCGTTCTCGATCGCAACAACGGTGTCATCTTTATTGATAGTACAACCAATTGCGGCTTCCATGGATGCACTTCCGGAACCACTTAATACAAAAATATCATTCTTTGTATTGAACACGTCAGCAAGGATCTCGCGGCAGTCATCATACATTTCAGAAAATGCTGCACCCCTGTGATTTATCATCGGTTTAGCCATCGCCCGCAGTGTTCGGGACGCTACCGGAACGGGACCTGGCATCATTAATAATGTGTCTTCTAAATCCATATTTATTCACCCAAATTTTATGGTTGTCTTTATAATATAAGGTTATATTGAAATGATGTTACTATGACTTGTTACCTTTCATCTGAAATTCAATTCAGTTTGCACCCAGTAATGCAAATCTACTATATAATTGTAGTCAGATGATCGATCGAAGTTGCAGTTGTGCCTGCAGAAGATCAACTTCATGAATGACGTTTGTCGTGTAACAAACTGATCACATCATGTTTTGTCACGACACCGATAACCCTCCCCTTTTCCAGCACCAGTACGGCAGGATTTCTCTCAAGCATGTGTGATACCACACCGATGTCTGTTTTAGGGGTTACGGTAAGGAATGATTCTTCCATCATGTCCTCCACTTTCATCTGGGAGATTGCATTTGCTTTTTTATCCCCCATTGACCTTACGATCATGTCATCGGATATACTCCCGACCGGAACACCATTATCGATTACCGGGACTTGTGAAAATCCGTGTTCTTCCATAAGTCGCACCGCCTCATCGACTGAAATGTCAGATGTCGCATGGATCACAGGCGAATGCATAATATCTTTCACTAATATATGTTCTTTCTCTGTAGATTCAAAAGCATCAAATATTTTGCGTAGTGTGGATAGTCTTGGGTCAACGTCACCCGATTCTATACGTGCGATCAAAGGCTGACTAACTCCTGCACGTTTTGCCAGTCCGCTCTGGGTAAGTCCGAGTTCAGTCCTTTTATCTTTTAAATCACTGGGCGTTGGAAGTTGCATATTATTACTGATAGTAATTATAATATATAATATAATTGGTTTTTTGGCAGAACGGCTATATATTTTGGTTTGTGGTTCCTGTATGTTTTAGTCAGATGATTTGACAGCAAATGCGCGCGAATGTTTTATCCTCGCAACACCCCTATCCGTAAACAGGACTCTCGATCTCTTTTGATTGTTTTGTCCTGAGACTTCCCTTGATTGCTTCGTAAAATTTCATTGTATCCTCAGTCACGGAAGGTCCCGTCTCATTAACCGCGATCAAAAAGTGCTTGTGATAAACCCTTTCTGCTTCCATATCTTCGCGCAGTGCAAACCTGCCCGCTTTTTTGCAGACCGCTGCAATGTCTGCACCCGTATATTTATCGGTCAGATTGACAAGTGCATCAATATCTACATCATCGCCAATAACCATCTTCTTTGTGTGCACTTCAAATATCTTGCGGCGGGTCTTTGCATCCGGGATCGGCACAAGTATGAGTTCATCGAATCTGCCAGGGCGGATAAGTGCAGGATCAATGATATCCGGACGATTCGTAGCACCGATAACCACAACATCTATAAGTTCTTCAAGACCGTCCATTTCTGAGAGGAGTTGATTCACAATACGTTCAGTAACCTGTGGTTCTCCTGCAGCAGCGCCACGTATAGGTGCAAGCGCATCAAGTTCATCAAGGAAAATAATTGAAGGTGAGACCTGACGTGCACGCATAAAGACCTCTGCAATTCGCTTTTCAGATTCACCGTACCATTTGGACAGCAGATCGCTTCCTTTTGCGGTAATGAAATTTGCCCCGGATTCATTTGCTATTGCTTTTGCAAGCATTGTTTTGCCTGTTCCGGGCGGACCATAGAGAAGCGCACCATTTGGTGCATCCACACCAATCCGCCTAAAAGATTCCGGATTTTTTAGTGGCCATTCAATAGCCTCTTTTAGAAGACACTTCACATCCTCAAGCCCTCCAATATCACCCCATGTGACATTTGGGATCTCGATCATGATCTCACGCATAGCAGATGGACGCACATCCTTCATTGCATTGTTAAAATCATCTTTCATAACCTGTAATTTATCAAGTATCTCCTTTGGTATTTCAGGGACATCAAGATCGATCTCAGGCAGAATATTTCTGAGTGCACTCATAGCCGCTTCACGGCACAACGCTGCAATGTCAGCACCTACAAAACCATATGTTATCTGTGCCAGTTCCTTGAGGTCAGTATCATCTGACAGGGGCATACCTCGTGTATGTATCTGGAATATCTCAAGTCGTCCTTCTGTATCGGGAACCCTGAGTTCGATCTCACGGTCAAACCTGCCAGGGCGCCGCAGTGCCATATCCAGTGCTTCGGGACGGTTGGTCGCCCCTATGACAATCACATTCTTGCGCTCTTTCAGACCATCCATCATAGAGAGAAGTTGTGCAACCACCCTGCGCTCAACCTCTCCCGTAACTTCAGCCCTTTTAGGAGCGATAGAATCGATCTCATCAAGGAAAATAATTGAAGGTGCATTCTTCTCAGCCTCATCGAATATATCCCGTATGTGCTGTTCGGATTCACCATAATATTTGGACATGACCTCAGGACCATTTATCGAGATGAAATGTACATCAGACTCATTTGCAACCGCTCTTGCAAGCATGGTCTTACCCGTGCCAGACGGACCATGTAGCAGCACACCCTTTGGTGCATCGATCCCAAGCCGGTCAAATAATTCAGGATGTTTCAATGGAAGTTCGATGATCTCCCTCACCTTTGAAATGGCTGGCTTGATGCCTCCTAAATCTTCATACATTACACTCGGTATTGCCTGTTCAGGCGGAAGTTCCGTGGCTTCTGGCAGTAGTTCAACTTCGGTCATGTCCGTGATCTTGACAATTCCGGCAGGAGATGTTGAGACCACCTGCATCTTGATCTCTCCAAGCCCGAATGAAGGTCCAAAAAAGTCCTGAAAGAAATCTTCGAACATAAGTCCGGTGCCAAAACTTTCCTTTGGTTTGCGTACACTTGTCGTGGAAATGAAATCTCCTTTTGAGAATGTTCTGTTTATAAAAGCGGCTCTAAGTGCGTCACCAGGTGCATATATCCTCATACCTCTGGTAACGGGGGCAAGCGTCACGTGTTTTGCTTCCTTCCAATCAGCCTTCGTGACCTCAACATATTCCCCAAGACCAGTCTTCGCATTTGAGCGTATAAGCCCATCCATCCGGACAATATCAAGACCCGCATCGGAAGGGTATGCACGTCCTAATATCGCAGATGTAGTACGTTCCCCTCTCAACTCTACGACATCAAACACTTCAAGCCCAAGTTGTTCCCTATAGGATTCATCAATTCGGACAATTCCTTTTCCAACATCCCTCTGGTCTGCTTCGGCAACCTTTAGTTTGATGGATATATCCTTTTGAGATTTATCAGTGACCACGAAATTTACCCCCGATTCATGCATTCAATTAGTTATACTGGTCAGTAAGACTAAATGTAACTCCCTTAAATATTAACATAGTCGGTTCAAAGTATAAGACTTGTGGTATGAATAAATGTCAGCCAAATCAATTTAATTGTACCACAAAAAAAGCCCTGCAACATAAGCGAGATACAAACACAGGATCACTGCACCCTCCCATCTATCAAACCGCTTTTTTGTAATCCCTAACAGTATCAAGATAACCATGATGAATATCATTGCCGGAAAATCATAACTGATCGATTGTGGTATTATGGGAAGCGGACGTATCTGGGAAGAAACACCCAGAATGAGTGCGATGTCCATTGTATTCGCACCAAGTATGTTCCCGATCGAGAGGTCCTGGTGACCTTTGATGGTTGCCGATATGGCAGTTATAAGTTCAGGCAATGATGTGCCGAGTGCGAGCAATGTCAGTCCAATTATCATTTCCGGTACTCCGAACATCTTTGCGATCGTAATTCCGGCATCCACCAGTATTCGGCTTCCAATTACGACACACAGGGCACCGAGCACAAAAAAAAGGATATCCTTTTTGAGACCGACCATCTGTGATCGATCCGGTTTTAGATTCGGGTCATCTTTAAAGATAGCAGTCTGCAATCGGTAATTATAGTACATGAATCCTGCGAAAACAAGGAACAACAGCACTCCGTCAAAGCGTGATAGCATCCCGTCAAGTGTTGTTAATATCAACACCGCACCGGAAAGCAGCATGAATGCACCTTTGTGAATGAACGAGTCAAGATCAACTGGTATTGCTTTGATAATTATTATGGAACCAAGTACAAGCCCAATGTTACATATTGCAGAACCAACAGCATTACCGATCGTCATTTCAGTATGGTTCATGAAAGCCGCAGTTGCAGAGACTGCAAATTCAGGTGCAGTGGTTGCAAAACTGACAATTGTTGCACCAATAATTATCTTTGGTATGCCGCTTTTTTCAGAAATGGAAACGGCAGATTCTATGAACCAGTCAGCACCTTTTATAATCAGCAAAAGACTTACCGCAAGTAAAAGTGCAGTTGTGAGAAACATGATGTACCTAAATATGCTTATAGCATTTAAATCTTAAACTTTTACAGGATGGTGTGTCTGCAATTGTCCAATAATATTTAAATCATGTTGCATACGATTTTATACTTATACCAACAGTTATACATTACAATTTTATAAGTCTTAAACCATTGCAAATTCGTGGCACACATGCACAAAAAGGGGATAAAAAGTGGATTCGATATATTTATTACAATTGGTTGTGGCTGTGCTGGTATTGGGACTCTTGGCACGGTCCCTAAGTCGCCATTTTAAGATTCCGATCATTGTATTTTTATTAACAGAAGGCGTGCTTATAGGTCCTGAGATACTCAACCTTTTGGACCCTTATGTTTTTGGGGATGGTTTAACGGCAATCGTTTCATTATCAGTTGCCATAATAGTTTTTGATGGCGGATTACACATTGATCTGCGACAAATAAGAACAATTCAAAAAAGTGTCTTAAAACTCACGACAATTGGCGTTTTAATTACTTTTATCATTGCTACGTTTATCACTCATATTTTCCTTGGAGTTGATCTGGAACTTGCCGCACTTTTCGGGGCACTGATCACAGCAACCGGTCCAACTGTTATCACGCCGATTGTTAGAAATCTGCGTGTAAATCATAAAGTGAGCAAGATATTGGAACTTGAAGGTGTGCTAAATGATGCTGCATGTGTAATATTGGCAGCAATGGTGTTTGAGTGGATCGTATCACAGTTATCAGGAATGGAAGCGATTGGTTTTATAGCATATCGTGTACTTATAGGATCTTTTATGGGGGTAATAAGTGGTGTAGGATTGGATCGATTCCTCACAAAAGGTCCTGTGATTACCGAACAAAGTGCACGACTGGTCACAATAACATTAGTTATTTCGACATTTGTTATTGCGGAGTCATTTGGAAATGAATCAGGGATACTGGCAGTTGCGCTGTTTGGTATAATAATGGGTACATCCAAGACTCCATACCAACAAGCGATAAAGGATTTTAAGTCAGATCTTGTATTCATGATGCTGTCCCTGATCTTCATATTTCTTGCAGCTATGTTGAAGTTCGATGATATTGTACAGATCGGTGCCGCTGGAGTTGCAGTCGTGATTTTGCTTATTGTTCTGATTAGACCAATTGCAGTATTTGCTTCTACAATTGGTGCGCGGATCAGTACGGAGGAAAAGCTATTTATTTCGTTTGTTGGTCCAAGGGGTGTAGTTCCGGCATCGGTTGCAATGTATTTTGCACTCAAACTTGATGTGTTGGGAATTGCTGGCGGGCAGCTACTTGTTGGGCTTGTATTCTTTACAGTGATTATTACAGTAGTTATGACCGGTACTCTTTCAAAGTATGTTGCAAATTTATTAGGAGTGATACCCATGGAAATTATTATAGTTGGAGGCGGCGAGGTTGGCCGCATATTGGCCCAGCGTTTTGAGAAACGCGGTGAGAATGTTGTTGTTATTGATACCTCCGAGGAGAATTGCCAGAAATTGTTGAAACTGGGAATCCGGGCTGTGCATGGCGATGCAGGGGATGTAAATGTATTAGAAAAGGCAGGAATCAAACATGCAAAGTATATAGTGACCACGACAGATCAGGATAATACAAATCTTCTTGTGTGCCAGATAGCAAAGAGCAAATATGGCTTCAAAGAAGAACAGCTGGTTGCAAGGGTGAACAATATTGACAATATGCATGCATTCTGGGATCTGGAGATCCGTTCGATGAGTCCTGCAATGACTACTGCGCTGGTTCTTGATAATATGGTAGGCAGACCTAATATGTTCTCTATGTGTGAAGTAGGGGACGAAGGCGAAATTCTGGAAGTTAAAGTCACAAATCCAAAGGTCGTAGGAAAAGCCATAAAAGAACTGTCACTTCCTGAAAAGAGTTTGCTGATGATGGTCCGAAGAGGTGATCAATCAATAATTGCGCACGGAAATCTAGTTTTGGAATATAATGATATGGTAACTGTTATCGGAGAAGGAGATGCTGCAAAATTGGTTTCAGATATTCTCATGAAATAGGTTTGGCTATCAAAAATATTATTTTGATATAGATATATTGTGAATATATTCAAAAAAAAAGACAGTTCCAGAATAACTCTGGAACTGTTAACATGTTTTTAGTATTCACGTTTTTGTATCAGATATGCAACTGCAAGTAATCCTACACCGGCAAATAACATCTCAAATCCAGGCGTGGATTCTGTTGATGGTTCTGATGTTGACTCAGGTTGTTGTGTTGATTCCGATGTTTCAGTCACCTGTTCCGGGAATCGAAGTATCTGGTACTGTCCTTCACCATATGTGGTATGTCCAGGTGGAACCTCTCCTCTTCCGCAATTGTCAAATACGGCAATTGAATACTCATATTCTGTCTTTTCCGTAAGATCGAACTGTACATCATCCGTATTTCCGGTTACCAATGCTCGTCTAAACTCCTGTGTCCAAACACCATCTTCCCATACAGCTGTATTGATTACATCACCACGACTTCCAGCGGGATTCCTCAAGATCCGTTCAGGCACAATAGCATTCAGGTCCTCATAGTTCTTCCATGCATTTGCAACAGCAATTGCGTCGTATTCTTCATTGGTTGGATCTGCAACTATTGTTTCGCCATTGTCGATCTCACTTTGTGTAAGGACCATAGCGTCAGCCCATGAAGTTGGATTTGCCTCGATAACATTTGGCGCATTCTTGTCTGCATTACGGTTGTTGCTGTAAGCACTTTTACCTATGTCAGCACGTCTTCCAGAATCCTCGGTGTCGTAACCGTCATCGGTGTCCATATACCATACAAGACGTTTGTCATCAACGACTCCTGATAATTTGACTGTGCCGGCAGTGACTTCAAAAGCCTCATTTCCTGAAATTGTCAGGTCGCCACTATCTGTTGCACTATAAACTCCAAGACCTCTTGCAGCTTTGTTGTGCCAGATATCCATAGTCTCACCGTATGTATCCGTAAATTTGGCAGAACCCGGCACATTGCCGTGACATGAGATCGCACAACCATATCGTGCTTTGAAATTTTGGGTGTTAATGTTCCAAAATACTGCAAAACGATCTTCTGACTGCTTATCATTATCACTGGCTGCTGCCGGATGTCTCCATTTACCAGAACTGTCCATTAACCATGAATCTGCCCTGGTAAGACTTGCTGTGGAATCTTCCCACTCAGCACGGATGTAGAGATACTCATCGCTATAAAGTGCTTTCAGTTTGATCTTATCCGTTGCAGTATAAATTGCCGGATCTACTTTCACGACGTGTTCTTTTGCTAGATCCCATGCGGCATTGTCGGTACCTGTTACTAGATCGTTTATATCAAAGTCTGAAGTCTTAACAACATCAAGATATGGTTCATACCCCAGAGTACGGTCATTTGTATATGTTGCATCGATCCAGTTCGTGATCGTTGCAATTTCAGTAGCAGTTAGGTATTTAGCCATAAACCCACCCGGCTGAATCCATGAACGCAGTGTACCATGTTCTGCTGCTGCAATTATCTGCTGATCTGTTATCAGTGCAGGAAAGCCTTTTCCACTTGACAGTGGTCCTGTAGTGAAACCCCTGCCCATGTTTTCAACGTGACATGAAATACATTTCTGCTCAGCATTGTCTGCCAACTTTGTCTGGTCGCTGTCATCACGCAGGAAGAAATGTGTCTTTTCAGTAGATGCATGACAATTCGTGCAACCTGTAGTAGTCGCAGTATGCTTAAATTCAGCAGTGTTCCCGTAAGGGATGTGGCAAAGACCACACTGGTCTGAATTTTGCCCTCCCGGTTCTGAATCCGTATGCGAGCCCACTATATTCGCATGGCAATTCGCACAGTTGTTCGCAATGATCTCCGATACCTCGGCAGGAACAGAAGGTGCAGCACTAACTAAACCCACTGTTGTAAACATAACCAGTATTGTCAGTACCAGTAATATTCTCTTGATAGTTTGTTTCATATTAAATCCCTCTTAACATCTAAAGCCCCAAATGAAAATTTGGTGATAGTTAATCTTCTTGCATTGCATTTAGATGTATGTATGATAAATCATTACAATTTTTGTATTTGTTTATCTGATGAAATGTCGGTGCACATTTCAAATGCCTAAAACCCCATGCAACAACTGCCGCAGGCGGCAGGTACCATACCTACAATCCGTTCACATTCGCAAAATACGCAGTTTCTATGTAGGCAATTCATACAAAAATAGATGTGTTAACAGCGATTGAAACTTCGATGTGTATTCAGGGCAATGGTAAAAAACGGTGCCGTGCAACGCGCGGATAGTAGCGTTGTTTTTTTTCAACTCATTAATCCGCAACGCTACAACACAACTTTATACCAGCTAAATAAATACCAATTTTTAAATATCCTTATGGTCCGAAGAGGTGATCAATCAATAATTGCGCACGGAAATCTAGTTTTAGAATATGATGATATGGTAACTGTTATCGGGAAAGGAGATGCTGCAAAATTGGTTTAAGATATTCTCATGAAATGAGTGTGAATAAATTTTGGATTGCCAATATTCATTTAGCCTGTGAAAGTGAGGTTGAAAATAATATCACTCGATTTTACAGGAGTCGAACCAATCATTTCCATATAAAATTTTTGGAATCTGATGAATATTTTCTGCAGTACCCTCGATTAAAAAAGTTACCGAAATAATACTATTTTTTTATCCACATCCAAATTTATGACACTATACCTTTTAATGTGAATCAATAATAATTGGTTTTTTATTTCTTGTACTTCTATAATCCTGTTTGTAATTACAACCAATCGTTTTTGATAAAAACCGATTCCCCTTTTTTCAAAAAGCGTATCGAATAAAATTACGATCCAGGTTATAATATAAATGCCAACAGCCATGGGATACTGGCCAATGCCGATGCCGATTCCAAATATTGCAAAAAGCCATATACTCGCCGCAGTAGTAAATCCAATTGTTTTATCATTCGTTTTTATTAAAGCACCTGCTCCCAAAAAGCCTATGCCAGTCACAATAGCACCTAATAGTGGAAGAAGATTTTCAACATATAAATTCGTTGCAATAATTGCAAGCCCGCAGGAACCAACTGATACAAAAATAAATGCCCCAAAACCTATAGGTTTATGTGACCTCTGTCTTTCAATGCCGAATACGAATGATAATACAAATGTAATAATTAATCTCAATGCAATTATTGATATATTTATTGTTGTAGCATATATGATAAAGATTATTAAATGTATTATCATCATCTTACGCAACACAGTTTTAAAATACAGTTACTTTTCCGGCTCTAATTAACATCCATTTAAACTGGTATTTAATCATCATCGATCATTTTCTAATATTGTCAGGCAAATGCACACCCAAATGCACACATCAAAATATAATAAAGTAAGTGTTTTTTATAGCCTATTTATACTAAACAGCATCTATTTTTTGTAACTTTCTGCCACAGAGTACACAGAGGGCACAGAGAACGTAGCAACATTCCCTCTGTGTACTCTGTGCGCTCTGTGGCTGTCAGATATAGTTCTAAATTATACTTGCGGAGTAGTATAGTTCTGAGATTACCTGTCATGAGAGACATTTAATTTATTGATGATGTGGGAATGTGCCGTCTGCGATGGATTGTGCTAGTGTGAAAAACAACCAAATGAAAACAAAATGTCAAACAAGGCGCACATAACCGACAGTCGGAGAATAGACATCTCCTGTCCGAAGTAACCCTTCGAGTATCTTATCAAACCTGTCAGCATCCACGTCATTGTCCAGTGCCTGCGTTCTTAATATTTCAATTTCCAGCGCACCGTCTGTAGACCGCAATAAGTCAAGAACTATCTTCTGAGATTTCTTTTTTGGTTTGGTTATGGATGGACGGTCATCCACAAATTCCATTCCCGGCACACTTCCAAATTCAACACTATGGCCATGCATCTGTGCCTGCAATTGTGTACGAAATGATATTGCTTTTTCAAGAATGTCTGAAGAATAGAATAACCTGAGTTTCTTTATTTTGAGGGCAGCACCGCAATTCTGGCATTTTGTTATCACGGTCCCGTACTCGATTATCTGGGCATGGGATCTGCATTTTGGACAGGCGATGACTGCATATTTTTGAATCGGCATCGTTTAATTCTATGGTCTAGTATGTATAAATACTAAACTATTAAACAATGGAACTCTGATCTTAAACTTGGAATTAAAAGAATATGGGATGCAATAAAACTTTATGATACGAAATGTTAGTAGATCTGATCTATCTAAAATAATTGATATTGAAAACCAATCATTTAGTACCCCATGGCCACGGTTTATATTCAGGTCACATCTGGGAAATCCAGGGTTTGTACTATATGAACAGGACAATGTCGTAAAAGGCTATGTTATCGTGGATATAATAGATTCCAGATTGCATCTTATGAGCATCGCGGTACATCCGAAATACCAAAGATGCGGAATAGGCACTAAACTCATTGACTGGTGTATCGATTTTAGTAAAATGTATGGTGCGTCCACCATAACTCTTGAGGTGAGGGAAAAGAATCACAATGTACAGGTGTTCTATCTCAAAAACGGGTTTGATGTACAGGGAATAATGCCTGGATATTACATAGACGACAACGCGGTTGCGATGTATAAAGAAATTTGAGTTACAGTACTCTATTGCTACTTCCCAAACCTGCGCTGACGTTTCTGGAAATCACGAATGATCCGAAGCAGGTCTATATTCCTGACATCACACCAGTTGACATCTGTGAAATACAATTCAGAATACACAGACTGCCAGATCAGAAAATCAGACAGGTGTTTCCCGCCTGCACGAATGACAATGTCGGGTTCGTGCCTGATCATCAGGTGTGATTCGATAAGACTCTCATCAATCTCATCCGGTGCGATCTTGCCGGATTTGACATCCAGCAACAAAGACTGCACGGCTTTTGTTATCTCATCCCTGCCGCGAAATCCTACAAACAGATAGACCAGTGGGGATGAACCTTCGTGTTTATCTTTTAGGTTCCCGTGTTCACCATATATCTCAAATCCGATATCATTCGGGAGTTTTGAAAAAACGGTTTGCAATTGATCGATCAGGTTCATGACCATTTCGTTTTTTAGATTCTGTTCGACATCAAGTATGTTAATATGGATGCTGATGATGTTTATTTCAAGTTTTTTACACCATGCTATAAATGATCTCAATTTCGATATGCCATCAGGATTCAGCAGGTCGCTTTCTGCAAGTACCAGTGTTACATGTTTTGGAATACCGGTTGGTACTTTTGCGATCTGTGCTGATAAGTATCTCTCATAAAGTGTATTGATAATATTCATACTGACTTTGAATCTGAAAATATCTTACTTTGCAGTTGAGACGATCTTGATAACATCACCATTGTCAAGTTCGTGCTTTTCACCAAGGCGCATTTTTGTCCTGCCATTCACAGCATACAAGTATCTGTCACCGATATCCGAATGCACCATGTATGCAAGATCATGTGCGTTTGATCCTTTTTTCATGAGAAACGCATCCGGCAACATGCGGTCATTCTTATCGATCCATTTTCCTTCGTCTTCAACAGGATACACTACGATAAGGTTTAAAAGTTCGAACACTGCTTTGTTAATGCATTTTTGTATTCCGCTCCCATCGTTGTTCTTGATCAGTGCGCGTACATTTTCAAGACCTGTCTTCTGTGCATCTGACAGTTTATCTGAGGCGATCGTGAAATCCAAATCTCCAGGCATGTATGTTATTGCGCCGCCTTTCGCTGCTGACCTTAGTGCCAATTCTGCTGCTGCACTTGTTGGCACCACCATCATGTCAAGACCTGTGAGATTCTCAATGTTCTCTTTTGATGCAAGATCAGCCTTGTTCGCAGCAATGATCATTGGTTTACTGATCGCACGAATTGCATCGCAAAGCATGACAAGATCGTCATCGGTCCATTTCACATGGTCTGTCAACATATTGCAGTTCCTCTGTGCAGTGTGAACCTGTTCACTGTTTACGCCTGCGCCCAAAAGTTGGTCTGCTATCGCATGCTCAATATTAAGTCCTTCTGCCTGTATCTTCCGGGATAGTTTTGTCCAATTACGGTTCAATATCCCCACCATCCACATTGTGATCTCATGATTCAAAAAATCAACATCTTCGAGTGGATCATGGCTTCCGATATCAACGGGATTGCCTTCGATATCTGTGCCACCAGATGCATCGATGACATGGATTATCGCCTGTGCCTGCCGCAGTTCATCGAGAAACGTGTTTCCAAGTCCGCGTCCCATGTGAGCATCAGGTACAAGCCCTGCTACATCGATCATCTCAATTGGTACAAAACGAATTCCATCTTTGCAATTGCCACATCTTTTGTCCGTTTCTATGCACGGGCAATCGACGCGTATGTATGCCACACCGCGGTTGGCATTTATTGTCGTGAATGGGTAGTTTGCGATCTCCACGTCCGCCAGAGTAGCGGCTTTGAAAAATGTGGATTTTCCTGAATTTGGTTTGCCTGCAAGGCCTATGGTCATTGACATGATTTACTAAATATCGTAGATGCATTTAATGTTTGTTGATTTGTGATCGAAAGTAAAGAAAAAAATGACAATAAAAATGCAGATAACTACACTCCACCCACATGAATAGCATATTTTATATCGCATCAATGAGAATTCTATCTGTCATGGAAAACCGATTTGAGAAAGTACGAAAAATATTGATTGTCATTCTTTTGTTGAATCTTTTTGTTGCCATATCCAAGATAGCCTACGGCATAATCTCAAATACACTCAGCATGCAGGCTGATGGATATCATTCCCTTTTTGACGGCGTATCAAATATAATCGGTATAATCGGCATCCAGATCGCATCCAGACCGCCTGATAAGAACCACCCATACGGACATCGCAAATATGAAACAATGGCATCGATTGCCATTGCAATGCTCCTTTTATTTGTGGGAGTTGAAATACTGCACAGTTCTATTGACAGGTTCATGACAGGCGCACAACCACAAATCACTTCAATGAGTTTTATTGTGATGGTCACTACGATCATGATCAATCTTTTTGTTACGATCTATGAGCATCGAAAAGGAGTGCAATTGAACAGTGAGATACTGATCGCCGATTCAATGCACACAAGAAGCGACATATATGTGTCATTGTCTGTGATACTGGGTTTGATCGCTATTGAAATGGGATACCCCATCATCGACCCATTTATTGCACTCATAATTGCAATTGTCATTGTCCGCGCAGGCATCCTAATCATACGACAGAGTTCCTATACATTATGCGACGTTTCCCGAATTGACGATAAAGCCATCTGCTGTATCGTTGCGGCAATGGAAGGTGTGGAAGAATGCCACAATATACGGACACGCGGCGGTGCGGATGATATTCATATTGACCTGCACGTAAAGGTTAATCCCGAAATGCATACGTATAAAGCACATGCGCTTGCACATGATGTTGAAAAACGATTGAAGGTGAGTTTTGTTGGTGTGAGTGATGTTGTCGTACATATCGAGCCTGCAAAAAATACATAATGTTTAAATTTGTGTAAAGTAAGAAAAAATCAAATAACTTCACGGAGATGTATATAATCATGCCAGGAAATACATTTGGTCATTCATTTAGAATAACAACATGGGGAGAGTCACACGGACGCGCAGTAGGCGTTACCGTTGACGGAGTCCCTGCAGGATTATTGCTTTGTGAAGAGGACGTACAAAAGGATCTTGACAGGCGCAAACCCGGACAGAGCGAAGTATCTACGCCGCGCACAGAAGCCGACCGGGTGGAGATACTATCAGGACTTTTCGAAGGCAAGACCACGGGTACGCCAATATCGATGCTTGTGTGGAACAAAGATGCCAATCCCGGATCATACGATAATATCAAAGACACTCCGCGCCCGGGACATGCTGATTATCCATACATTGCCAAATATGGCATTCGTGATCACCGCGGTGGCGGACGCTCATCCGCACGCGAGACCATTGGACGCGTGGCTGCCGGTGCAATTGCAAAAAAACTCCTGGCCGAATTCGGAATCGAGGTTGCAGCCCATGTGATAGAACTTGGCGGCATCCGTGCAGAACCTGTTTCATTTGATGATATACTAAATAACGTTGAAAAAACTCCATTGCGATGTGCCGACCTTGACGCTGCAAAAAAAATGCTTGATGCAGTAACGCTTGTGCGTGCGGAAGGTGACAGTGTCGGAGGTGTTGTTGAGATAATAGCCAACGGCGTACCTGCAGGGATTGGAGAGCCTGTTTTTGATAAACTGGATGCCGACATTGCAAAGGCAATCATGAGCATCGGTGCTGTCAAAGGTGTTGAGATCGGTACAGGATTTGAATGTGCGAACATGCGTGGCAGTAAGATGAACGACCCATTTCTTATCGAAGACGGGAAAATTGTGACAGAATCGAACAATGCCGGCGGGATAATTGGAGGCATTTCTTCTGGAATGCCAATAATATGTCGCGCTGCTGTCAAGCCCACTCCATCCATATCTAAAATTCAGCGTACTGTTGATATGACAACGATGACCGAGACAGAGATCGTAATACAGGGACGGCATGACCCGACAATACCACCAAGGATGATCCCGGTCGCTGAAGCGATGATTGCAATTGTCATTGCAGATCACATGATAAGAAGCAGCAGGATAAATGCAAATTCGTTGTAAAACCGTGACAATATAGGTGCTTATAGTTTGCTGTTACGGTACATCTACCATGAAAAATATATTTATTTTTAACATTTATGTATAAAGTAAACACTCACTTTATTTACAAATCTAACCTTAATGCGCCAAGATAACAAATAAATACTTACCACACTTAATAGAACTATTAAACAAGTGGAACGGATGCAATAATTCAAGCACTCGCTTGGCATAAGGTGAAGTTATGAATGTAAAAGATGTGATGAATTTAAATGTTATTTTCTGCAGACCGGATGATGAGATTAGCAATGCTACGAAACTTCTAAAGAAGCACGATATAAGCGGACTCCCTGTGGTTGAAGATGATAAGGTTGTCGGGATCGTGACAGAAGCAGATGTTTTAAAATTGCTCGAAGTGCCCGATCATGGGGGATTATGGTTGCCTAGCCCGTTCGAGGTAATAGAGATCCCAATTCGGGAACTGATAAACTGGGAAGAAACAAAACGCATGCTTACCGACATCGGATCAAGACCGATAAGAGATATCATGGAATCTGAGGTATACACGATATCTGCCGACAGTTCGATCGAAACAGCTTCGTCAATGATGATTAAACATAAAGTGAACAGGCTTCCTGTATTGGATGATGAGAAACTTGTTGGCATCATCACACGCGGCGATATAATTCGCGGACTTGCGGAAATATAGTTTCAATATTTTAATTTAAAATTATAATTTGATTTATAATTAGTAGGAAATAGGTGACTTTTATGAAACAGATCGATGGTGGGGTATGTGCTGTCAAAGGTGTTTGCGCCGGCGGTATCAAACCCGGTAAGATGGGACTTACCGTAATTGTAGCTGAAGGCAATGCAGCAGGAGTATTCACACGTAACAAGGTCATTGCAGCACCCTTAATTGTCACCAGGGAGAATCTGTCAAATAACGGCAAGCTTGCAGCTATCATTGCCAATAGCGGAAACGCAAATGCATTCACAGGTAAACAGGGAATTGCAGATGCCAGGGAAATGGCGCATATCCTTGCCAAACAACTGGATGTACCCGAAGAATTGATTGCTGTAGCGTCTACAGGAGTAATAGGACGAAAACTCAATGTGGAGTGGATACGAGAACATGTCGGAGAGGTTGTAGGATCACTTGACAGTAAACCGGATAATAGCAACGCAGCAGCACGTGCGATCATGACCACTGATCTAGTAAAAAAAGAAACGGCTGTTGAACTTGAAAGCGGCGTGCGGATCGGCGGGATTGCAAAAGGATCAGGTATGATCGAGCCGAATATGGGCACAATGCTATCATTTATCTACACAGATGCATCACTTCCTACCGATATGCTTGAGAGGTGCCTTAAAAAGTCTGTGGATAAAAGTTTCAACATGATCGTGGTCGATGGGGACACCAGTACCAATGATATGGCACTTCTGACAGCAACAGGTGCGTCATTAGTTGAGCCGCAGATCGAGGAGTTCCAGATGGGACTTGACCATGTGATGGTCGATCTGGCAAAAATGATCGCACATGATGGTGAAGGTGCCACAAAATTGATCGAAGCGCAGGTCAGGGGCGCAAAAACAGAGAACGATGCGAGGATTGCAGCAAAAGCGATCATTCGCTCACCGCTTGTAAAAACCGCAGTGTTTGGAAAAGATCCGAACTGGGGGCGAGTGATTGCAGCAGTCGGTTACTCTGGTGCAGATATCGACCAGGACAAAATATCACTTTCATTTGCAAGTGGTGATGATGTTGTACATCTTGTAGAACATGGGAATATTGTAAATTCATCAACTGATGTTCTAAGTTCACTTGAAAATATCATGGTGCAGAATGAAATTTTCATCATGGTCGATATTGGACTTGGTGAACAAAGCGCAATCGCATGGGGCTGTGATCTTACATATGATTATGTTAGGATCAATGCAGATTACACAACATAAAATCACAATATAACATTAATATAGCCTAACATCATTGTATAAATGAATAACAGGGGTTAAGGCAAGGGTAAATCTATGCATCTTGAACAATGGGAAAAGCATTACTATGAAGCGTTTTCTGACATAAAGGAGTCACTGGACAACGTAAGGGGTATGTTCGTTGCCTATAACAGCAATATTGATGCAATAAAACACATAAGCGAAAAAGATATTTCTAAACTTTTAACACTTATTGATCTTGGTGAGATTCAGGAAAAAATAGTGAATTATCCACGTGAGATCGCATCACCTGCCGATTTTCTATCACGTTTGATCATAGCAATGCGTGATGGTAAAGCTGGGGAAGTCCCGACATATACTAATGATATTCATGAATGGCTTACAGATAATCTTGTTTTTGATGATGCACGTATGGGTGGTCAGGCAGGGATAATCTCCAATCTTCTTGCACATCTTGGTATCAAAAAAGTGATCAGTTATGTACCATGGCTTTCCAGAGAACAGGCCGAATATTTTGCAGACCTACCAAATCTACTTCACCCTGTCTTCGAAGATGGAGTACTGATACTAAAACACCCGCGCCAGGCATACAATCCCGAGTTCAAGCCAAGAGTTAACTGGATAATCGAGTTCTCAAAGGGGATGAAGGTCAAGTACGGAGGAGAGCATTTTATCATCCCAAGGGACAACCGCTTGATAATTTCATCACGTCCGCCATGGATTCGCATTGACATGAGCAGGGAATTGTATGACCAGATCCCAAAACTCGAAGAGGATGTTGACGGCGCAATACTTGCAGGATACCAGATGATCAAGGAGGAATACGAGGACGGCACAACGTATCGTGAATATGTCGAGCGGGCTGTCAATGTCATCGAACGCCTGAAGGAAGGGAATCCAGATATACGCATACATGTGGAATTAACATCTATCCAGAACAAGACAATTCGAAAAACGTTGCTTAAGAACATTGTTCGTCAGCATGTTCACTCGCTCGGGCTTGATACTGTCGAGGTCGCAAATGCATTGAATGTCCTAGGGCATGAAGAACTTGCATATTCTGTTATAAATAAAGGCGAGAAGGGCATTGTAGCACTCTACGAAGGCGCAGTGCGTCTGCTCCATGATCTTGAACTTGAACGGGTGCATGTGCATTCACTTGGATTCTTTATCTGTGTGGTATCAAAAGACCATCCACTCAATGTGATAAAACACAGAACTGCATTGCTATTTGGATCAATACTTGCAGCCGCACAGGCATCGCGCGGTTCTATTGAACATCTGGATGACGCCGCATTCGGACTTGATATTCCGGTTTCGGAGAATGGATACAGGGAATTGGAAATTCTCGGAAAATACATGGTCAGAAGGGAGATCTGCTCAATGGATGAATTTTTTGATGGATGTATCTGTACTCCCACACATAATGTAATTGTTATTCCATCTAAAGTCGTAAAAGATCCGGTTGCGACAGTCGGGATCGGGGATGCTATATCAGCAGGCGCTTTTGTGGCTATGCTTGCTAAGATGAGATCGTCAAAATGATAAAAAAAAGGTCAAGGAGCGTGTTTTCATGAAAATACTCTGCGGATACAATGTCAATATCGATTCGGTATACAGTATCAGTGGGACGGAAGTATCAGACCTTTTAAGTTCACAGGACATAAGCGAAATTACTGCAAAGATCAAATCTCCACCGAATGTTGTAAATTCTATTTCCGATTTTGTTACCGGACTTGTGCTATGCATGCAAAGTGGGACCGGGGCTGAATGGCTAATACACGAAAAGTCTGTTTTTGATATTTTGAAGAACCTTTTTTTTGATAGATCGATTATAAGAATGGGTGGAAATGCCGGAATTATGGCAAATGTCATGTCAGAAATGGGAGCCGATCTGGTCGTTCCTAATGTTGTGATGCCTTCTATGACACAAGTGTCCCTGTTTTCAAAGAAATCAATAATGCTGCCACATTCTGAAAAAACAATATCTGAATGTACTGATGAGTTGGTGCATTTTGTTTTTGATTTCAAGAAGGGAGAAACATTCTTGCTTGATGGTACTACAGTTACAGTACCAAGGGAAAACCGTTTCATAGCAACGTATGATAGCGCAAATATCGAGCTTGCTGTAAACCCTGATTTTGAGGCTTATGCTCTTAACCACATAAATGAGATGGACGGCGTATTACTATCCGGCTTCCACATGCTAATGGATACGTATCCTGATGGCTCAACGTATGTTGAAAAACTCAACCGGGCTGTTGAGCAGATAAAAAGTTGGAGAAGATTGAACAGCAGTTTGAAGATACATGCTGAATTAGGGCATTTTTTGAATCGGGATATTGCCTATTTCGTGTTTTCACAATTGGCACAACATGTTGATTGTATCGGCATGAATGAGGATGAACTTGCAATGCTTTATAAAGTACATGATGTGTCTGCAAACAACATTTTGCAAATGCATGCATGTTCAATAATAGATGCCACGATCCTATGTGCGTTAGAGTTTGAGGTCAAAAGGATGATAATACATACACGGGAGTTTGTGCTCAGTGTTTGTGCAGCAAATCTCGCAGATCCTTCTCTGGAACTTGAAGCAATGGGGTTTGGTGTCAAATGTGCTGCTACATTTGCCGCGACCGGAAAACTGAATAGTCGAAAATTCGTTGAAGAAGAAGCATCTACTCTGGATGAAAGCGTTTTTGGAAAAGGGCAGGTACATGAAACGCTGGAATACCTCGGTAAAAAATTCGGCAGTGGGGTGGTGAGTGAATACATGGAATACGTGATTTGCATCTTACCGACAATCCTTTGCGATAATCCTATCGCAACAGTTGGGCTTGGTGACACATTCTCGTCCGCTACATTTTTAAGAGAACTCGAACTGCATAAGATGCATGTATAGTTTTTCGGATGTCGATCTAAATCTTGACTATACGCTTGATTGCGGACAGGTTTTCAGGTGGGAGCGTGAAGATGACTGGTGGGTTGGTGTGGTCAATGGGAATGTTATTCGCGCGAGGCACGACATTGAAAGTAACACCGTTCTTGTAGATTCATCTCTGCCGCGTGAGTTCATTGCTTCATATTTCAGGCTGGAGGATAATCTTCCATTGGTATTGGACATTATTGATAAAGACCGTTATATCAGGGAGGCAATACGGAAATATCGCGGGCTTCGCCTGATCCGGCAGGATCCGTGGGAGTGTATGATCTCATATATGCTTGCAACTGCATCGAGCATACCAACGATCAAGATGAGGATATCATTGCTGAGCCGGATGTTCGGTGAGAAGATCGGCGAGGGTTTTTACAGTTTTCCTGATGCTACTTCACTTGCAAATGCTTGTGAGTCGGATATCTGTGAGTGTAAACTTGGATTTCGCACCGGAAGGATACAGAGGGCTGCACAACGGGTGGCTGATGGGGAGTTTTGTTTTGAGGAGTTATTTGAGATGGATTACCACGACGCAAGAGTGCGGTTGATGGAGATCGAGGGAATTGGTGAGAAAGTTGCGGATTGCATTCTTTTGTTCTCGATCGATAAGATGGAGTCTTTTCCTGTTGATACGCATGTCAGGCAGGTTGTAGAAAAGTATTATTCCGGTGATGAATATTTTGGTGGTGGTGGTGTTAATTCTAAACTTAACAATCACAAGATGGGTGAGTGGGGGCGCAGGTATTTTGGAGAATATTGTGGTTATGCACAGGAGTATTTGTATTATTGCTGGAGAATGCGAGGATGATCAGCCTTTTTGTGCTCGTTCTCTTTTCACTCAAAAACAGCGTGCGCATTAATGTGATTAGTGTTTGTGTTAAAACCCGGGGGTTGCAGAAAATACGCAAAACGACAGATATCTCATAATTGCTTTCAAAACATTATTAAACGAGAATCGTGTCTTTATGACTACGATAATAATATTAGATATAACAGGACGAAACAAAAAATGGTAATGGATAAACTCGGGAGCTCTTTACAGGACGCTCTAAAAAAACTTGTTGGCGCCGGACGTATCGATGAGCGGACGGTAACTGAAGTCGTGAAGGATATCCAAAGAGCACTGCTCCAATCGGATGTGAATGTTAAACTGGTCATGGAAATGTCCAAGCACATCAAAGAGCGGGCAATGAAGGAAGATGTGCCCAAAGGTATGAATCCAAGAGAACACGTCATCAGGATCGTACATCAAGAACTTATCAATATTCTCGGAAAAAGCACCGATATCCAATTAAAACCCCAGACCATTCTGATGATAGGGTTGCAGGGTAGCGGAAAGACCACAACGAGTGCAAAACTCGCACGTTATTTCCAGAAGAAAGGTCTCAAACCTGCTGTGGTCTGTGCAGATACATTCCGCCCGGGTGCGTACCAGCAATTACAGACGCTTTGTAAAGGACTCAATGTCCCGTTCTATGGCGAGGAAGGAAATCCTGATGCTGTTGGAATTGTGGAACGGGGACTCAAAGAGATTGGGAAAAATGATGTGCTTATCGTGGATACGGCTGGTCGCCACTCTCTTGAAACAGACCTTATCGATGAGATGGAACAAATTCACGCTATTGCAAAACCAGACCATAAATTTTTGGTGCTTGATGGTGCTATCGGGCAGCAGGCAAGCGAACAGGCGCGTGCGTTCAATGATTCTATCGGCATAACCGGAGTTATCATTACAAAACTTGACGGTACGGCAAAGGGTGGCGGTGCACTTTCTGCTGTGTCTGAAACCAATTCATCGATCGCTTTTATCGGTATAGGTGAAACACCAAATGACCTTGAGAGATTCGACTCTGAAAGGTTTATTTCACGCCTGCTTGGCATGGGTGACCTAAAAAGTCTTCTCGAAAAGGCTGAAGAAGCACTATCAGAAGATGATATGGACATGGAATCCCTGATGCGAGGTAAATTCACGCTCAAGGATATGTATAAGCAACTTGAGGCCGTCAATAAACTCGGACCAATGAAACAGGTAATGAACATGCTACCGCTTGGTGGAATGGGAATGAAAGTGTCTGATGATACATACAAGGTAACAGAGGATAAACTTGGCAATTACCGCATAGTAATGGATTCCATGACAGAAGAGGAATTATTGAACCCCCGTGTTATTGGCAGTGCGAGGATCAAGCGGATAGCAAGAGGGGCAGGCAAGGGTCCTGAAGTTGTGCGTGAACTTTTGAAGTATCACAAGATGATGCAGACCGCTATGAAAGGATTTAGGGGCGGTAAGTTCAATATGAATAAAATGATGAAAAAAATGGGGATGTAATTTACCACTCCTTTCACATCTCATTCGATCCTTCAATTTTTCTTCAATTATGTTTATACGTCATGACTTCATAATCATTGAAGGGTGAGAATATGGCTTTGTTAAAAGATGAGGATAAGAAACAAATAAAAAAAATTTTTGAATCGCTTCAAAATGACGTTACACTTTCTTTTTTCACACAGGAATTTGAATGTAATTTTTGTAAACACACTCGCGAACTTGTTGAAGAACTGGAACTTCTTTCTGACAAGATCAATATCGCAATATATGATTTTGTGAAGGATGCGGACAAAGTTTCGGAGTTCAATATCGAACATATCCCTGCAATTGCAGTATCGGGCATGACTGATTATAAGATACGATTTTACGGTGTCCCTGGAGGATACGAGTTTTCCAGCCTCATGAATGCCATTATCAATGCATCCATGAATCTGACAGCCCTTGAATATTCGACAAAGGAAAAGTTAACCTGCATTGATAAACCTGTGAAGATACAAGTCTTTGTAACACCGACCTGCCCTCATTGTTCAAGTGTAGTACAAATTGCACACCAGATGGCGATTGAAAACCAGTATATTGAGGGCGTGATGATCGAAGCCACCGAGTTCCCTGAACTTGCTAACAAGTATAATGTGTATGCTGTTCCAAAGATAATTATCAATGATGTTGTGGAGTTTGAAGGAGGAGTTTCTGAATCGGAGTTCTTACAGAAGGTGTTGAGTGCTGTGGGAATCGAACCTCCTAAACCGGAGAGTGCAGTTGTAGATCTCAAAGATATGCCTGATACCCCGATACATATCACGGATTCCGATTTTGATGCTATCATAAGCGGCTATCCATTGGTTCTTGTCGATTTCTGGGCTGAGTGGTGCGGACCGTGCCACATGGTCGCACCAACAGTTGAATCGCTTGCCAAAAAGCATTGCGGGAAACTGGTCTGTGCAAAAGTCGATGTGGACAGGAACCACGAGACTGCAACCAAGTTCGATACTTCAAGTATCCCGACTTTTATATTGTTCAAGGATGGAGTTGAAGTCGAGCGAATGGTTGGTGCAGCTCCAAAAGTGCAATTTGATGATATGTTAAAAGTGTATTTGTGAGTTTTAGAGTTCCGATTGGAACTTGTCTTTTTTAATTTTTCATTTATTTTATGTTGTTAGGTTACCGTAAATGATTTGTTAGGGTGGTTCTGTGCGGAGGGATATAATTGATAATTATTTCTCTGTTTACAGAACTACATTGAATGTTAGAAATGTATTTACTAATTGAAGTTCAAAGAAGGTTTACAAAATCTTCAGTAGAAATATCCACATCTCGCAGTAGTTTTCTTAGCAAACCTTTGCCCAACACCATATGGTTTGGAATTGTTAGTGAAATTTTAGAATGGTCTGATATATGCTTCATTCGAATGTGGCTACCAGTCTGCCTCACCTGCACATATCCAAGTTTTTCGAATACTTTTATTGCATCCTTGCCAGAGATAACTGGCATTTTCATACTTCTACCGCCACCGTATGAAAACTAAACTCCCGAATGTTTGCAATCTCGGATATTGTGTCTTCATCTTCCTCTTCAAGACACATCTCCATTACTTCATGGATATTTTTTAGTGCTTCATCAAGTGTCTCACCTTGAGAATAACATCCTTTTAAAATCGGACATTCAACTACAAAAAAACCATCCTCATCTTTTTCTACAAAAACAGGCAGATGCAATTTAGAATGTGATATCATTGTAATCATGTTTGAAATGCAAGATGATGATTTAAACATATCGGAAGATAATCAATACCCCTCACAAACCTCAAAAAAGTTCATGAACAACTCTTCGCCTTTATCCGTATGCACAACCTCTGGATGCCACTGCACACCATATATCGGCTTTGTAGGATGGCGCATTGCTTCGATAT
>JAHYJJ010000135.1:0-3747 GCA_019429165.1 Methanosarcinaceae archaeon | reverse complement strand
GCTCCAATCATTTCCACTGTTTTTCTTACAACCACTGAGAAGCTGTCCTATGAACTTACGTTTGGTTTCATAAGCAGGCTATGGACAAACCTTGGAGTGATGGAATCTCAATTGATCCCATTGAAAGATCGTATTTTGCTGATCAATGGAAGCATCTCAGACCTGAACCGGAGCACACAGGATGTGCTGGTTTCAATGGGCAGCATAAATGTGTCCAGTCTGAATGAATCTGTAGCAACAATGAAAAATACAATAGAATTGATGCAAAACGATCTCGATCGGACTGCTATTGATATATCTGTCACCCAGGGAGAGATTTATGAACTTGATAAGAATGTGACATCTATCTACGAGGATTCTACAGAATTACGAAATGATCTCAAGTTCGTTATTGATAGCATAGATTCAGCAGACGTTTCTTTGCTTTCCATCCAGACAACCCTGGAGGCTACTTATGAATCTACCTGTGTAAACTCAGAAAATGCGCAATATATCTCACTTGCAAACACCATACAACAGATAAAGGATTCAAGAGCGCTTCTGCTTGAGCGGACAGGACACATAAGATCTCTTTACAGTAATCTAGCCAATGTGGCGCAGACAAGTTCCCAATTGCATGAGAAATTGAACCAGACTGAATTGCGGCTTCAAAGTATGCAGAAGTCGATAACAAATTATGATGGTTAGATATCGAATATTTATGGAAATATCATAGATATTGAATCTGCTATCTATACACTTGGAGAGGTTAATAACCAGTCAAAAGGCGTTTCCATTCAGATGAATGATCTTGCCTCAGATCTGGCAAACAGCACCGCGGGTCTTGCGTCTGATATCGACCAGACAAAAAAAGTGCTGGATGAAGTGATAGCTACGTCCCCTGGGTTCATTGCCGCGCCTGTTAAACTTGAAAAAGAGTCTGTGTTCATTGGAAGGTCATATCTTGATTTCCTGATGCCAGGTATAATTTCGATTGTTCTGATGTTCATATCGTTTTTGCTGGCATCCATTACAATCGTTCAGGAAAGGTCAAAAAAGACGCTGATACGAACGCTTCTTACACCCATTTCCCTTAAAGGATTCCTTCTTGAGAAGGCAGCTGCGCTTATAATGATTGCATTTTTGCAGGGATTCATCCTTATTGTTATCGCATACCTGTTCTACGGGATAGTTATCCCCACAGGCCAGCTTGGAGAGCTGTTCCTTGTGATCCTTATTTATTCGGGAACATTTATCGGGATCGGAATGGCGCTTGCCACATTTGCCGAATCAAAAAATACAGCTATGCTGCTCTCACTTGTGCTCAGTATCCCGATGCTGTTCCTGTCCGGGGTGTTTTTCCCATTTGAGACCATGCCGCAATTGATGGTAAAGCTAAGTAGTGCGCTTCCCATAACCATGGGTATAAAGGCGCTTGAATCGGTCTTGATCTACCAGGAAGGTTTTGATATGCTTGCAGGATACCTGATGCCGCTAATTTTGTACGGTGTTGCAGGAATCGGTCTTGCATATATCCTTTTGAGAAAAGAAATTATGGATTGAAGTATTGAAGTATTGAAAAAGGACATCACTGCATGAAATATAGTTAAATAATATTTACACATTAGGGCACATTGTGGAACCACAAAAAAGTATAACCGGACTTGTAAGACAGAAAACCTATTTTTCTATCCTTCAACTTCTGAACTCAATAATTTCAAACAATAAATACGCCGACATGCCTATTAGTAAGCTCTTTAAGCACGAAGATTTTTCATCGAGTGAGAAAGCAGCGGTCGTTGAGCTTATATATGGAATATTGCGCCACAGGTCAAGGATCGATTATATCATCGAAAATGCGTCAAGCGCTGTGATCTCAAGTCTTGATCTGAATACACTCAACATACTTAGGATATGCACATATCAGGCTCTGTTCAAGGATTTAAAAGCAATCGGAGTGATCAATAATGCTGTTGCCCTATCTGCAAAAAATCCACGATTCAGCGGTTTTATAAAAAGAACAATTGAAGGAATATTACGTAATAAAGATAATGTTGTTTTTCCTGACATAGATAAAACTCCAATCGATTATATTTCAACCTATCATTCACATCCTTTGTGGATTGTCGAAAAATGGGCTATTGAGTTAAAGAGATTCGAGGAAGTTGAATCGCTTTGCCAGGCAAATAATCTTGTGCCACCATTAACTATAAGGGTGAACACACTGAAAACTGACCTGATATCCCTTAAGACCTCATTGGAAAAAGCAGGTTACTCTGCTTCACCTACGATTTTTTCACCGTTTGGTCTTATTGTTGATAAGAAGGAAAATATTTTTAAAACGGAAGCATTTGGAAATGGGGATTTCGAGGTGCAGGATGAAGGGAGCCAGCTAATCACATTGCTAGCCGCAGCAAAGGCTGGAGAATGTATAATAGATGCATGCGCTGGAAATGGAGGGAAAAGCCTGTTCCTTTCAGGATTAATGGATAATAAGGGAACTCTGATTGCTTCGGATGTGCACTTTACTAAACTTGAGAACTTAAGAAAACGTGCAAATCGTTCCGGCGCTTCAAATATAATTACCATGGAAATAGCGGGATTGGCAGATTACAGAAATAGAGCTGACTGTGTATTCATTGATGCACCATGTTCCGGAATGGGTGTATTTAGAAGGAACCCTGATTCAAAATGGAGATTGACAAAGAAAGATGTCCTCGAGTTATCTTTTATACAAAAAGAGATTCTCAGGGATTACAGCATCTTTGTGAAATCAGGTGGCAGGTTAGTATATGCTACATGCACAATAAGCCTTGAAGAGAATGAAGAAGTAGTGCGCGATTTTCTTAATGAGAACCCGGATTTTTATCTGATCTCACCTCTGGAAATAGATCCGAATGTATTTCAAAGATTCGTAACAGATGAGGGGTTTTTCAGATCAATGCCGCATATCCATAATACAGACGGTTTTTTTGGCGCAGTAATGATGCGTCGAAGTTGAGGGCGGTTGTGGAAAAAAATCAGATGATGTCAAAATTTAATTGTGGCACTGATCATGATACGTTTTTTGTGTATTGATTACGTTTATGAATGTAAAGTTAAAAAAGTAATTCGAATAAGTCGGGTGGTGATTTAGACTGTCACCGAATCCTATCCGAATTCAATGTCACTATTATCCAACCACGGTTCCAATCGTGTTCGCAGTAGATGTTATTTCTTGCATAAACTGATCAAGTTTAATACCGGATTGAGCATTCACCAACAAAATTGCGGAATTGCCGCATAGATGAGCAATGAACAGTTCGTTTCCGATATTTGTTACTGCATGCCTGCCATCACATTTTCCAATTGCAGATGCTGCAGTCTGAATACCCTAAAATAATGACCCTGCCATCGCACAGAAAGAGTTTCTATCTATACCTTCTGGCAGATAAGTTGCCATGACCAATCCATTTTTGCTGGATATTGCACTGCCAATCACATCACGGTCATTTTTCAGATTGTGCAGAGATCTTTGCAATATATCTACTTTATTCAATAAATTCTCTCCTACACCGTTTTTTGATTTGCTTTCATAATACAATACTCCATTGTTAAAATATCCGATTATCTGGATGTATTAACAATATAGTAATTGTTTTCTTAGTATGTATTGTAATTGGTTGGAAACGCCAAACAACAAACTGTAAACAACAAACTGTAAACAACAAACTGTAAACAACAAACTGTAAACAACAAACTGTAAACAACAAACTGTAAACAACAAAC
>JAHYJJ010000134.1:0-3799 GCA_019429165.1 Methanosarcinaceae archaeon | reverse complement strand
AACTTTCTAATCAATTGCCTTGCTTCCTTAAGTTCTTCATCAGTAACATTTTGCAATTCCCTAACAAAATCATCCACATCACCCAAAACAGTTTTGACATAATCCTCATTTTCAAGATTCAATAAAACCGCAAGAAGATCCCCATATTTAGTCATTTCCTTAGTAGTCTTACTTCTTCCCGTACGCCTTCGAATATGCATTCTGCTCCACCGATGGTTCAACTCCTCAAGCGCATTGTGCCTAACCACATCCAAAATCTCCCCCTCATCATTACAATTGGTGCATAATATTTTATATGAAAACCTCATAGAAACAAAAATTCCATATATATGAAAACCCCGTATAGATATGGCACCCATAGATGACACCTCATAGAGATTCATAAAATCTGGTGTCAATTTGACATTTACTTATGCATTAAATATAAGGATAGATGGAGAATTTCATTTATGAAAAAAATAAGATTAATAGGATTAATGCTAATTGTTGCAATTTTGCTACTATTCACTGCAACCCCAATATACGGGGCATCAGTGAATTCGGCAGAGGAACCTGCACGAAAAGCCTTTGAACAGATATACAGGAGGCAGCCGTTCACATTCGACTGTACATACTGTCATGCCAATGGAACAGCCACTAACGTAATGATGCCTCATGCAAATGAGTTGGAGTTACATGATAAACTCAACCCCAGTGTATCAAGATGTTTTGGCTGCCATGATTTCATGCAGAGAGATAAATTGAAAATATTTTCTGGAGAACTTGTATCATTCGATAGATCACCAGAGCTATGTTACCAGTGTCATCAGAAACGATATGATACATGGAGTCTTGGCGATCATGGCAAACCGGAATTAACATGTTCTGATTTCTTATGCCACAATCCTCATAGCCCCAAATTGTTTAAGGTATCTCTAGGTGAAGGATATCCATTACCACCACCACCACATCCACCGGAGCCACCCCGGCTTGGAGGGGAAAGTAATGGTGAGCCATACTGGGAAGCCGCATCGAATCTGTCCAACATGTTGTTGATCGGCATCATGCTTGTTGTTCTATTGACAATAGGTGGAGCCGGCATGACAATCATGTCAATAACTACAACGCATCCAAAGGATAGGGATAATTGAGGTATGATCATGGCAACAACAAGAAGAATTTTTTTAAGATACATAACCAGCGGGATTATGGCACTTGCAACCGGCACTGGATTGATGAAATTTGCAACTGGTGAAACCGCTGAAAAAGTCGTAAGTAAACTTGTAAGCGACAACAGCACCTTCCCATGGACTGTCAAGAAAGTAGCGGAATATTATAGGGACCCCCCTCCTGTTGAGGGAGTACGATATGCAATGGCTATTGACACTCAGGCATGTATCGGATGCCGCAGGTGTATGTACGCGTGCATAAAGGAAAACAATACCGGGCGAAAATCCGGAATTCAATATATCAGGTTACTTGAGATGGAAGAAAGTTCATTCGACCTGCTTAACTCAGATCCGTATTATACTGAAGCACCACAAGAGGATAAATGGTATCTTCCGGCACATTGCAACCAGTGTGAGAAACCATCATGTGTTCAAGCATGTCCAGTTACTGCGACATGGCAGGAAGATGACGGTATTGTGGTCATTGATTACAATAAGTGCATAGGCTGTAGGTTCTGTATGGTCAACTGTCCATATGGTGCAAGAAAGTTCAACTGGGTCAAAAATGAAGTCCCGGAAGATGAGATTAATCCCGATGTACCTATCAGACCTATCGGAGTTGTGGAAAAATGTACGTTCTGCATTCACCGTACCCGCAAGGGCCTGAAGCCCAGATGTGAGGTAGTATGTCCTGTAGGAGCAAGAAAGTTCGGCGACATACACGACCCTGACAGCGAGATCTCAAATCTGCTTCGGACAAGGCGTGTCACAGTATTGAAAGAAGATATGGGCAATGAACCACAAGTCTATTACGTAGGGTGATTGCAATGTTAGAAAATTTAGAAGACTTTAAAAAATATACCCTACTTGGCGTCGACATGTATCCTGGTCGACTGATCAAAGGCACGTTGCTCTACTATATGTGGATGGCAGGACTTCTGTTGATCCTGTTGATGGGGGTTGCCTCCTATTTCACCCAGTTGAGATACGGCATGGTCATTACCGGCAGTAGGAATGAAGTAAGTTGGAGTCTGTACATCATTGATTTCATATACTTCGTGGGTCTGGCAGCTGGCGGTTTGATCGTAGTATCAAGTGTCGAGCTGTTCGGTGTGAAGAAACTTAAACCGCTTCTGCGTATTGGTGTACTTCAGGCGATGTGTTGCGCAATTGTTGCCATAATATTCGTATCCACTGATATCGGGCATCCTGAGCGTTTCTATCGTTTCTTCTTAAGCCCTAACTTCAGTTCAATGATGTTTTTTGACTTTATGGTACTTGGTGGATATACTGCATTAACCATTGTTGATCTGTGGGTGATGTTTGGTAGCGGAAAGAAATTCATGTATACTATGGCAGTCATCTCACTTCCGGCGGCTATCGGGTTGCACACAGTGACAGGATTAGTGTTTGGTCTTGCAAAATCAAGGCCTTCATGGTCAAGTGCTATCATGGGACCTCTGTTTGTATCATCTGCAATAACTTCATCGTTAGCGCTCTTGATTCTCTTGGCCCTAATAATGCCAAAGTTCACCAACTTGAAGTCAGGTTCTGAGCAGGTGTTCCTTATGAGAGATGCCCTGACCATTGCGATTCCTGTGGATGTGTTCTTCCTGTTCAGTGAGATAATTACTGTGCTGTGGCCGTATTCACAGAAACCTGAGCATCTGGTTGGTATTAATTTCATATTACATGGACCATTTGCGTTCTCGCTGTTCGGTGAGATTCTACTGGCATCCTTGATACCGTTTATAATTATATTGCATCCAAAACTGCGGCAGTCGATTCCGTGGATCGTGGCGGCATCAGTGATGGTTGTTGTGGGTGTTTATCTCAAGCGTATCTTCATTGTGATGGTGGGTATGTCAATATCTCCACTTGGTGAACTTGTAAGATACAGCCCGACACTTCCAGAGCTTATGGTGACGGCAGGCTGGTTTTCCCTTGCAGTGCTTTTGTTCACTGTCACTACAAGAATGCTGGATCTGGATCCAGGGGAAGAGCATTAAGATACAGATTGCAGATCGTGTTGTAAAAAGTGGTGGTGTGTTCCACCATTTCTTTGCAACATAGATAGCTGCCAGAAAGGTGATAATAAATGGAAAAATCTGTAAGGAATGCAATATTGTTCGTGCTCATCATGCTTCTTGCTACTGTCCTGTCTGGTTTTACGGATTCTGACCCGTCAACCGAGGAAATGTCGAAAATGAAAGATGGTATTGTGCCCCATGTCAACAGACCTGATGCCATTGTGCAAGATAGTGATGCGACTGTATACGTGAATATCAAGGGTAGCGAGTTTGTTCCTAATATAATTACTGTGAAAACAAACACCAAGGTGATATGGACGAACTGGCACCTGAATTCTCCTGAACATACTGTAACCAGTAACGATGAGATATTTGAAAGCGGGACGCTCAAAGTAGGAGATACCTTTTCATATATATTCAAGGAGCCCGGAGAGTACGATTACAGGTGCACTTTCCATTCTTATATGAAGGGAACTATAATTGTTGAAGAATAAATTATAAATGACATCGGGTCAGGCTGTTATCCAAGAGGGATGGCAGCAGGGCCGGATGTATTCTTTTTTTATAGTCTATATTTGTAACTATTCAGCCCAATCTTAAACTCATCTAAAACATTCATTC
>JAHYJJ010000133.1:0-3857 GCA_019429165.1 Methanosarcinaceae archaeon | reverse complement strand
GATAAAACATAGAATTGCATCAACAACTCTGCGCTCTCATCGCGCTCTGCGGTGAAATTTTGATCTATATTCAGTGGAATTACTGGATTATGGAAAACGCCGACTGGCAAGCGACTTCATCAACCAACTTCACGTAACAATAAATCTGCGTAAATCAGCGAAATCTGTGTCTGGAAACTTTATTTTTTTTAGACGCTGATTAACACCGATTAACGCAGATGAGTACAAATCTTTTACCATAAAAAAAGTAATGATGTATGCAGTTAACTTAAATATCGAAAGTGCATGATATTAATTGGTGTAAATATAATGGAAGTAACTTCACAAACCATTTACAGAGAACTCAAACTGTTACGTTCTGACATAAGTGAACTCAAAAGTTTACTTGTTCCTGAAGTCAAACCGACCGAAGATGAGGTCAAAGTAATCAAATTGGGGCAAAAAGAGTTCAAAACTGGTGAATTCACTGATTGGAAGGACATAAAAGCAAAAATGAGCTCAGATATTTAAAATTGTTTTATCTAAAAGCGCTGAAAAGAGTTTTGCGAAACTTCCGTCAAATATCCAAAATAGTTGTGCGGAAATATTTCATGAACTTGAGTGTTCACCCACACCGATAAGACTTGATGTTAAGAAACTAAAAGGTTATCAAGATGTCTATCAGATACGTGTGAGTGGATGGCGTATAATTTATAGATTTGATAAGAAAAGTGATTTGATCCAAATTTACGACATATTGCCCCGAAAAACCGCTTACTGAATTTTTTAATAGAATATATTTTATAAATATATGATGCGAGTCAATCCGAGCATAGCGGATTTTTTGCATTGTTTTTTTGATAAGCAGGTACACAGTTTTTTGATTTACTGATCTCTGTTTCGGGTTTGAGTTTTAAGCATTTATAGTTTTGAATAACCGCAGAGGGCGCGGAGAAGGTTGTACACAAATTAAAAACTCTGTGACCTGCGGCGTGCTCTGCGGTGAAATTTGGATTCATATTTATTGGAATCACTGGATTTTGAAATGCGCCGGATGCATGTTTTTGGTAAGTCAATTTTTTTTGTAACCGAATTTTTTATCATATACTTTATGGTCCACCAGATCAAGAACAAAAGCAATGATCTCTATTTCGGATTCGCCATTTGATAGTGTGTAAAGCATTCTCCAGTAATTTGGCAATTCAACTCTGAAAAGGTTCGTAATACCATATTTTACAAAATATTCTTGTGGAATTAAATTTTTAGCAATTGGTTGACCATAATGAATATCATTCTTGATACGTTCAATCTTGTTGTGAAGAGCAGTTAATATCGTTCTCTCAAATTTTAAATTTGGAGATTCCCTGTTTAGGAATTCATATACTTCTTTTGCCTCAGGGGAAAGGATAACTTTGATCTTTTTCATAGTTCAAGCCCTGTTGAGATTGAATCTCTCAGGTTCTTATTCATGTTATGTATCCATGTGATTCCCTTGAAACCTACTACAATTTTATTGCTTTTCTCTATGTATTCAAGGATGATCATTAGCGTATTATGGTTTACCTGCTTTGGCAATCTCCTTTTAAGTTCTGCCACTGAGATAGTGCTTCCAGGGGCATTTTTCAGGGTGTTTTCCACCATAATAATAGTATTTAATGTAGGGGAATGTGTAGGCTTTCGATCTAATATTACACTTGCCATTTTGCTACTCCTTGTGTTTAATCATACTTGCATCTAAAAGTTATTAGTTAATATCAATTTAGGATGTATTTATATAAATACATGCTCCACCTACAAACATCCTGCACGATTTATTCTGATTAAATTAAACCATTGTAGGATTTGATTTTTAAGCATTTATAGTATTGATCAAACGCAGAGGGCGCAAAGTGCGCTGAGGATATTTTGCATACAAATTAAAAACTCTGCGACCTGCGGCGTGCTCTGCGGTGAATTTTGGATTCATATTTATTGGAATCACTGGATTTTGAAATGCGCCGGATGCATGTGTAAATTATAACGCTTTTAGACAGGATTTAGGGTATGGACAGGATATGCTCCGCGTTAACTTCACTGCCTGCGAACAGCGCGCTCGGCGGTTTCGATGCACATGCTTTCCTTCCCATCAATAAAAATACGAACTACACCGCCGGATTCGGAAACAGTGACTGCAATTGCCACAGTATCTCTTGTAATAGCGGCGGCGGATACGTGGCGACCGCCAAGTCCTTTATCAATATCAATATCCTTTGCATCAACATCAAGATACCTGCCTGCAGCCTTGATGATGCCATATTCCGACACAACAAAAACGCCATCAAGTTGGGCGAACTCTTTAACAGACTCCCAATTCTGTTTATTTAGAACGGTACTGTCCTTATCCTCATGTCCCATATAGGGGTTTAATATCATCTGATGTGATCGTTTCATCACTTCATCTTCATCTGCAACAATGAATGCAGTACCGACCTGTTTTCCTTCACGTCCGGTTGCAGCAATACTAAAAGCAATTGTCAGCACCGCCCTCATGACATCAGGAGAAACCCGCTCCTCACACTCCTGCATTGTCTTGAGCAGAGGATTATCACCAATATCATGCACAACAATAGCACTCGAATTTTTAGTTCCCACAATTCCCACAACAATACCGGATGTCAATTGTCCAAGCATCCTTTCGATCGCTACTGTATTCTCAAAATGTTCTATCGTAGTGGCAACATCACGGGTAATCTTATCAGAAATATCTTTCGCCTGCCTTTCCTTTTCAATACCCGAAGAGACCAGATGTTCGATCACACTCTTTGGTTTAACAGATGCAAAATATATCGGTATCGTAGTAGTAACAACATCAAAATATATATCCCCAGATACAACTATCGCACAAGCCTTAACTTCTTCAGCTAAACGTATTGCCGACCTTGCAACTATATTAGTAGTATCCATTTCATCCCCTTAATGATGCTGAACTATTTGTACCATTAGTATCAATTATTTATTGACAACTAATAAGTATAATATTACAATTTATAAGTTGTACTCCATTGTAAATATAAATTTAGGTCAAATGACCGGTATCAACATCAAACTCGTATATATCGAAGTATCGACCAGGGGGTAAACACATGATCCGAACTTTTATCGCAGTAGATCTGCCACAGGATTTCGTAGAAAATATTACACGTATCCAGTCAAAACTAAAGGATTTCAATGTTAAACTTGTTGAACCAAAACTTGTCCACATAACGCTCAAGTTCCTGGGAGACATAAACGAGACCAAGATCGAAACGATCTCAGAGGCTTTAGACGGAATAAACACCCCACCATTTGATGCAAGGATCGGAAATGTCGGCGTATTCCCAAAGCCCCAATATATCAAAGTGGTCTGGCTTGGAGCACAAGGCAACTTCGAGCAACTGCATGGCGATATAGAGTCAGCACTTAAACCTCTCAAAATTAAAAAGGACAAGATTAGTTACACTGCACACGCAACACTCGCCCGCGTGAAACACATTCCAAAAGAAGAAAAAGATGCATTCCTCAAGTTTCTCAATGATATAAAAAATGTAGATGTCGGCACGTTTCACGTAGATTCCATCAAACTCAAGAAAAGCACATTGACACAGGAAGGACCGATCTACGAGACCCTTCACGAAACAAAGTTAAAATAAGCAGGGAGAAGTGAGCAGGGAGAAGTGAGCAGGGATAATAAACGCTTGTTATACCACTCCGCAAGTATAATTTAGAACTGTAAATAAATACATGTGACATTAAAAAAAATAAATATAACTTCTTGCAAGTGTAATTCAAGCCACAGAGAGCACAGAGTACACAGAGAGAATGTTGCTACGGCCTCTGTGCTCTCTGTGTCCTCTGTGGCC
>JAHYJJ010000132.1:0-3862 GCA_019429165.1 Methanosarcinaceae archaeon | reverse complement strand
CTCAAACAATTAATGCGAGGCGGAGGGGTATATGGTTCAGAGTTACGAACACAGGGTTTTTCAGGCTACCTAACAGAACTTCTGGTCATCCATCATGGCTCATTTGAGAAAGTTCTTGAATGCGCATGTGACTGGAAACCCGGTCTTGTGATCGACATAAAAGAACACATTTCGTTGAAACACACTGACCCTCTGGTCGTTGTTGACCCCACAGACCCAAAAAGGAATGTTGCGGCTGCACTTTCACTTGATAATTTCAGCAGGTTCATTGACATCTCACGCGAGTTTATCGAAAATGCGACCGAGGAGATGTTTTTCCCACCGCCGGCGTTAGAACTTACAGACCACGAATTTATCGAGAGGCTCAACATGCGAAAAAGCGCAATTGTGGCTGTGGTCTTCAAAACGCCTGATGTTGTTGATGATGTGCTGTATCCACAATTATACAAGATGGAACAGGCAACGGCAGCGTTGCTTGAGGATTATGATTTTACTGTTATCAAAACAGGTTCGTGGGCTGGTGATGAAGTGGTCGTACTCCTTGAACTGATGACATCAAACCTGCCCCATATCAAGAAACATGCCGGACCTCCGGTCTGGGTGCGTGCACATGCCGAGATGTTCAAATCAAAATACGAGGGGGCAGATGATGTATTTTCGATGTATATTGAGAATGGAAAGTATGTTGTGGAAATCCCACGAAAGTATGCTAGTGCAAGGAAACTGCTTAAGGCAAGGCTTGGGATGTGCTCACTTGGGAAGCAGATCACTGCGTGTGTGAGTGAAGGGTTTGAAATACTTGAAGGTGAAGGGGTATTGAGGGTTAAAGAGTCCGGTTTTCGTGTTTTTTTGAGGGGATGGATTTGATGAAGCACATAAATTATGGCTCAAGTTCAACAAATTTAGACATTCATATTTGATGATATCGTTAAACTCAAACCTTTATATCACAAAAACACAATACTAATCTAACAAAAATTCAAATAATCAAAATTCAAAAGATGATCATCATGGAACAACTACAACAATTACTCGAAAAACTCTCAAACGCCCACGGAATATCAGGTTCAGAGGGCAGCATAAAAGACATAATGGAAGAAGAGATCAAACCATACGTCGATGAGATCAGGACTGATAAGATGGGCAATCTCATAGCAACAAAGAAAGGCACAGGTCCGACCATCATGCTCGCAGCCCACATGGACGAGATAGGGTTGATGGTTAAATACATCGACGACAACGGTTTTCTTAGATTTGTCAAGATCGGCGGTTGGTTTGATCCGACTCTCCACAGCCAGCGTGTTATCGTACACACAAAGAATGGACAATTAACAGGCGTTATCGGTTCAAAACCTCCGCATGTCATGAAAGATGAGGACAAGAAGAAACCTGTCAAAGCGGACGACATGTTCATTGATATCGGTGCAAAAGACAAAGCAGACGCTGAAAACTTAGGCGTTGAAGTAGGCACACCAATATCACTTGATAGACAATTCGCAACACTTGCGAATGGAAAGGTTACAGGCAAGGCATTCGACAACCGTGCCGGCGTGGCAATGCTTATCAATGCGATGAGACAGTTATCCAAGATGGATGTAAAAGCCACGGTATATGCTGTCGGGACAGTGCAGGAAGAAGTTGGGCTCAAAGGTGCACGCACATCTGCATTCGGACTTAACCCTGATGTGGCGATTGCAACCGATGTCACTATTCCTGGCGACCACCCCGGGATCGAGAAAAAGGATTCCGCACTTGAGATCGGAAAAGGTCCTGTGATAACCATTGTCGATGGTGCCGGTCGTGGATTGATGGCTTCGCCATTGGTAATAAAATGGCTAAGGGATGCTGCTGAATCCAACAATATACCACACCAGATGGATGTTGGAGATGGCGGCACAACAGATGCGACATCGATACATCTGACACGCGAGGGAATCCCTTCAAGCGTTATCAGTGTGCCCACACGTTACATCCACTCGCCTGTTGAAGTGATCGATATATCTGATTTGCAGGCAAGTGCAGACCTTATCGCAAAAGCGGTTGAGATCGCTGACAAGTACTTTTAGATAAGCAATCGTTCGATAACCGTATCAATTTATCTGTGGTTGGTATGCCTTGCGGCATATCGCTACATATATATTATATAGATGTGTCGAAATACCCTGCCTGTATTTATATACAGTATTTATAACTAAACTTAAAAACCCACGTGAGGGATTGCATTTTTCGAAAATATTAAATTTTTGGACACAACGCTCAGAGACGGCGAACAGACACCCGGAGTTGCACTTTCAACTGAGGAAAAAGTCTGGATCGCACGTAAATTGGATGAACTCGGACTTGACATAATCGAAGCCGGTTCAGCCATAACATCAAAAGGCGAGCGGGAATCCATTCGTGCAGTCAGTAATGAAGGGCTTGATGCCGAAATTTGCAGTTACTGCCGTGTAATGAAACCCGATGTAGACTTTGCGCTTGAATGCGATGTTGATTCTATCCATCTGGTCGTCCCTGTGTCTGATCTGCACATCAATGTCAAACTCAAGAAGGACCGTGAAACCGTGCGTCAGATGGCAATTGATGTCACTGAATATGCAAAGGATCATGGACTCATCGTTGAACTTAGCGGTGAGGATGCTTCACGTGCAGACCTTGAATTTTTAAAATCACTATATTCAGACGGCATAGATGCAGGTGCCGACAGACTTTGCTTCTGCGATACCGTAGGGCTGCTGGTTCCTGAAGTGACCACGGAAGTTTTTAAAAACCTCTCAACATCATTCAATATTCCTGTTAGTATTCATTGCCATGACGATTTCGGACTTGCCGTGGCAAACACTGTTGCAGCATTAAGGGCCGGTGCTAAAGAAGCACACATGACCGTGAATGGAATAGGTGAGCGGGCAGGCAACACATCACTCGAAGAAGTGGTAATGATCCTTGAATGGCTGTATAAGTATGATACAGGCATCAAGTGTGATGAGCTGTACAAAACATCAAGGCTTGTCAGCCGCCTGACCGGAATTCCTGTTGCTGTTAATAAATCGCTTGTCGGCGGTAATGCATTCACTCACGAAGCAGGTATCCATGTTCATGGATTGCTTGCAGACACATCCACCTATGAACCGATAGGTCCTGAAGTGATCGGGCGGCAGCGCAAGATAGTTCTTGGCAAACATGCAGGCAGCAGTTCAGTTACACTCGCATTAAAGGAACTCGGACTGGTTGTCGATAATGCACAACTTAATGAGATATTGGGGCGTGTAAAGGAACTTGGCGATCATGGAAAGCGTGTGACTGATGCCGACTTGCAATCGATCGCCGAAGTTGTTATGGACATTTACACCGAATCCAAGGTTAAACTTGAGGACTTTACAGTAGTATCCGGCAACAAGGTGACCCCTACTGCATCAATAAAACTGATCGTGGAGGGCAAGGAAGTTGTTGAGGCTGGGGTCGGCGATGGTCCTGTGGATGCTGCCATAAACGCGATCAAAAAAGCAGTATCCGGTGTAGCGGATGTCGTGTTAGAGGAATATCATGTAGACGCTATCACAGGCGGAACGGATGCTCTTGTAGAGGTATGGGTAAAACTGTCAAAAGAAGGCAAAGTCATAACGGCAAGAGGTGCACGTACTGATATCATCATGGCATCTGTCGAAGCGGTGTTAAACGGCATAAATCAACTGATACGGGAAAATTGAACAATAATTGAACAACGCCTTTGTATCAACATATTTAAAATAGATGTCAGAGTATCAAAACCAGTATTGATCATACATTAACACGTTAAATTTGACTTAATCTTAAACCTAAACTTATATTTAGATTCACATTTAAACTTAAACTTGAACTTAAACTT
>JAHYJJ010000131.1:0-3899 GCA_019429165.1 Methanosarcinaceae archaeon | reverse complement strand
ATAAGCATTCTTGTACTCCAGACATTCACATTCCCTCGCTTGGGAGTGTTCATCATTTTTTTCATACTACTTGCACATCTATCTGGTGTCAGTACAGGAATACTTATACGCTCCATCAAACCCATGCTTATATTTTTCACATTCATATTCCTGATGCACCTGTTCCTGACAGAAGGCACCCCCATATTCCAGATCGGTTTGGTTCACCCCACATTTGAAGGTCTTACGACCGGAACGATCATAACCGCAAGATTCGTGCTGCTCATACTTTTTGCATCCCTGCTCACCGCAACCACCCGCCCAACCATGATGACAAATGGCATCGAGCGATTACTTCGCCCCCTGCCACTAAAACGTTTTGGACTCTCTTCATTTGACATTGCCACAATGATGTCGCTATCAATACGCTTCGTACCCGTACTTCTGAACACCGCCCGCCAGATACGCTACGCTCAGATATCACGCTGTCTGGATATCAGGCATAACATGTTTCGTGGTGTATCAACAACAATTACACCGATGATCAGGGAATCCCTCCAAACGGCCGATGAATTGGCAATCGCTATGGAGGGCAGGTGTTATCAGGGAAATTTCCGCACTTCCCTGTTCAAACTTAAAATGAAGTCAGCAGATTGGGTTGTGCTGTGCGGGATAAGTGGATTGGCAATTTTGTTGTATGTTTAGTAAACTAAATACAATGCAACAATACGCCGCAGGCGGCGTATTCCCCAATCACCAATAAATTGTAGACTTAAACATAACAAAGTAATAGTTTTCAGTTTATCGAATTGAATGAATAATTTAAGCCCATTTGAAAATTATTTTTTTCGAAGGTTGAATTTGAGCCGTTTTGGATATGTTCTTACATATTATGCACTTTTTTTACAGGCAAGAAGTGAGGAAATGCGCCGCCTGCGGCGGGTAGTTGTATTGGTTTTAGTTTTAAATAAACAAATTTGTTTTTTACCTTCTAACACGCTAATTATTAATACATGAACATATGTTCATATATTCATGAATGATACATGTATCCGTGTTGATGAACCATTAATAAAACAAATGGTACAGAATCTTCCTGATGAACAGACCATTAACAGGATGTCTGCCATATTCCAGGCTCTCCAATCGGATACCCGTCTTAAGATCCTGTTCCTACTATCCCAAAAAGAGATGTGCGTGTGTGAACTTGAATGTGCCCTTGATGTGACACAATCTGCAATCTCACACAGTCTGCGAGCCCTGCGGCAACTTGACCTTGTTCGAGTCGAAAAACAAGGGCGTTTTGCCATATACGATCTTGCAGACGATCATATCAGAACACTGATCGATCTTTGCAACAGGCATGTGACGGAGTGCAGCACATGACCCTGATCGACACATTGACGTCTTTAACTATCGGTATTGCAGGCGCGACATGGGACATCTTTGCAGAAGCTGCACCGTATCTATTTTTGGGATTCGGTATTGCAGGGCTTTTACATGCGTTTGTACCTGATGAAAAGATCGTGGCTTATCTTGGCACATCAGCCGGAAAAGTGAGGTCTGTTGTTAATGCAGCACTTGCCGGAGTTCCGCTCCCACTGTGTTCATGCGGAGTCGTGCCAACTGCGATATCACTGCAAAAACGAGGCGCCACAAGAGGCGCAACAGTCTCATTTCTAATATCAACCCCCGAAACAGGGGTAGATTCGATTGCAATAACCTATGCACTCCTTGACCCGATAATGACAATATTCCGCCCTTTTGCAACGTTTGTCACTGCTGTATCTGCGGGAATTCTGGATAACTTTTTGATTAAAGACAAGAGCAGCGTACTCACAACCTTGCAAACAATACCCCTTGCAACATCGTATGATGAAAACACTTCATGCTCATGCGGCAGCGCTTGTGGCATTCCCACACCGCAAGGGCAGAGTCTTTCACAGCGTATCTATGGTGGCATAAAATATGCATACGTAGAATTGCTTGGCGACATCTCAAAGTGGCTTGTTATCGGAATTGTCATTGCAGGTATTGTATCCTATGCAATACCCGAGAGTATGATAACATCATACCTTGGCGGTGGGATCGGATCCATGCTAATAATGCTTGTTGCCGGGATCCCGCTATACATCTGTGCAACAGCATCTACACCGCTCGCAGCAGCCTTTATTGCAAAAGGAATGAGCCCAGGGGCTGCATTCGTGTTCCTTCTGGCAGGTCCTGCGACCAACGCAGCAACGATTACAATGGTTGCTAAATTTTTAGGAAAACGCTCGGCTGCACTGTATCTTGCATCGATAGGGATGTTTTCCATAGCCTTTGGTCTTTTGCTGGATTTCATCTATCTAAGAATGGGAATAGAAGCAACATCTATAGTTGGTCACGCAAGTGAAGTCCTGCCTGATGATGTAAAAACATTATTTGCAATACTGATGCTTCCGCTCATAGTAAATGGAATTTATCATGAGATGCAGGAATAATAAAATATATACTATGAAAATGTGCATACAATATTCAGACTTACTGTTCTTCTTCCTTTGACATAATATATGAAAGTCTGCGTTTAAATGCACTGATCAATTGATCGATCTCCTCGTTTTTATTTTTAGATTTTTTTCATTATTACCTCTTTTAATGATTCCGATAATACTGGAACAATTGTATCCACATTGTGATCTAATATTGGTTTATTCGTCTTCCAGGAGAAATCATGCCCATGATTCATTATACTCACCTTTTAATATAATCTAACTTGATGCACTTAGGTATTACGGATTAGCACTTCTAAACATTGTTTCTTAATATGGAATGGCAGGGTGCTATTCATGGAATTTGAAGTAAAGTTACTAAAGATGATCTCGCACAAACGTACAAACTGCGGATGCGGTATATCTGTAATTCCAGTAGATCCGAGTCCACATATCACAAAGATGGTACGCGATATAGTAAAAGAATATGGTGTCTCGTTTTGGCTGATCGATATATCAGTATATCCTGAAATGCTTGATGAATATGGTCTGGAAACTGATGAACTGCCGGCTTTGGTAATCGGTGACACCTTTTGTAAATTGGAAAACAAAACAATTCACAGTGTCATTGATGAAAATTTAGATATTTTATCGCAACAATAATTATTAGTAACATCAGATTTGATTTTCTTTTATTATTTGTTTTGTAAATTTTAAATTCGAAGAGGTGTTTTAATGGATGAAAATAGCGAAACATACAATTCTACAAAAACACGATTGACCAAGAGTAGGGATGATCGTGTGATTGATGGGGTGTGTGGCGGTTTAGCAGAATATTTTGGAATTGATACTGTTATAGTAAGACTTGCGTTTGTTGTGTTTACATTGATCAATGGTTTTGGGATATTGCTCTACATCATTTTTATGGTAATAATGCCCAAACCGGAAGATGATGAAAATACTCCAATATCGAAAACTATTGAACAAAACGTTCAGGGGATGGCGGAGCAGGTAAAAGACATTGTAGAGGACGTTACTAAAGATCTTGATAAAAATACATCCGATACCACGGCGACGAGACAACAGAAAATCAGACAGTCGCATCAACGTTCCAAATGGTTCGGTGCAATTCTGATTCTACTCGGAATTATCTTTCTTTTTGATGAACTTAATCTGTTCTGGTGGTTCAACGAAAAATTCTTTTGGCCACTTATATTGATATTGATCGGTCTATGGATGCTGATCAAGCGCGGGGGAAAGTAAAATGAGCGTGAGACAGGGGATTACAGGACCTCTTATCCTGATAACATTTGGCATACTCCTGATACTCAATAATCTAAACCAACTTCCGGATGGGTTCTTTGGTTCACTGTGGCATTTTTGGCCGGTTTTACTGATACTTTTAGGTCTGGATGTCCTGATGAGTCACAATGAATCGATAATTGGTTA
>JAHYJJ010000130.1:0-3919 GCA_019429165.1 Methanosarcinaceae archaeon | reverse complement strand
TACATATCAATTCAGTTATTGATAAATCTACATATCAATTCAGTTATTGATAAATCTACATATCAATTCAGTTATTGATAAATCTACATATCAATTTGCCTTTTTGATCTGTTTAATTACTGCAGCCCTTACTTCTTCAGCCGGTTTGCATTCCCATGTACGCCTTATTTTCACATTATTAAGAGCAGGCATTGCTTTTTCAATGCGTTCCCTCGCAGCATTTAACAGTGATTTGTCAAATTCAGGCATCACAACCTCTACATGTTCACGTGGTGGCTCTTTCTCAACTTCAAGCGTCCTAGAAATGTCAGGAATATTTCGTTTTAATGTCACCATGGATTCAACTGCATCCTTCCACTGCGAAGCCCATGGTGAATCCGGGATCTCCGTATGATTCACTTTATCACGCGAAACACGCATCACATCAACATGGCATGCATTGACACATGCACCGCAATAAGTGCAATAATCTTCAACAATTGCGATCTTCTTGCCAGTGTCTTCCGGAACATACCAAAGATGTGAGGGGCATACATTGAAACACCCATGACACCCCTGTGGGTCACACTTATCGATGTTGCCCTCAACAAGTGTGATCTCGCCCTCAAATGGCTTTTTCACATCAACAGCATCATACGGACAAACTATTTTACACCATGTGCACCTGGTGCACTTTGAATCATCAACCTTTATATTGCCCTCTATTGCTGGCGCTTCGCAAGGTCGTTCACCTTTCACACGTATCGCATCTTCAGGACATAGATCCTGACACAGAACACAATAATCACACTTATCCTCATCAACTAATATCTGTTGAAATGGTGTGAGATCCGTCGGTGTTGGCTCACGTTCGACCATGATAAAAGCATCACAGAACTTTGCACATACACCGCAAAAATTACATTTATCCAGATCGATCTCGATCTCACCTTTCGCATCTTCCTTAAAAGGAGCGATCTCCTCTTTTTTCCTGAACGTAAATTCAACCTCGATCGCATCTTCAGGACATACTGCCTCGCACAAAACACACGGCAAGCACTTTTCATTGAACTTAACATACGAATCATACACCGGATAATTATCCTCATCCGGCAGTTCCCCTTCAAATTCCATATTAAATGCATGAACAGGACAGAAATTCGCACACATACCACAAAATGTACACTTTTCAAGATCCATCATGACAGGTGGTGCATCCATACCTGTTGCGATCTCGTGCATGGGCCCCAGTTCAAGCGCTTTTGTCGGACACAATCCAACACAAATGGCACACCCTGTGCAGCGTTTATAATCATAATCCAGTATCTTTTTTGACTTTTCAGTAACCTGGCTATAAATAAAATGTGACTCCTGAATATCCATATCCTTCGTGACAGTTATGGTTTCTTCACCAACATCTGAAATATCAGGAACTATGTCCATATCCCCGATCATCCAGAATCCTCCAATATCTCAGATCCGATCGGACCCAGTTCTGTAAGTTCATCAACAAAACTTTCGATCGACTTAGCAAATCTCTCGCCTTCTGCTGCGGATATCCATTCGACCTTTAGGCGTTTTGGACTAAGCCCAATGTCTTCCAGCACCCCTTCAAGAGCATGCATCCTGTGCCTGGCATTATAGTTCCCATGTAAGTAATGGCACTCACCAAGCCGGCACCCTGCAACAAGCACACCATCTGCACCTGCTTTTAGTGCTGAAAGAACGAAACTTGGATCAACCCTTCCAGAACACATTGTCCTGATTATTCTGACATTTGTCGGATACTGAATACGGGATGTCCCTGAAAGATCGGCACAGGCATAACTACACCAGTTACAGAGGAATGCAACAATAAGCGGGAACTCGTCCTTGACCTCCAAAGCCGCATGTACCTGTGCGAGTATCTGATCATCAGTATAATTTCGCATACATATTGCATCTTCGGGACAGGCAGCACTGCAAGCACCACATCCACGACACGATATTTCATCCACAACAGCCTTTTTGTCAACTACATGTATCTTACCGAACTTGCACACATCCTCACATATTTTGCATCCGACACACTTATCTGAATCTACATGCGCACTTAATGGATCAGTTTCAAGTTCACCTTTATTCAAAAGTCTTACAACCCTTGCTGCCGCTGCACCGCCCTGTGCGATCGCAACCTGTATCTCTTTTGGACCGGATGCACATCCTGCAATAAAAACACCGTTGACATGAGAATCAACTGGACGCATTTTGGGATGTGCAATTGAAAGGAATCGGTCAGTTCTACGGGCGAGATTCAATAATCTCGAAACGCCATCATCCTCGTTTGCTTCCATCCCTGTCGAAAGAACAACAAGGTCATACGACTCCTCACATATCTCACATTCAAGAGTGTCCTCAAACCTGAGCATAGGATTGCCTTGCCTGCCTACAGTTATTTCCGCAACCTTCCCGCGAATGAAATCAATACCCATTGATTGTGTTCGCTCATAATATTCCTCGTACATCTCACCGGATGCACGAATGTCGATATAATGAATCGTAATCTCAGTATCTGGATATCGTTCCTTGAGCAATTGGGCATTCTTTATTGCTGACATGCAGCATACACGCGAGCAATATGGATTGTCAACAGTCGCATCCCTTGACCCGACGCATTGGATAAATGCAATATATTTTGGAATCTCGCCACTGGATGGAACTATAACCTTTCCTCGCGTTGGGCCTGAAGCATTGAGCATACGCTCAAGTTCCATATTCGTGATCACATCAGGATAGATGCCATATCCATACTCTTCCTTGCGCGAGGCATCAAATAACTTGTATCCTGTTGCTACAATGATCGCACCGACCGAAAGTGAGAACTGTTCTTCCTTTTGATCATAATCTATTGCATCTGCAGGACATGCCTGTTTGCAAAGTCCGCACCCTACGCAGTATTCGCTGTCAATGCAAACTATCTGCGGTACAGCCTGCGGGATTGGCATGTAGATCGCTTTTGCTTTACTAAGCCCTAAATCGAATGGATTTGATATCTCAACAGGACAGACACGGGCACATTCTTCAACACAGCCTTTGCATTTGTCCTCGGAAACATATCGAGGCTTTTTTATTCCTTTAATCTGAAAATTACCTACTGAACCAGTTATGTCTGTTATTTCGGAAAATGTAAAAAGATCGATATTCGGATGATTCTGCACATCCGTCATTTTGGGTGCCAGCACACATATAGAGCAATCGTTTGTCGGGAACACCTCGTTTAGAAGTGCCATTTTGCCGCCAATCGTTGGTTCTTTTTCAACCATGTAAACATGGAACCCACTATCTGCAAGATTTAGTGCTGCCTCAATACCTGCAACACCGCCGCCGATCACAAGAACATCTTTGTTCACCTTTATTATCTTGTTCTTTAATGGCACAAGCAATCTTGCTTTGGCAACACCCATTCTTGTCAGATCGAATGCCTTTTGAGTAGCCATCTGGGGATCATCCATGTGAACCCAGGAATCCTGTTCCCGAATGTTGACGATCTCAAGAAGATATGAATTCAATCCTGCCTTTTCAAGAACTCTCTTAAATGTCTGTTCATGCAAACGAGGAGAACATGCAGCAACAACAACACGATCGATATCATGTTCTTTTATGTCTTCAACAATCGACTCTTGCCCGGAATCCGAACACATGAACTGGATATCTGTGACAATAGCAACATCTTCGAGTCCCTCCGTTTTCTTATGCAAGGTATCGATATTTATGACGTTTGCGATGTTCAAGCCGCAGTGGCAGATGTATACTCCGATTCGCATGTGTATAACTCCTTCTCGTCGTTATAATTAATAAAATTATATACCCCAAGTAAATCCGACCAAGGGGATTTTCTTGTTGAATATGTTTTATAAACATATAGTTCGAGTCAATCTGAGCGTCAGCGAAGATTTTCTCG
>JAHYJJ010000129.1:0-3985 GCA_019429165.1 Methanosarcinaceae archaeon | reverse complement strand
TTGTTCAATTCAATAGCATTATCAAGTCTTTCTGCAAGCGTTTGTTTATCGGTAAGTCCAAGGAATCTTGCAGATGCACGCCGGGTACTTGTACCATCTTCTGCCATGTAGACATATTGTCCGTTCTCAACACCAACGATCACACACAAATCCGGTATAGAGTATATGTTGAAAAAGTTTGCAAGCTCAGGACTTTTATCTGTGTCAATATACATAACAGTAGCCTTACCCGCATATTCTCCCGCCAGTGCATCGATTATTGGAGTCTGATCCCGACAGGGTTGGCACCATTGTGCCCCAATCTTGAGCAGTACAGGTCCATTCGTAAGTGCTTCATTAATCTGGCTAATGTTAGTTACATGGATCGCAAGGCTATCAACAATTGCGCCATTGTTCAATTCAATAGCATTATCAAGTCTTTCTGCAAGCGTTTGTTTATCGGTAAGTCCAAGGAATCTTGCAGATGCACGCCGGGTACTTGTACCATCTTCTGCCATGTAGACATATTGTCCGTTCTCAACACCAACGATCACACACAAATCCGGTATAGAGTATATGTTGAAAAAGTTTGCAAGCTCAGGACTTTTATCTGTGTCAATATACATAACAGTAGCCTTACCCGCATATTCTCCCGCCAGTGCATCGATTATTGGAGTCTGATCCCGACAGGGTTGGCACCATTGTGCCCCAATCTTGAGCAGTACAGGTCCATTCGTAAGTGCTTCATTAATCTGGCTAATGTTAGTTACATGGATCGCAAGGCTATCAACAATTGCGCCACCGTTGTCTTGACCAAGGCAGCCACTTAGTACCAGAACAGTACCGATCAATATTGTCAAAATAATGGATTTTTTCATAAATTCACCGATAGGCAATCAGTATTAATATTAAATATTCTTTCGTTCTTTTAAAGGTTTTGCGTGGTTTTGACACAATCATTTATTTAATGCCTGGACTTCAGAATTAAATAATGTGAACAATGATGATATAGGAGGATTGGAAAAATGTGCAAGACTACAAAACCTTTGGTAATGATTGCCATATCCGGCATACTTATCCAAAAGATCGTGCTGTGGGGCAGTCCTGAGTTCAAACTTCCTCAGAGGATCCATGTCACCCCACCGAACAAGTTAACGAGAAAATCTACGCAGCATTTACACGCCACTTCAAAACAACCCCGTCATCCATTCTCTCGCACGAAAGAAACTCCAATCCCATAATTTTACTCTCTTCAAAACCGATACCATCAATAAGTGTGGGCGATGCTTTGCCTCCAATTATCAAATTACCCACAAAACTATATATCTCATCCACAAGCCCGTTTGAAAGCATTCCCCAATTCAAACCGGCACCACCTTCGATCATCAAACGATCGACCCCCATCCCCTTTAATCGCACAACAAGTTCAGGCAGGTCAACTCTGTCTTCACCTGCAACGATTATCAAAGCCATCTCTTCCAGAGCCTTGACCCTCTCACGCGGAGCCAATTGTGAAACTGCAATAACCCGTAGTCCTTCACCTTTCTTGAAAATATCAGCATCTACTGGTGTTCTTGCATAACTGTCAACAACCACCCGAATTGGATTTTCTTCGCGCCCATTAGCCTTGCGTGCCGCCCTGCGCTTCTCTGATTTAACAGTAAGACTGGGATCATCCGCAAGAACAGTGCCGATTCCCACCATAACAGCATCCGAACTTGCACGAAGTTCGTCCATTCTGTCAAAATCAACATCTCCCGATATCCTGACCTGCTTTCGCTCTTTTGTTGATATCTTACCGTCTGCAGACATTGCTGAATTTATGAATGTGAAAGGTCGTCTCATACTATCACCGATTTCAAAATAAACATTCATGACCCGTTGGACACCCACGGGCATGAAAATGAGGGTATTTTCATATCAAAATAATCCCCTGAGATGGAGTTTATTTGTAGTATATATTTTTTTTAAATTGTAAATTATATACTAAAAAAACAACTTGTTAACAAACACAACTTCTCAGCCGCCCTTGTCAACCGATATCAATGATCAAACTATTCAATAATTAACGAGTGCTTTCAACAGATCGCGGTCCCGAAGGATCCCAAGCAATTTATGGTTTGCATTCACAACCGGCATCTGATCGATCTTACTGCGCTTCATCTTACGTGCACAGTCACTAACACCTGAAATTGATGCAGCGGTGATCAGATCTTTTACCATCACATTCTTTGCAAGAATGTTTGGAACTTTGATCCTTGAAACACTGTAGTAGATACTCATTGTATCTCTCATGGATTCCCATGTCCAGGCATCATCATCTGAACCCGCAGACATATCAGACATCTCCACCGTATCCTCAATGATACTTGCACTTATGATATCACGGTCTGATATAATTCCCACAAGTTCCAGATTGGAATCCAAAACCGGAGAAGCCTTTGCATGTGCAAGTTCCATAGTCCTTGCCACAACATGAAGTGGCGTTTCATCCCACACAGATACAACACCATTATTCAAATATTGTCCAATCGGCTCTGCAATATTCAGATTTGCCATTGACCCTATTACATCTGCAATTGTCACAAGGCCCACAAGTTTGTCGTCCTCTATAACAGGCAACCTTCGTATCCTGTTCTCAAGAAATAAACTTGCTGCAAGAGTAATGTCTGCATCCGGTGTGATCGTTTGTGGATCCCTTGCCATTAGCAGTGCAAGTTGTTCTTCCTCAGGTTTTCGAAGCAAATTTGTACGGGTTACAAGTCCAACAACTTTGTTGTCCTTCAATACCGGAACCCCAGAAATGCGTTTATCTTTTAATATCTTTAGAACTTCATCTCTTGAACCGGGGAGAGTTGCACATGCGACATCCCTGACCATGATATCTTCAATGATTGTGTTTTTCGGCATGTTTTTTACCTCGCAAACTGAAAAATTGTATATGGTTATTCCTTAGGGTTTCCACGTACCACAAGCACAGGTATTTTAGAATTACGTGTTACTTTCTCTGCAACACTACCAAGCAAGAATCGATCCAATCCACCCTTACCAAGTGTCCCCAATACTACAACATCGATATCATTATTCTCTGAAAACTCAATGATCTCATGACTTGGATGACCTTCAAGCAATGATCCCTCGATATCAATGCCTGCTGCTTTTGCATCATCCACTATCCGTTGAATCCCCTCATTACCCTCTTTTTGCAGGAGTTCATACATCATTTCCCACCCAGCATCCATTGGAATGGAAGCGAACGCTGCGGTATCAACCACATACACAACATTGACCTTCGCACCACTCAATCTTGCAAGTTCAATACCGTATGAAACTGCTTTTTTGTTTGGTTCTGAACCATCGGTTGCAATCAAAATTTTCTTGTATAATTCACTGCTCATATTTCCCTCTCCTTTATCCTAATTTAAATTTGAACTTTAATTTAAATTTAAATTTAAATTTAAACTTGAAATTTAGATTTGAAACTTATGCATGTATTACAGATAAAATGTCATCTGGTCTTGCCCGCCGTACAATCCCACTTAACGGATCCTGAATATTTGAAAGATTATTTGAATTGCCATTGAGAATCATAAGATGTGCTTTGTATCCTTTTTCAATTGATCCAAAACCATCCAGTCCCAATATTTGACCCCCATTAAGCGTACACATCATAAATACTTGTCTATCATCAAGCCTAAACACCTTTGATAAGACTTCCATTTCAGCGAACATGTTTGTAGAATTGAGCATAACATTGTCAGTTCCAATCCCGACTTTGATACCTGCTTCAAGCATTTCACATATCGGCGCGATTCCAACATTTGTCGTAAAATTCGAACGCGGGCAAACAACTACAGGCACATTATTATCGGCAGTTTTTAAAATATCGCTCTTATTAGCATGAGTCATGTGGATTAACATATCCGGTTCCAGTGACAGTGCTTCTTCAACATCTGTCCGGTCTTTTTCTCCTGCATGAATTGCAAATAGACGTTTCTGTTTCCTC
>JAHYJJ010000128.1:0-4041 GCA_019429165.1 Methanosarcinaceae archaeon | reverse complement strand
CATCGTTATCGTTGTTTTGCATACAACAAAATATGGCGCCGGTGATTAATAATATTTGTGTAAAGTTCAAATCGATTTGAAGTTATTGGTTTTGTAAATGGCAGTTGAAAGATACAGAAGTTCAAATAATTTAAAAAACGATGCTGCCACCGCGCAAAGCGCGCACATTCCTATAACGCTATATTGTTGTTATTTGTGTGTACAATGGCGTAAATTAAACAATTTTATGAATATATTTGTTAGCAATGATGTAATTCATAATCAAATATGAGTAATTCATAATCAACTATAAGATCTGCACCTTATGGGAACGCGCCGAGAGGCGGCGTGTTGTTGTGTTGGATTTAGTTTTAACCCACACAATCCTTCTGTACATACCAGTGTATTTGCTTGAAAATATGTTTTAAAATGTGATTCCGTAACCTTAAATATGAAATCGTACAATATAATGTAAAATTTTGGGGCTAAATAATGATAACTAAAGAGCAAATCTCGGACATCCTTAAAAACTATGACACTAAAAATCTGGCTATTGCAACGGTGTGTTCACACTCAAGCCTTCAGATATTCGATGGGGCGCGCAAGGAAGGTCTTAGAACGATCGGGATTTGCTTGAAAAGTCCTCCGCGTTTTTACGATGCATTCCCATTGGCAAAACCGGATGAGTTTATTATTGTTGACAGTTATGACGATATTCCAAATATCGTTGATGAACTTGTTGCGAAGAACGCTATCATTATACCTCATGGGTCGTTTGTGGAGTATATGGGGACAGATGATTTCGCAGAATTTGCAGTACCTACTTTTGGAAATCGGGCAGTGCTCGAGTGGGAATCCGATCGGGATATGGAACGACAATGGTTGGAAAATGCCGGTATTCACATGCCCAAAGAGATCCTTGATCCAAAGGATATCAAGGGTCCTGTGATGGTGAAATATCATGGTGCAAAAGGTGGACGCGGTTTCTTTGTTGCAAAGAACTATGAAGATTTCAAAGAGAATATCCGCCCAAATGAAAAATACACGATACAGGAGTTTATAGTTGGTACAAGATATTATTTCCATTTCTTTTATTCACCCATAAGGACAGAAGGATATAAATTGAGCACAGGAACGCTTGAACTGCATAGCATGGACAGGCGCGTTGAATCCAATGCTGATGAGATATTCCGGCTTGGGTCTCCACGTGAACTTGAAGGTGCAGGTATTCACCCCACGTATGTTGTTACAGGAAACATGCCGCTAGTTGCAAGAGAATCACTGCTTCCGCTTATTTTTTCACTTGGTGAGAGAGTGGTTGAAGGGTCGCTTGGGATATTTGGCGGCATGGTCGGTCCGTTCTGTCTTGAGACTGTGATTACAGATACCCTTCAGATCAAGGTATTTGAGATCTCTGCGCGTATTGTTGCAGGTACCAATCTCTATCCATCAGGCTCGCCATATTCTGATTATATAGAGGAGAATCTGTCTACCGGTCGAAGGATCGCGCAGGAGATTAAACTCGGCGTGTCACTTGGACAACTGGATAAGATTTTATCCTAAGAGTACCCATTTTATAATTACAATTATAATTGTAATTAAATGTGACCGATGTAATTGCATCGCTTTGTCATGAGGTGTACCTATAGGTGTAAGTATGGACGTAAGGGAACAAATTCAGAAAGATGAGTACGATGTAGTCATCATTGGAGCGGGCCAGGCAGGCATGTTTGCCGCAAATGAACTGGCAGGTCACGATCTTTCAATTCTGGTTATCGATGGCGGCAGGGATATCGAAAAAAGGCATTGTCCTATGGAGTCGGTCAATCTGTGCACGCATTGTGCGCCATGCGACATCATGTGCGGTGTGGGGGGTGCAGGGACATTTTCGGACGGGACATTGAACCTGCGGCCTGATATTGGAGGCGATCTTGAAAAACTTACCGGGGATAAGGATTATGCATGGGAACTTGTTAATTATGTGGATGATATTTTCCTGCATTATGGGGCACCAACGGAAGCATCCCATCCCAAAAGCAGTGACATAGAGGAATTGAAACGCAGAGCAGCATCTGTTGGTGCGAGATTTTTGGATATCAAGCAGCGTCATATCGGTTCTGACAGAGCACCGGCCGTGATCGGTAATTTCAAGAATGATCTGGATGCGAGAGGTGTTGAGTTTATACTTAATATCAAGGTTGATGACCTTATTGTCGATGATGGAACCTGTTGTGGAGTTGTGCTTGCAGATGGACGAAAGATCAGGTCAAAGTATACGATACTTGCCCCTGGCAGAATTGGTGGTGAATGGGTCAATGAACTGGTGAACCGGCATTCTATCGCAGCAAAGTACGGCGGGATCGATATTGGTGTACGTGTTGAAGTGCCTGCTATCATTATGGACCCTGTGACAAATATCAATCGCGATCCTAAGTTCCATATCCAGACGCGCAGGTATGATGATTTCGTCAGAACTTTCTGTACAAATGAACACGGGTTCGTTGTGAAGGAAGAGTATGATGGTTTTATTGCAACGAATGGTCATTCAATGCGTAATAAGGCATCTGAGAATACAAATTTCGCGTTCCTTGTACATGTTGAACTTACCCACCCGATCGAAAATACGACAAAATATGCACGGTCTGTGGCAAAACTGGCTACAACAATAGGGGGCGGAAAACCGGTTCTCCAGAGGATGGGTGACCTTCGGCGCGGCAGGCGTTCGACAGAAAAACGAATTGCCCGAAATTCGGTGGTAAATACGCTTAAGGATGTGACTCCCGGTGATATTTCTATGGCTATGCCTCATCGTATTGTGATGGATATTATTGAAGGGCTTGAGACGTTAAACCAGATAATCCCCGGTGTTGCATCCGATTCCACATTGTTGTACGCGCCCGAGATCAAGTTCTATGCAATGGAAGTACAGGTTGACCGCAATATGGAGACGAGTGTCAAGAACCTGTTCGCAGCAGGCGACGGCACAGGGCTTTCAAGGGATATCGTCAACGCAGCGGCGACTGGCGTGTTGGCTGCGCGTGGAATCTTGGGATTGGAGTAAAACGGAAAAGGAGCCGGGAGTATTCATTGAGTACATGTCGTAACGCATCGATCTAATTGAAAGTTATGCCGATTATAGCAACACCATTATACCATAAACCCCATTTAAAAACACATGAAAGTCATTCGCGACCCTGTACACGGTTACATCGAACTGGACAAAATCGCATTATCACTCATCGACACCTCATCTATGCAGCGATTGCGCCGCATAAACCAGCTTGGACTCTCGAACCTCGTATATCCCGGAGCCAACCACACCCGTTTTGAACATTCCATTGGTGTCATGCACCTTGCTACCGTTCTAACCTCACAGATCGATTCTGTAACAACAAACGAAAAAAATGAACTTCACGCCGCTGCACTTTTGCATGATATCGGACACGGTCCGCTCTCCCACGTTACAGAAGGCATCATCAACCATTACACAAGAAGAAAGCATGATGATGTTAAAAACATTATCAACAGAGGTGAGATCTCGGAAATACTGCAAGAGCACGACCTCAGTCCCTCAAACATCGCAAAACATATCAAAGGTGAAACTGCCATCGGGCAGATATTGAGCAGCGAGATCGATGTTGACCGTATGGATTATCTTGTCAGGGATGCGTACTACACAGGCGTTGCATTCGGTCTTGTGGACCATGTACGACTGATACATGAAATGCAGTTCTACGAAAACAAACTCGTAGTCACACAAGGAGGGTTAAAAGCTGCCGAATCATTGCTGGTATCACGTTTTTTGATGCATCCTTCCGTTTATTATCATCACGTCTCAAGGATCGCAGAGACAATGTGCACACGAGCGATAGAATACCTGATCAAGAACAAGACGCTTGATCCATTCGAACTTGGCAAAATGAATGACGCAAGACTGTTTGAGACCCTCCGTGCAGATGAAGGATATGCAGGTGAACTTGCACAGCGCCTTGACGAACGCAGGTTGTATAAACGGGCATTGTATGTCGGTTTCGATTCTGTGGGTGAGAACGTGCTTCGTCA
>JAHYJJ010000127.1:0-4055 GCA_019429165.1 Methanosarcinaceae archaeon | reverse complement strand
TTTCGGTGTCGTAATCGTTAACAATGTCCTGAATTTGTTTCCTGTCAATCATTTTTTGTCCTCATTTATTTGTTTGAGGTGTAATGGGTTTTAGGGTTAATAAAGGGTTTGGAATTTTTGGGGTGGTATTTAATCTAACTTTGATATTACCTTCAATTAACCATTTAATTATATATCAAAAACGTTATATAACAAAAATGTTATGTATTGTGCTAGGTGAAAATTTTATGATACCAGTGGGAAATCCCGCAATTGGAACGGATTTTATTGATAGGGAAAACGAAATTGCAATGATCCTTTCGACTTTAAAAAAAGATAGCGTTCTCCTGATCGCCCCTCGGAGATTTGGCAAGACTTCAATTATGAGAAGGGTCGAGAAAGAATTTTCAGATAATGATGAGATATGTGTGTTTCTTGAAGTAGAAGATGTGAATTCGCCACACAGGTTTATATCTGAGATCATAATGGCGCTTATTGAAAATGAGCAAATAGAACAAAAGACGAAGCTAATTCCTGCTTTTAAGAGCGGTTTCAATTGGTTCAGAAATAATATCGAAGAAATTGGGATTTCAGTATTTAAGGCCAAATTGAGAAGTAATATTGAAAAAGATTTGAAAAATGATTGGATGGGAGAATCTAAACAAATATTTGATATAATTGCTAAACTTGATTCTAATATTTGTTTTATTATAGACGAGTTTCCTATCGCAATTGAGAAAATGGTGCAAACAGATCGGGAAGATTTTTTACATTGGTTTAGGAAACTTCGGCAAATATCTGGAAAACTACGATTTATTGTTGGCGGATCAGTTAGCATAGATCGTGTCGTAAGGGATGCAGGAGGAGTGACTGTAATTAATGATTTCAAGAGAGTTCGTATTGGTGGTTTTTCCAGAGAAGTAGCACTCGACCTCATTGAAAATATGTTTGAAGATGAAGGGTGGAAATATGAATCATCTTTTGGAGATAAAGTTCTCGAATGTATTGGAGAAACAAATATTCCATACTTTATTGCAATTATGCTCAGCGCTATTAAAGAAGAAATAATATTGAAGGGCGGGGAGATGAGTGCTGAATTAATCGAAAAAATCTATAATTACAGGATACTTGGCAATGAGGGAAAACACTATTTTGAGCATTATCATCAAAGGTTAAGAATTTATTACGACGATCTTGAACAGAAGGCTGCAAAGGCTATACTGAGAAATGTCTGCAATGATGATCATTATCCTATTGATCTGGCTTACGGCATTTATAAAAGGGAAACCGCAAATGATAATTACGAGCAATTTATGGATTTATTGGCTGATTTGAGCAATGATTTCTATATTGAGCACAATAATGAAAATGGATTGAATTTCTACTCTAAAATTCTGAAGGACTGGTGGAGGATATACCATGGCGGAATCGAGTGATATAATCTTTTATAGATACTCTCCCGAAAATATGTCTGAAGACATTTTGCGGAAATTGTTTGTGAGTAGGGAGAAAATGCTTGAAAATTTAGTAAGGGAAATAGAAGATGCTTCGAAGAATGGGACTCCAAGATTTAATCTTATGGTAGGACCCAGAGGAATGGGGAAATCCCATTTTTTAACTTTATTGTATTATGAAATTGAAAAAAAAGTAACTTCATTGATACCAATCAAACTTGCTGAGGAAGAGTATTCCATCTATCGTGCCTCTGATTTTTTTCTTCGGATATTAGAGGAAAATTCAGTGGATGTTTCTGACGTTCTATCCCTTGATAATGAAAATGAAATTTTGCATGCTTCATTAGATAAATTAAAACAAATATCAAAACATGAGGGCAAGAATTTCATCATTTTCATTGAAAATTTGCATGAATTATTTAAACAGTTGGATAAAGACGAACTCCATATATTACGATCAACGTTTCAAAAATATGATATTTTTTCGGTTGTTGCCACAGCCCCATTGATCTTTCCTTTCATATCTGAACATGAAGAACCATTTTATAATTTTTTCCGTATTCAACACCTTAAGGAGTTTTCAATTCATGAGATAAAAGAGTTAATGCAAAAAATTGCAAAAACGGAAAATAACATGGAATTCCTTAAAAATTTTAAACAATATGAGGAGAAAATACATGGTATTATTCATCTAACGGGAGGCAGCCCGAGACTTGCATTTCTTTTTTATGAGATGATAACACGAGGAGAAATCAAAGATATTGAGAAATCCATTTTTAAAATAATCGATGAACACACGCCATTCTATCAAGAGGTCTTTCAGCTTTTAACAGCTCAACAAAGGCGAATATTTGACATTTTAATCTCATTTGGGGAACCGGTTACGCCCAAACAGATCTCACAAAAAGCAAGAATGAATCTTCCAACTGTTAATACACAGCTGCGAAGATTGGAAACCAATGGCTATGTAATTTCAAGACCAATGGGTAGGCATACAAAATATGAGGTTCGAGAAAGGCTTTTCCGGCTCTGGAGGGAGATGCGGCAACCATTTGGGAGAAAAAGAGTATCAATTCTGTTGGATTTCCTGCAACTCTGGTACACTCCAGACGAGCGGAAAGATCTTTTTAAGACCACATTTAAGTTTTTTGAAGCGGGTGACAGATCAGTGATGAAAGATCTCTGTTATTATGCTGAAATTCAACCTCATGAATTCAAAGCAGATGCCCTGCTTAAACTTACGCCTAAACTTCTGAAAATAGGGGAAAATGATGATGCAAGGTATGAAATCATCAAATTAAAGGAACATGCAGCCGAGTACAAAGGTGCAGGACTGGAAGACGAAATATCTCGTTTTGAATGGCAATTGCTTTTGTCTGAAAATAAATACGAAGAAGCACTAGAGGCCATCGATAAAGTTCTTGAAGCAAATCCTAGTGATAATATTGCATTAAATGTCAAAGGTTTTACATTAGTAATTCTTGGTAAATATAAAGAAGCGCTTGAAGTTTTTAATAAAGCTCTTGAAATAGACCCAAATAATGAATTAGGTCTTAAGTGTAAAGCATTTGCACTATTAAATCTAAAAAGGCATACTGAAGGATTGGATGTGGCGAAGAAAATGGTTGATATTGCCACTGATGAACATTCTAAAATCAATGCGTCACTTTTTGTAATTGAAATTTACATGGCCCTTAATAGAAAATCTGAGGCTGCTTTTGAAATAGAAAATATTGAAAGTAAAATAATTGACCAAGAACCCAATCTGATTGAATGTTTTATTGGTGTTTGTCTTAATTTAGCGCGGGATGAATTGAAAGATGATAATCGTGGAAGTGCATCCAAATTTATAAAATTTGCTTTTAAGAATAGTTTTAAACTAAAGGATAATGTCGTGAAAGAATTGACTATGGGATTTTTAAAGTCTGCAGCAGACACTGGAATTTTGTCAGTTCTGAAAGATGCAGTAGGGGAAATTATAGATAAGCAAAAAGATGAGTTTGAGCAACTCATTCGACCAATCATAAAGGCAATTGAAATCGTTGAAATAAAAGATCTTAAGAAATACTATGACCTCCAGATCGAAGAGCGTGAAATTGTAGCTGATGTGGTGAAAAGGATAACTAAGTCAGATGAATTGATTCCAGATGAAATTAAAGGGAAAAATGGAATTAAAACCACATAACTTGATGGAAAAAGTACGTAAAATAAAACTCCCATACCACTCAAAAAAAAGAAAAAACGGGTTTTATGGCACCCCGCCACAAAACCTTTTCTACAAAATTCCTACTCTTCTTTTCGTCTAGCCAATAGAGTCACAATTGACAGCAGACCCAATGTCATCAAAGCGCCAAATCCTGGCAATTTATCGGTCGGGGTTACATCGATGTTATCGATAGTGTCGTCTGCGCTCTTTTAAATATTCATTAACCCCCCAACAAAGGGTTTGGAATTCAAAATTATGCTATATCAAAATCGAGAAAATTATAAAACCCAATGCCATATTAAAATTTGTATACTTATAAAAAAATTTTAAAAATAGTTAAGTAAAATGAGGCATTAGATTAAAATAAAGATTTTATTAAAATCTACAGATAATAGTTTATTTACATGTTGGTGTGG
>JAHYJJ010000126.1:0-4080 GCA_019429165.1 Methanosarcinaceae archaeon | reverse complement strand
TCGAATTTTCAATCGTCATCTGCAAATTCCACAAGTTTTAATAAATGTTTTGCTAACGATTTAGTTTATAGTATATATTTTAGAAATATATAGTGCGAGTCAATCCGAGCGTCAGCGAAGATTTTCTTGTTGTATATAATCTATAGGATTATATAGTCCGAGTTAACGCGAACAAAGTGAGCGTTTTCTCATTGTATATAATCTATAGAATTATATAGTCCGAGTTAACGCGAACAAAGTGAGCATTTTCTCGTTCAAATTGGCATGGATGAAACGTGCCGCCTGCGGGCGGTCGCACGGTTTTTGGTTTCAAATCGAATTATATCATTTGCGAAGTCATTTTAAAACAGATATACAAAGACCTATATTTAAATCAAAATATCAAAACTGCAATGTAGCAGATGAATAAATCCATATATTTAAATCGAATAAACTCAAGAAGATGAATAAAAGGAGGAGCAACGCATTGAAAAATACCAAAAGTCATGATCTTTTTAGATATCTGGCACCCATTTATGATACGATTGCCAGGATCGCATCATTTGGCAGGTACGATTCTATGCGGCGTTCACTTGTTGCACAGGCAGGTATCAATTCTGGAGATAGGATACTTGATCTTGCAACAGGGACAGGGTACCTTTCAGAGATACTTGATGGGTGTGAGATCGTGGGTGCGGACATTTCACTTCATATGGTGAATCAGGCTCGCAAAAAGACAGATGCAGCATTTGTTCTTTCGGACGCACATGCGCTTCCGTTCGCATCCGATTCTTTTGACGCTGCTGTGTGTAGTTTTGCATTGCACGAGATGGGCGATCCAAAAATTGTAATATCTGAGATGTTCAGGGTCGTGAAATCCGGCGGCACAGTTGCGGTGATGGATGTGGTTTTACAGTCCAAGGCAACAAAAAAGATGTTGTTGTTCGTGTATCATGTGTTTGTTGAGATGCTTACTGCAAATTACATGCATCCGGATGATCTTATGGATTCCTTCAAAAATGCTGATGAGGTGATGTGCACTGCCAGCATGGTTGGATTGATTGCACAGGTATCTGGAAAGAAAAAATAAATATCGAGAATTTCGATTGGGGAATTTTAATAAAAATTTTGATAGAAATTTCCGAGGAAATTTTGATAGAAATTTCCGAAGAAATTTTGATAGAAATTTCCGAAGAAATTTTGATAGAAATTTCCGAAGAAATTTTGATAGAAATTTCCGAAGAAATTTTGATAGAAATTTCCGAAGAAATTTTGATAGAAATTTCCGAGGAAATTTTGATAGAAATCCTATATAAAAAAAAATAGGATACTATTCCTCTGATTCTTCCACTCCAACTACGCCCAAAAACTTCTTCATGACTGCTTCATTAACAAGCTTTAGTAGTGTTTGCCTGTCTTTTGAGGCGCTGAACACTCCGAGCGGAATCTGTGCTGCTGCAGATGTTGCATGCCCGCCACCGATTTCATCGCCAAATGCCCTTTTCATTACATCTCCCAGATTGATCCTGATGTCGTTGCTTCTACCTGATATGAAGATCTTGTCTTCGGATACACCGAATACGATCGAGGTGGAGATCCCTTCAAGATTAAGTAAATAATCAGCTGCCTGGGGTAGTGTATCACGATCACGTATCGTACCTACATTTGTAAGAAGGTAACTTCCTATAACCTGCCTATTTACGATAGCATCACCAAGAACGTCCAATGTTTCAATAGACATTGATGGGCGTTCTAACTGTTCAAGGATCTCATGGTCGGATAGTGGGTACAAAAATGATGCAGCTGAAAGATCTGCTGGGTCAGTATTTCGTTTGAAATCCTGGGTATCTGTCCTTATTCCGTATAGGAGGGCAGTTGCTAAGTTTGTAGTAATATCAACGTTTAGTTCCTGAAGATATTTTGTGAGGATCGTAGCGGTTGCTCCCACATTGGGGCGCACATCGACATATTCAGCATTAATATCCGTTTCACCTAATGGGTGGTGGTCTATTATGATGCCAATAGGCAATCCATTCGGTATATTATTATTGGAGCCCGGAACAGCACAATCTACAAGCGCAATCTTATCGAATTTTGAAATATCATGTCCTTCCATTCGTTCAAGTTCGATCCCAAGAAGGTTTACAAAAGCTTTGTTTTCCTGATGACCGATCTCACCGTGATACAATATGGTGGATTTAACTCCAAGACTTTTTGCAATTTCTTTTAGTGCAAATGCACTTGATATGGCATCAGGGTCAGGATTGTCATGTACTACAATAGCGAGTTTTTTGTTATTGATCCCTTTCATCCATTGCGATAATTTAGTTCCCCTATTTACCGATTCAGCACGTTCAAGTGATCTTGAAAGTGAGGATGCAATAAGTTTTGAAGGCATAACAACGTGGTTTGCCCCGAGTTCTTCCATCTCTTGCCTGTTTATAATATCAGGTGCTCGTGAAACAATATATACTTCAGGTGAGACTATTTTTTTGATATTTTTAATTGCTTTTTTGTTTGCTTCAACATCAGAGCTCAATATCAATATGGCTGTAAGACTTTTAATATTGATCAGATTTAACAGTTCAGGATCGCTGATATCGCCAACGATTGCTTCATACGCTTCTTCACGCAATGTTTCTACTTTTTGTTTGTCCCTGTCTACAATAACGAGGTTTTTATCAAGTTCTCTCAGTTCTTTTGCGACAGCAAATCCAATGCTTCCGCTTCCAAGGATCAAATATGTAGGTTTTACTCTTCCTTTTGCAGGTGTATCAGTTTCTTTTGGAATAGTAGCCATTTAGCTAACCTCCATGTCTTCGATTAAATGTTTGTTTAGTATTAAGCATTTTTCGGTTAATAGGAATTTCAACAGGATAGTTGCAATATATGGTACATATAGCAAATAATATGATGTTTGACCGCAAATATCAGTTTATATGAGAGTTGCAGTAACCAGATTGCAGGAAAAAGAGGACAATACCGTTGAATTGTTTGGAAGATACGGTCTTGAAGCGATAGTTGTTTCAACCATACGTTCACGTCCGCCACGTGATCCTGCTTCACTTGATGCGCTTGTACGAATGGTAAGTGAGCAGGAGATCGATCTTCTTATCTTTACAAGTTCGCTCGGCGTTTCGAAGTTCTTTGATAAATGCGATTCTATTCCCTCGAATACAACGATCATCAGTGTGGGTCCAAAGACCGCACAGAAGGTGAACGAATTTGGATACCCTTCGGAAGTACTGGATTCATTCTCATCTGACAGGTTCGCAGAGTATCTAAAAGATCGCGCACATGGAAAGGTCATAGGAATTGCAAGGGCAGGTGTTCCAAATCCTGAACTTGCAGGGGCTCTTGGATCACTGGGCGCAACGGTTGTCGAGGGGGTGTGCTATGAACTTGAGAGTGCGCCAAATGAGTTGAAGGAAATGATCGCTGCGAGTGGTGTGGATGCTGTCGTTTTTACGAGTACGAAGTCGTTCTTATCGGCTAATCTTCAGAAAACGGATGTTTTGGGTTTGACGATGGTCGCGATCGGTCCAAAGACTGCAAAAGGAATGCGTGGGGAGGGTATCGAGGCTGATGTTGTAGGGAGCGGGACACTTGAATCCTGCGCGGTGTTGTTGCAGGAATTGGAGTAAAAACTAAGTTCTGATTAAAGTTTATTATATTATCAGATAATAGTTATTACGATTAACAATTATTGTTATTAACAATAACTATTAAATACAAAAAAGTTGCATACTTGTATATGAAATTTTACGATCGTAAAGATGAAGCCAAAAAACTCAAAACATTAACATCGCTTGACAAGAGCACAATGATCGTTATATACGGTAGGCGTCGTGTTGGTAAAACCAGACTTGTGCAGCACGTTTTTAAGGATGATTCATTATATTTTTTTGTAGCGGAAAAAAAAGAACGGTTACTACTTGATGATTTCAGAATAATATTGATGGAGCAGCTTGATCATGTTCCGAATTTTACGGATATTGATGATTTTTTCAAATTTTTGTTTACGCTATCAGACAAAAAAATGTTCATATTTGATGAATTCCAAAACTTTAAAAAGATAAACATTGGCGTTTTTTCAATTAT
>JAHYJJ010000125.1:0-4140 GCA_019429165.1 Methanosarcinaceae archaeon | reverse complement strand
CATTCGATGTTTTTCAACTGCTTTCGCTGTGGTATCATAAACACACCACCCATTGTGCTGACATAAGTATCAGTAGGACTTGCTGCACCCTGAACCTGAATTTCGATCTCATGCCCGAGTTTTGCAATATCTTCAAGGGTCAAATTACAATCAAACATCCGATTCAATGCCGCAATCGTTGCAACCGTTACAGCAGCCGATGAACCTACACCGGAACCTACTGGGATATCGGATTCGATCTTGATACGTATACCTTTGATCGATGCAAATTCCCGCATTCGCTCGATAACCGCTGAAACATAAGGATGGATCTCAAAATCAATGCCTGTCTTACCAAGAACCGACTCTATACTGATATTTACAGATTCGTCCGATTCTACCTGCACGCGGGTTCGAAGGTCAACTGCACAGCATATGGCGTTCTCACCATAGACCACTGCATGTTCACCAAATAAGTATATCTTCCCTGGTGCAGAACAAGTTATCATTGATAATTACTCCTTTGAATTGCCTGTTACAAGCAAACATTACCCACTAAATTGATCAATATCATTCTACAATGATCGCTGCATATCCAACAACAGCAGACATGTCTCCTGTCACATCACCGCTTGTTGCATACATGAGAAGAGATGCTTTTTTTGCTCCAAGAGCACCTACTGCAGTAACCATTGCTGCGATCGGACCATAGCCACATGCAGAAATATTCTTCTCAGCGCGTCGTCTATAGAATTCAGGAACGTCCATATCCAGAATTGCTTCAATGAGATGCTTATCCACACCATGTGCAATGTCAGCAGGCTGATAATGGGTGAAATCACTTGATGCGATTATCACTACTTTTTTACCGCTTTCAGATACTGCACGGGCGATCTCATTACCAACTTCTACTGCAGTCTCTTCATCCTGCAATCCCATGCATATTGGCAATATCTTGAAATCGTTTCCGAACTGATGCTGCAAAAACGGTAACTGGACTTCAATGGAATGCTCAAAATTATGGGCGAGTTCATCAATATCCACAATACTGCCTGCAAGTGATCTTGCAAGTTCAATATCAGTCTCAACGTTCCCAAGCGGCGTTGACCATGTGTCCCGAGACACCGATACAAGCGAACCTAAACCCGTATGGTTTGGCCCCAGTATGATATAGGTATCTGCCTTTGGGAGTACTGCGTATGCCTGTGCTGCCACCGAACCCGAATACGTATATCCGGCATGCGGTACAACAGCACCGATCACATCGCGCCGTGATATGTCAATACCGCTAAAGCACCTGCTGACCTCTTTTTTGAGAGCCTTTGAATTTAGCGGATAGAATTGTCCTGCAACTGTTGGTTGTCTCATATTACCGATCATCCCATCATAGATAGTGGGAATTTTACAATTCTTGAATTTCAAAATAATAGTAGTATGCCACCTACGATCACTTGTAGATAGTATTCTACCATTTATTCTACGATTACAATTGTAATATATGTACTATATTACTTACAATCCAGGCTCGAAGTCTGTGACCTCATAGTTGAACGGAATACCGTTCGCCTGTGCAATACCTCTTGCCAATAACCAGTACACAAGGGATAATGCCTTTCTACCTTTGTTGTTAGTAGGAATTACCATATCTACATTAGATGTCATGTTGTTGGTATCACAAAGTCCGACCACAGGAACACCGATGTTCACAGATTCCCTGATAACCTGTGCATCACCTGTTGGATCTGTCACAACAATTACATCCGGCTCATAGAATCCTTCCAGATTTGGATTTGTAAGCTTACCAGGAATGAATCTTCCAACCATCGCTTTTGCACCGATCGTTTTTGCGAACATCTTTGCAGGATACTGGCCATATTGGCGTGCAGACACTACAAGGATCTTGGAAGGGTCGTATTTGGAAAGAAAATCTGCAGCAAGCTTGATACGTTCATCTGTTGCCTGGATGTCAAGAACATATAACCCGTCTGTTCGAACACGATATACGAAACGCATCATGTTCTGTGTTTTCTGCTGTGTACCGATGTGTATTCCTGCAGCCAGGTATTCATCAATAGGAACAAGTGTTGTGGATCCTTTTACTTCCGCATTAACGTCTAAATTTTCCACATTTTCTTCTACAACTTTATCTGTAATCTCCATAAATTCACCTCAATTATATCTAATCTCTTTTGACCGTAATTGGAATTACATCCTGTTCAAGTTCTTCCATTGCAAGATATAACGAATCAGTTGATTCATCATCTATTAAAACAGGAGCTCCCATTGAGATTTGAAGTGATCTTGCACCAACAATTCTCGCACGCTCATATCTGGTATAAACTTGTTTACTCAATTAATCACCCTAAGTTGTAATATCCATTAACAGAACTATGTATAAAAACGAATACGGTTCAATGATATGGTCCTAAGCGGATCAATCATGACCATATACTGTAATTGTGATTTTTATTAATACAATATTCAAATGTTTTATTCGGAATCCCTCCGAAATGTGGTCGTCATTCTATTCAATTTAAGTTACATTTATTAAATTAAATACCAGCATTCCTGCAAAAAACAGGAATGAAGGACTGAGATCTGAACGCCGAATGATGGTCCAGACTACCCTGCGGCCCCTTTACTGGTATGGTGCTACTGTATCAACCAATTCTACATGAGACAGGAATATTCTCCTGCAACAATATCTTGAAAGACCTAAGTCATCCATTACTGCTGCCTTGTCCTCGCCCTCACTGGTGCGTTTCTTATATTCTTCCCAACTATTGGAAATTACCTTGCCACAGCTGAAACATCGAACTGGAATCATATTTTAAGATCCTACCTGTAAGATTTCTGGGTTCTTGCACGTGCACCTGATCCGCCAAATTTCTTTGTTTCCTTTTGTCTGGAATCATTGACAATTAAATTGCGGTCATATTCTGCAAATGCATCACGGATCTCGGTATCGTTGGTCCATTCGATAATTCCTCTTGCAATTGCAGTCCTTACTGCATTTGCCTGACCTATGATCCCGCCGCCGCTGACCTTTACATTAATATCTATGCCGGATACAACTTTATCTCCTGCCAGCATAAGCGGCTCAAGTATCTTGAGTTTCGCAAATTCCGGGTCGTATATCTCTATTGGTTTTTTATTTATCCGCGTTCTGCCTGTGCCTTTTGTAATAGTTGCACGGGCAATTGCGGTCTTATTCTTACCTGATGAATTAATAATTTTTGCAGCCATGAATAATCCTCCTTAGAACTTTGCACCTAAGTATGTGCTTAATTCCCCGAGTCTGACGTATTTTATCGAACTTAATCGGTTCATGTTTGCACTTTCAACCGTAATGAGTTCTGCATCCTTAAATTCAGATGGAACGCCTACATAGATCTTTAATCGGTCCATTGCTTCCTTTCCCCTTAATCGTTTGTATGGAAGCATACCCCGTACAGTCCTCTTTAGGATCCTATCTGGTCTTTTTGGGAAGTAAGGTCCAAATTCACGTGTACCTCTTACCCTTGTTACTTTATATTCTTCAAATGTAGTTACCTTGGTACCGGAAATCACTGCTTTTTCTGCATTTACGATTCCGATCTCTTCTCCTGCCAACAAACGTTTTGCAACCATACTTGCAAGCCGTCCCATAATGAGTCCATCTGCATCAATAACCGTCATTTTTAACACCTATTGTAAAATCCTTATTCCAGACCCACCCGGAATTTCATTGAGTATCTGTTCGATTGTCAGGCATTTACCTCCGACATCGGTTATCTTTTCTGCTGCTACACCACTAAACCCTAATGCCACAACAGTTACTGCATGACCAATTGCTCCAGCACCAAGAACCTTACCAGCCACAATGACTACTTCGTTCTCGATTGAGTGTCTATTTATAGTACTCAGATTCACTGAATCATACTGCCTGCTTGGCTTTTCAAGTCTTTTCGCAATGTTTCTCCAGATCGGCGCGTCATTGTCACGTGATGCATCCTTTAACACTGAAATTAAAGCAGGGATCCTAGGATTAGTTTTCCTTGTTATCTTTTGTTGAGATTTTCTACTCATTAATGCTCCTCCGCAAGATTGTATTATAATGTATCTTACTCACGCAATTGCTGCGTTCGAACATCCATTTAATATGAATTATAAGAACATACA
>JAHYJJ010000124.1:0-4212 GCA_019429165.1 Methanosarcinaceae archaeon | reverse complement strand
GGCATTTGTTTACATACTCGCTTTATCGTTCAAAAAACTTAATTTTCTCATAATTCAACCACAAAGAACACAGAAAACACGGAGATTGTATTTGCCTTTACCCTCTGTGTAATCTGCACCCTCTGTGTAATCTGCACCCTCTGTGGTTTATTATTCATAATCGATTGGAATTTGCGTTTTATTCCAATACGACCTTATTTTTATATGAAACTTAAACCGCATTCCATTTTTGGATAATTTTCCCAAGTGATGCGCTTTCGTACATGTCCGAGTTGATAATAACCTTGTCTACCCCCTTGACCGAGGTAGAATGGCTATCCATGTAAATGGAATTTCCAAGCAACTGAAGCGGGGGATATATAGATTTCAATTCATCACTCGGCTCAGCAAATCCTGGTGGCGTACTAGCAAGGTCGAACATATCCCGCAGTTCTATATCGATCCTACTGTTGCACCTTTCTTTGCATACCGGTGGTGTTTCCTTGTAGAATCGTGCGGTATGGCATGAACGGGCATATGCAACAAGTACATATTCAGCATGTACGCCCACAGGACAATCAAGGGCTGCTACGGCTTCTACGGTTCTTGGCAGAAGGTCGGTCTCAATTTCGGTCATGCCAAGTTTTGAGAAGAAATCGAACGTGCGTTTGTAGTTCAGATTTGTCTGGAGATATGCCTGTTTTATGTTCTCGGTCTCATCGCGAAGAAGATGGTCAACCCAGGGGCATCCTTCCGAGGTGTGGACAATTCCGCGTCCGGCTGTGATGGCATCAAATGAGTTTGTTAGGTCTTCCTTGTGCATCGCATAGAGAATGCCGACATCGTTCACCACCAGATTGATACGGGCGCCAAGATGGGAGATGTCCCTGATATATTTCATCACTGATTCGTAATGGTGTTGCGGTGTTATCGGTGTGATCACTGTAAGCACATTAATTTTTTCAAGTGTATCTGCAACTAAATTTACGTCGGAGAGTTTGTATGGGCACCCCTCGCTCCCGAGCCCAATACCTGCACCGTTGTCAGATGCGGTGTCTATGATTGCCCCCAGTTTTTGATATTCATAGTTTGCAGTTCTGATCTCAATTTGCGGCATGTTAAACTCCCATTTATCTCAGATATACGAATCTGCAATTGGTGTATTCATATACTTGCATCGCTGTTGTTCGCACATCATCTGCCAGAAAGGGATCTCCTCAAGAACATGTGATCTGATATCGCCTGCACTTGCACCTTTTTCTGACATGTCGATAGCATTGCGGTATAATCCTATGATGGTTTTTATCATCGCAGGGTTCATGCACCGCCCGACAACTTTCAGGGCTGCGACACCTGCGTCCATCAGGTCTAAAATGCTGCAAAGTGAACAGTCCATTCCTGCATCAAGGATAGGATGCAGTCTGTTATCCACACTGACCTTGTAATTCGCACGACACGGCAATCCGAAGTTGATGGATTCATCCGCACTGTGGATGAGGTGGCATGTGCCATTGATGTTCGAGCATCCGAACTGTCCGAACAGTTCAAGTTCCACGCCTGTTTTGTTAAGTTGCCGTATCTCGTCAAGTGTCACTTTAAACGGTAGCACTACCTTTGTTACGCCCATGTCTTTTAAGAGTTCAAGTTGTCCCAGATTAAATGTATTAAGCAACACACTTCCGTGAATTTGAAGTCCGAGGTCGAGTTCATTGATAAGTTGCAGCGCGCCGAATTCGCCCACTATGAGTGCGTCCACGCCTGCATTCACCCCCCGCATTATATGTTCGATGAACATGTCTTCAAGTCCGTCACCAAGATATGGTGTGTTCACGGTATAATCGACCTGGACACCGTGACTGTGTGCGTACTCAACGATGTCATGCAGTTGATCTGGTGTCGTGACATTGCAACTGCGCCCGCGTCCGGAGAGATTGAGGTTCACAAATCCCGGTGTTTCCAATCCAATATATATCTCATCCGCGCCCGCAGATATGACATTCTTTGTAGTTTCCATTGACTCTGCAGGAGCCATTAAGGACATTTTTGTCATGTTTATCGTTGTGTGTAATGTGAAATTATTAGGACAAATCAACCACATAGATGTTCGATTTGATTGGGGATTTATATAGAAGATTTCGTAGAAATTTTAGAGAGAGAATTTTGATAGAATTTCTCGATACTGTAATAGAATTGCTGCAATATATTAATATCCTAAACTATGAATGAGGCATCGATCGAAGTTTGTAATTCTTGAACCGCGTCATCGCTTCGATCTTCTCTCTTGCACTGGCGAATTGGTTATCCTCGATCCTGTGCTTTGCATCGTTCCAGAGTTTTCTGAAATAATAAAAATATTCAGACAGGTCTACACTGTTCCCGAAAATAGTTTCGTGGTTATTGATCACTGACATCTTTATCTGTAAGGGGAGAAGTTCGAATATTTTGATATCATATATTGGAGGAGCTTGTCCCAATATCTTTTTCCAGAGTTTCAGGCATTTGTCCCTGTCACGTTCTCTGGTTATTACTGCAATATCAATATCTGAACGCTCATTTGCGTTTTTTGAAGCATATGAGCCAAATACGACTACTTCGTAATCCTTGAGGAATTCAAGGTCAGTTTTGATCTCTCTATCATATAGCATTCAATTTATCCTCTATTATATCAATGAATTCACTTAATATTTCTTTTATCTCTTCGATGTTTTCCAATATTAAATCCATGTTGACTTTGCCATAATGGTGAACAATTGCGTTTCGCATGCCATTTAGATTCTTTAGATTATGCGCTATATTGGGATTAACGTCAAGTTTTTGTGAGAGAACATCAATGTTCTTATAATCATCGCTCACATCAAATCCCATATCATGAACAAGCATGGCAGCCATATCCACTGCTGATTCAATACTTGTCTGAACTCTATATAGAATTCCATCTAGTGTAAGATCATCAAATGAATCGGTATCTTCTGGAATATCATATATTTTTTCGATGATATATCCAATCTTGGATTGATATTGTTTAAGACGTTCTTCTTTCATCGATTTCCTCGCTGTGATCATTCATGACTGCTACTGTTTGTATATAACTTTATGAACGATTGTGTTTTTAAGCATATCGTTTTTTTCGTATGTAAACTTGGAATGATCAACAATTGGCAACAGAAAACGCATTATCCACAAACTTCTGATAAGTCATCCCGATAATTGTGTCAAGATTGACAATATCCTCGCGATTGTATTCGAGCAACAATTCCAGCGCACCCTTTTCTCCGCGTTCGTATCTGCGCCACAGGCGGACGGCTTCAAAACCATCGATCCCTGTTGTTTCATCACTTCTCGATATTTCGAGCGTACGTTCGATATTCTTCAACCCGCCGCTAAGACCTATACGCCGCAAAGGGTACATCAAGTCGATGTGCAGTTGGTTGAATTCTATCTGTGGATACTTTTGTTTAATAAATGGCAGGTCAAAACGTGCACCATTGAACGTGATCAGAAGTTCGTACTTTGCGAGTTCTTCAACGATATCGTCAAGATCTATTCCGCGCACATATGTCTTTGCATCTTTTCCATCATATATCCCAACGACCGTGATGTCGTCGTATTCTGGCGACAATCCTGTCGTTTCGATATCGACATAGGCAACCGAGCCAGAAAAGTGCCTGTATGTACGCCAATGTTCTGATCTTGGTAGTGCGTTGGCAAAGAATTCAAAATCCTGCGCATCAAGGCGGTCGTTGGATTCATCGATCCCTGCAATTATGGTCTCTTTTTTGCCGGTAGATATGAGCATTGTGTCCTGTTGTTCAATAAACTCGGACCATGTTTTGATGCCGCTTGACCATATCTTGTGTTCGATAGTTTTTCCTATACTTGGGATGTGGATGTATGTGCTTGTGAGCATGTTTTTAGTCTCGTTTTTTAGAGTCTATATGGATTGATTTGTATTAATTATAACGTTTCGCGTTTAGAGTTTAACGTTTCGTATTTGTATAGATGTGATGAGATCGCTACATAAATTACATTGTTCGATTTGAACTCATCTTTGACACTTGAGATTAACATCAATGATCTTGATGCCAAAAAAAAGCGATACGTGTTCCTTGTGTTGTTCACTGAGCACCCAGACATGTTAGCTGAGAAAATCCTAGAAATTTATAAGAGCAGAGATCTTGTTGAAGAGGGATTTAGGGCTCTGAAATCTAATTTGGAAATAAATCCTACATATCA
>JAHYJJ010000275.1:0-4215 GCA_019429165.1 Methanosarcinaceae archaeon | reverse complement strand
CGTTCATCTGCGTTAATTTGCGGTTAAAAATGGAGTTTAATGATTAAAAAATAAGCATGGAAAATACCGAATTTACCGCAGATGAACGCAGATGAACGCAGATACGCTACGCGACGGACGGTTTATTCTCAAAAAGAAAAAAACGAGGGCATCACTGCCCTGTAGCCTCAGCCAGCGCACGCGTCTGGGTGAAGTCCTCCGTATTACCGTCGACTATGAACACGAAGTTGCCATTACTCCACAGATATGAATACCGAGCAACCTGCTCTCCACCTGTTGTGGTATAATCCACAATCCGTGTCGCGAAATGACCATTGAATGATTCTTCCACAAACCTCTCTCCTTTCGCAAGCTGCGGGATACTCAACTTGTACTGATTAACGAAATTCTCTGCTGCATCACTATCATCGAATTCAACAACTGTGATATGCATCTCATCCGAATATGCATCCTGATATATGCCTTCTGCAGCAGCCACAATACCTGCAACATCTACATATTCACGTTTGATATCATCAATCGATCTTGGTGGTGAACCAAGATACTCAAAACCTGCCGGAATATTCTGGACCACAATCAAATTTGCAGCCGTCAACACTTCATTTCCAGATGTCGCGTCCGGAGTATCAGTAGAATCATCAACACATCCCGACATCAAGATCGCTAAAACCGTGAGTGAAAATATCAACATTATTTTTTTGTTCATTTAACAAAACCTCTTTGTAAAACTGATGATGAATAATGGTTATCGACATACTTGAACGTATCGAATAATTGAAAACAAGTAAAAAATCAAATTAAAAAAAAAGAAAGAAGAAAGGGATTAACCCTTTCTAAATTGTATTTAGTTTCTTCTGACAAGGAATGCTACTGCAAGAAGTCCTGCAATTGCGAAGATTGCCTCAAAGCCAGGCTCTTCCTCAACATCAACAGGTGCTTCAGGTGCATCATCTGCAGGTGTTGCAGGTGTTGCAGGTGTTGCAGGTGTTGCAGGTGTTTCTACAGGTGTTTCAACAGGTGTTTCAACAGGTGTTTCAACAGGTGTTTCAACAGGTGTTTCAACAGGTGTTGTAGGTGTTGTGCCTGCTTCACCAGTGATTGTCTGCTCGATGAATGGGTACACTCTTGTGGTTACACTATCATCTGCAACCGCCAATTTAATTTCACCAGCAATTGTTACTACTGTATTCTTTGTAAGGGACACTGTATCATCTGAGTTCGTCATGATGATTCTGTCGCCACCTACATTAGATGCCTTGAGTATTCCAACTTTCTCGTCTGATTTGACTTCTTTTACACTGTCTGAAATCTGCCAGATACCTTTGATCACAGCAAGGCTGTCGACTTGACCCTGGAAAACTTCATCAACATATACTCTGAAAATCTCAACGTCAGTCTCGCCAGCGATATCAGCAGTGTATTTCCATGTCTTGTTATCTGCGCCTGTTAGATCGGTGTTAATGACTTTGTCTGCAACAAACTCGCCGTTCTTGCTCAACTCAAACCAGACCTTGTTACCATTGACATCAACCTGCTGTGCTGTGAGTGTGTAGCCCTCACCAAGTTCAAGAGCCTGCCCTGTTCTAAGAGTGCGTGAGTTCTTGTCATCCATCAATAATTTAGACAATTTATTTGCAGCGTTCTTCTTAATTGGGACGTATTCCTCTGCAAAGTATCCAATCTTTTGATATTGGGTTGTCCACAATGCCTGCTTGTAGTCGACATTTTTTATTACTGATGTGTATGTGATGTTGGACTTGCCTACGGTTCTGTTATCGGTTGGACCTACTTCAATTGAGATGTTCTCAGAACCTACATTGTTCTTCAAGTCATAATAGAATCCTACAAAGTTCTCGTAGTCCCATTCCATTTCACCAGTTTTATCAGGTGCTTCCCATATAGTGCCACGTACCTCATATGTTCCAGGTGCGGTGTATTCCTTGCTTAAATAGAATCTCACGTCTTTTGATTCGGCAACATTGAAGATAAGATCGCTTGTAAGAGATACTTTACTGTTCTTTGACAGTGATATTGTATCATCAGCATTACTCATTGTGATGACGTCAGCATTTGCTCCGCCTTTGAGTAAACCTACTTTCTCGTCTGATTTGACTTCTTTTACACTATCTGATATCTGCCAGATACCTTTAATTACAGCAAGACTGTCAACCTGACCCTGGAATACTTCATCGATGTACACTCTGAATGTTTTAACATCAGTTTCGCCACCAATATCCTGGGTATAATTCCATGTCTTGTCTGCGCCTGCAACAGTGCTTACTACTTTATCGGCAACAAACACACCGTTCTTGGTCAACTCTAACCAGACCTTGTCACCATTGACATCGATCTGCTGTGCTGTGAGTGCATATCCTTCTCCGAGTTCAAGTGATTGTCCAGTCCTGACAGTTCGGGAGTTTTTTTCATCCATTAACAATTTGGACAATTTATTTGCTTGACCAGTCTTGATTGGAACGTATTCCTCTGCAAGGTATCCAATCTTTTGATAGGTGTCTGCAGACCATGCTGTAGCCTTATAGGCAACATCAGGGATGATCTCTGTAGTATAAACAACACCATCTTTGTCAATTGTTCTTTCTGAAGTTGTTTTATTCTGGTAAATCACAATATTCTCGTTTCCAGTACCTTTTTTAAAGTCATAGTAGAAACCTGCGAAATTGGTTGTGTTGATTGTAAAGATACCAGCACCTGAATCGCCCAGATAGGGCATATCTTCGGTGATGTCAGAACCGTTGAAAATAGGCCCTCTGATCTCAACCTTGTCCACTGTTGCTGCGCTTGCTGGAATGACTGATAATAATACAGTCAAGACCATCAACACAGCCAGTGCGATTGTTGTAAATCTTTTCATAAATCTTTTCCTCCGAATTTAATTTTAATATTTTATTTAATTGGTAAATGATAATCGTAAGATAAAACACATCATTTGATGCATTTCATCATCCTTCATCAATTGAACAACAAAAGTTATCGTCCATTGCCGAAGGGGACTTCATCACCCTCTGAATCCCGTCATATTGGATTGCAAGTGTTCTATTAATGAATACCCTATTAAACCTTTTGTGGTCTAATTTAGGGAGATTATCGCATAGCAGGGGCAAATATCGATGTGATAAACGGTAAATGTCGAACATATATGGATGGATTATAATATAAATCCATCAAATCCAGAGTTTTAGTACACATATTGTCGAATTTGTGATTGAAGATTTAAAAGTTAACAATGGGAAAAAGATGTGTGATTTCAAATTTTTTACCATGGATATGATGAACTGCCCCTTCCTTACTGCATAACAACAGGAAGGCAGTTCACTTCTCAAATATCATCCAGATCAAACACAACAAATCCTTTTTTCCTGAGTGCATCTTTGCCTTCGATCCGTTTTGCGACAAGAGCAAAGTATTCGGTTCGATTATCGTTGTTCCACTGAACAAAATCTGATTTAGCCACCAGATCGTTAAGGATTCCAAGTGCGTTCTTTTCACTTAGAGTCTTCCATTTACATCCTACAAAAGCGATATCTTTCTTATCGTCGTTCAAGGCAACTATATCGATCTCATACGTATTCTTCCCTTTTGGAGCATCCTTTATTTTACCCCACTGCCTGCCCATCATGTTGAACGAGAATGGTAATTTAACATTTGTATCAGGACTTTTGAACAGGTCTTTAACGATATTTTCAAATTCGGCACCAACAAATGCATCGAAATTATTTTCAATTATTTTGAGCACCCGGTCACTATTGCCCGATTCTATATCGCTCTTGTTGGGGTAAATATACTTAAAATAGAATTTGAAGAAATTATCTTTAATGTAGTATCTTGTCTTTTTGCTTCCTGTCTTTTCAGTCACAGGGTGTTCCTTTCCTATAAGTTCAAGTTTCATCAGGGTGCCGACATACTTCGGAAGGTCCTTTTGCTGTATCTTCGAGTAATCCGAGATCTCAACAAGGCGTGTCCTGCCTTTTGCAATAGCTTCGAATAAGGATATGTAGAGGTAATATTCCTTCAATTCCTCTTTCAACAATGTCTCCACTTCTTCATGCAGGAACTCACCTTTTGTCAGGATATGTTCATTTATGTTCTCAAATACGTTCTTTTGCGGGTCGAATTCAAGAACATATAACGGAACTCCGCCAAGAATGCTGTAAAATTCAATACCCGTTGCAACATCGATCCCGTCATGGAACTGAG
>JAHYJJ010000123.1:0-4229 GCA_019429165.1 Methanosarcinaceae archaeon | reverse complement strand
AGGCAAAATAATGGATTCAGACGATAACATTTCAGATTCACAGACCCAGACTCCTGAGTATGACCTCCATACCACCTCACAATCAAATTTTATTGATGACATTCCTATTACGGAATCTGCACACCCAATGCAAATGCCTTCCCACATAATCATAGTCGGAACCGCCCACGTATCTGAGAAAAGTGTTGCCGAGGTTATTGAGACTATAGAGAGGGAACAACCTGACATTGTTGCGGTTGAACTGTGTAAAGGAAGGTATGACGCACTCAAAGGCAATGTCGGGGTTTCAAAGATCCCGATCAAAGACCTGCTGAGTGAAGGTAAGGTATATTTCTTTTTGGTTCACTGGCTTCTTGCATACGTGCAAAAGAAAATTGGCGATGATATGGGAGTGAAACCCGGTGCCGAGATGATATCTGCGATAGATGCAGCTGAGGCTGCCGGTGCACAGGTTGCGCTTATAGATCGCGATATCCAGATAACGCTCCAGCGATTCTGGAGCAAGATGAGATTGATCGAAAAACTGCGCATGGGAGTAGCATTGATTGGCGCAGCATTGGGGATTGGTGGCGGAAAGGATATTGATATCGAAACCATCACAGACCAGGACATGGTTACTATGCTCATAGAGGAACTCAGGGGCATTGCACCCACCGCAGCCGTGGTTCTTATAGACGAGCGGGATGCCTACATTGCAGGAAATCTCGTACGAGCGGCTGCCGGCGGCGGAAAGAAGATCGTTGCCGTTGTGGGAGCAGGACACAGGTCCGGTATTGAGAAATACCTCAGAGCTCCAGAAACGATCCCCGCACCCAGGACACTTATGGATGTACCAAAGAAACGCTTTGGAATCATGAAATTTATCGGAATTGGTATTGTTGGCATAGCTCTTGCAACATTTGCAATGCTGATCCTCTCAGGCACACCGTTGAAACTTTTGCTGATCGCGTTTGGATGGTGGTTCATAATCAACGGCGTATTCAGTGCAGCAGGTGCCTTACTCGCACGCGGACATCCGTATTCCGTCCTGACCGCATTCTTTGTTGCATGGCTAACATCCCTAAATCCAATGATGGCAGCCGGCTGGTTTGCAGGACTCATGGAAGCAAAAAAGAGAACCCCGACAACCGACGATTTCAAGATGCTGGTGGAAGTCGAGAGTACAAGTGATATGATGAACAACAATCTCTTCCGAGTAATACTGGTTGCCGCTTTTGCAAATATCGGAAGTATGATAGGCACATTCCTTGGTGTGTATGTAATGATGCAGGTCGCAGGGATCGATCCGAGAGATATTATTAATGCAGGGTTTGCAGCGATTGGGTTTTAGATTTTGAAGTAGAGTTGTTTGTTTAAATGTTTTTGATGACGGGGCAATCCGCCGCAGGCGGCACAACCCTACATTTTCAATAAAAATATTTCTATGCTTATAGTATCTCCAAATAACGATATAATTCTATAAAAATTACATACTACAAGAAAAACGTTTTTAACAATTGAATTATCTCATGTTACTATTTATGAAACGTGCCGCCTGCGGCGGTTGTATTATTTTTTATTTCAGCTCAAGCAATCACATTTATGCTCTCAGCATATCAGCTAAATAAATCAAAACACAAAATAAACAAAACCAAATCAAAAAAAGAAAAGAGAACGACCTTACAAAAGGTCGTGTAAATTGAACTTGTATGGTCCAAGAGTTCCGCCGTAGTTTCCTGCTGTGATCTTCTTTACACCAGGAATCGTAACAGCTGCCTTGATACCTGCTGCGGTTGCCTTTCCAACTGCATCAACGCTTATACCATTGATAACGATCTCATACACTGCATTGACACCATCAGGGATCTCGGTACCTTCGATCTGGTCCTTGATCGATGGGCAGAATTTCTCGTTTGCGGTTGCCTTTAAGAACTTGTACTTGTTTGCACCGGGCTTTGAACCGCTTGCAACGATACCACCTGGGAACGGTGTGATCGAACCTTCAAGTTCCTGAATTGCTGCAACTGCAACCTCTGCTGCCGTAAGACCGCTCATCTGGCTGTCTGCGAGTATAAAGAAGTTACCGCCTGCTACTCCGTCCACTGCGCCGATAGAATGCTCAGTTAAGAAATCGCCTTCCATCATAGGGATCCTGTACATCTTCCTGCCTGCAACCTCAGTCTCAGTTTCTGTGCCATCTGCAAAGAACTTGAGTTTAAAACCTGTATCGAACTGCTGCTCAGCATCTGGAAGACCATTGAACACAGCAGTTGTAGGTGCTGTTAAAATGCACTGTCCAACACGCTCAAGTAACTGTTGTTCAAGTTTTTTGTAGCCAAACGTGCATATCTGGATATACACACCAGGTCTGCCATCGGGTGTCTCGGAGCCGCTAACGAACTTCTCAATACCGGCTTCTGCAGGACACATGATAACTGACGTACCAAATCCTGTCGCTTCCTGTGCAGCCACCTTTGCCCAGTGCTTGGTTGCTGCGGTGATCAATACCCGTGCCACTTTAATAGGGAACGCTTCTGCATATGTATCTTCTATCTCTACTCCATTAAGTTCCAAAAAAATCCCTTCTCCTGAATATATAATATACTTCTTACAATTCAATTACAGATAAAACACAATTACAATACATATATTCTTCGAAATGTACCGACCTTAATCTTTCACTTGCGACCCGGTGACATTCTCTGGTAAGCATCTTCGAAAAAGGAATACATCTCACCCTGTGAGTCCGTCCCCTTATACTTACCCAGCTCAAAAACAGCATCATTAACACTGACAGACAATGCCTCGATCCTTGACAATCTGGAAAGTGCTGCCGCAGAAGAAATAACTGCAACTCTGAGTTGTTCCTTGATAGATGTCTCGCCTATCTCAAAAATTGCTGCAACCGATACTGATGCAGCCTCGTCAAGACCATTGCCTGACGCATACTCACCCAGATGCTCGATCGCAGTCACAACCCTTGAAACCTCTGTTTCAGAATGATTCCGCACCATTGCAATTCCGATATCGCGAAGTGCACCGCTCACATCTTCAATACCACTACTTCCGAGAGACTCGCCAAGTTCCCGCATGCCTGATATGACTTCCCACAAAGCCTTTGGCTTCTCCCCTTTTCTCTGTTCCTGAGATGACTTGAGCCCTATATCGCGAAGTGCCGTCACAGCCTGTTTGGTTGATGCAGAAAGCTCATTTCCACTGGAAAGTTTAGCAATTTCCATAAGTGCCCCCTTAACCTCCAGCAATGCCATATCATGATTATTCGCAGCCGCTTCTGAACCGATGTTCTTGAGAATTGCGACAGCTTTTTCCACTGAATCGATCTGTTTCGCACCTGCAGATCCAACAGCGATCCTGTTTGTTACTGCCGCTAACTTTTGCTGTGCCTTTTCATTATGTGCATGCTTTTTCAAAGCCTCAAATATAGAATCAATTGTAACAAGACCCTCAACTGCCGCAGATTCAGTTCCGGACATTGAGGAAGCTTGACCAATATTACCAACAGCATCTATCACTTCATCAAGCACGTCAATTTCCTTTTCCAACATAGCCAGGATCCCGATCTTGTATAAATGCGAGTCCAGATGTTTTGCAATTGTTATCGTGCCTTTTGACCCGGATATTATCTTTGAACCAAAACCTGAGATCGAACGAATACCAATTTTGGCGGTTGTGTGGTCATGGTTTCGAATAGAACCCCTGATAATATCAACCGCAGGCTGCACAGGATCGATCGAGTACATACCAGCCGCACTTTTTCGACAGGCTTCTGTCAGGTCGTATGCAGTAGTATCACTTATAAAATGCTCAAACCTTTGGGATATATTTTCTTTGAACAGTAAATCAGCTATCAAAAATCCAATTCCGCCAATACCAAGTGAAGAAACTGCGATTATTGGAACGGTGTTTGCCTGATGCGTGCCCAGAAGATTCCATGTTGATGCCGCAAGTGCAGTTGTGCCTAAAATATATGAAACTCCGATCACAGCAGTCGTATTCTTTGTAGACAGCCAGACACACAGGACCCACACACCTGCAAATAAAAGAGATATTACCATGTTTATCTGTATGACTGCCACATCCGCGATATTCTCACCTGTCAATAGATTTGCCAATACCACCATCTGAATCACAAAAGCACCGATCGCAAGATCTGCGCCTATGCCGGAAATTGAGAGTTTGAGACGGTACTTAAGAAGAATGTCAGATAGAACAAATAAAGCAATGAAACC
>JAHYJJ010000122.1:0-4322 GCA_019429165.1 Methanosarcinaceae archaeon | reverse complement strand
AACAAGCAAATCTTCGCTAACGCTCAGATTAACTTGAAGTACATAATTCTACAAATTATATACAAAAACAAAAACCGATAGTTTTTAAATATAGAAGTATATGAAATTATATCATTTCAATGAATAGACTATTTATTAATGTGAGGTAGGTCAATGAAATTAGAAGCAAACCTGATATCAGGAAGGACTGCTTACCAGGGAGCATACCTGGAAGCAAAGACTCATAAGGAGTATTTTGACGCCTGTTCATACTGCGAACTCAACTCGGGAGATCTTACCAAATTGGGAGTGTCGGAAGGAGATTATCTTTTGGTCACAACAGAATTTGGTGATGTTTCACTATTCGCAAAGGCAAACGACGGCAACCCTGACGGGCTGGCATTTATCCCGATGGGACCATGGGCAAATGCGGTTCTCAGCCCGGACACACACGGATGTGGAATGCCCGGGTTCAAAGGTGTTCCGGCACAGATCGAAAAGACCGGTAAAGCGCCGCTTGAGATGAAAGCGCTTATGAGACAATATTACGAATAAGGGGTAAAGGGATACAATGGCAGTAATAACAGATGCGATCTGTTCACTGTGTGGGTCGCTATGCGACGATATCACGGTAACGGTCGAAGACAATGTGATCACAAATGTGGAGCGTGCATGTATTCTCGGACGCAACAAGTTCGTGGGTATGTTCCTGCACGACCGGATCGAATCACCAATGATCCGTAAGAACGGAGAACTCGTTGATGTTTCATACGAAGAAGCGATCAACGAAGCAGCAAAGATACTGGTCAACTCAAAGAGAACACTCTCATACGGCTGGTGCTCAACCTCATGTGAGGCAATCAGTAAAGCAATCCAGTTGGCAGAGGAGACGGGTTCTTTGATCGACTCAACCGCAAATGTATGCCACGGACCTACCGCACTTGCAGTGCAGGAGAAAGGAGGACCTACCGCAACACTTGGTGTGGTCAAGAACAGAGCTGATGTAATGATATTCTGGGGCTGCAATCCGGCACATGCCCATCCAAGACACATGAGCAGATACTCATCATTCTCAAAAGGATTTTTTACCCAGAAGGGACGAAAGGATCGCAAGATGATCGTTATCGATGTACGAAAGACTGACACCGCAAAGATCGCTGATCAGTATGTGGAGGTCGATCAGGGTAGCGATTACCTGCTTGTGACGGCACTTCGTTCAGCAATCAACGGTCATGAAGATGTTATTCCAGATACCGTTGCAGGTATTTCTAAAGAGGATATTCTCAAACTTGCGAACACGCTCAAGGAAGCAAAGTTCACATGTATATTCTACGGTATGGGAGTTACACAATCACGTTCCAAATACAAGAACGGTGACGGTGTTTCATCACTGATCTCAGATATCAATCAGCACTCAAAGGCGGTTATGATCGGAATGCGCGGTCACTACAATGTTACAGGGTACGGACAGGTCTCAACATGGGAAACCGGTTATCCGATGGCAGTTGATTTCACGCGCGGAACACCATACTACAACCCCGGTGAAACCGGAGCGAATGATGTGCTGACAAGAGGCGACGTTGACGCTGCAATTATTTCAGCAGCAGATGCAGGCGCACATTTCCCACAGGATTCACTCAAATGTCTGGCAAAGATACCGGTCATCCAGATCGACCCATACGCAAACCCAACAACCGAACTGTCTGATGTGGTATTCCCTGCAGCAGTTGTGGGAGTTGAGGCTGAAGGTACGGCATACAGGATGGACGGCATATCCTTGCGAATGAAGAAACTGATCGATACAAAGTTCAAGACCGATGAGGAGATCGTGGTAGATCTGATCAATAAGGTAAGGGAACTCAAGAGAGGTGCGTGAAATGTCAGAATTACTAATCAAGAACGCAGTTGTCTGCGATCCTATCAATAACATCAACTGTGTGAAGATGGACATATCCATCAAGGACGGCAAGATCGTCGAAAGCGTCACATCCGGTGCAAAGGTGATCGATGCAGGCGGAAAACTTACGATGGCCGGCGGTGTGGATGGTCATACTCACTGCGCAGGAAAGATCAATGTGGGACGTTTCATGAGCCCTCATGATATGCGCATGACCAATGTGCCAGGATTATCTGGCAAGGAAGCACCAACAGCAACTACAAGAGCACAGGTCGGATACAATACACCAAATACATTCGCTATCGGATACCGGTATGCGAAGTTAGGCTACACAACCATCGGTGAAGCAGCGATCCCGATCATTGGAGCGCGCCACACTCACGAGGAGTTCAAGGCTATCCCGATCCTGGATAAGTTCGGTCTTACATTGTTCGGAAGCAACTGGCAGGTCATGGAATATATCCGTGACGATGAACCTGAAAAACTTGCGGCATATGTTGCATGGGGACTCAAGGCATCACGTGGTTATGGGATCAAGATCGTCAACCCCGGTGGCGGAGAAGCATGGGGCTGGGGCAAGAACGTCTCTGGACTGGATGACCCGGTACCAAACTTTGATGTTACACCTGCACAGATCATCACTGCACTTGCAGAGACGAACGAGAAATTGAACCTTCCACACTCGATCCACTTGCACTGCAACAACCTTGGAAAACCAGGGAACTATGAGACCACGATCGCATCCATGAAACTGCTTGAGAATCTCAAGACCAGCCGCGATAGACAGGCGATGCACGTTACTCATGTGCAGTTCAATGCGTATGCAGGTACATCATGGAGAGACTTTGAGAGTGGTGCACCGCAGGTTGCGAATTATGTTAATTCGGCTGACCACCTGACATTCGATCTTGGCCAGGTTATATTCGGTCCTGCCATGACAATGACAGCAGACGGTCCTGTGGAGTATGCGAATTCACGAATGCTTCATGCAAAATGGAGTAACCAGGATATTGAACTCGAAGATGCATCAGGTGTTGTGCCGATCACATATTCACCAAAGATGTTTGTGAATGCCGTACAGTGGGCAATTGGACTTGAACTTGCACTTCTTGTGGATGATCCATGGAAAGTAATGTTTACGACTGACAGCCCCAACGGCGGTTCTTTCGTAAACTATCCTGAGGCATACACATACCTGATGAGTGCAAAGAGACGTGCCGAGGTCATCGAGGGATTGCCGGAAATGGCACTTGGGCGCATGAACCTGCCAGGCATTGACCGCGAACTTGACCTGTATGAACTTGCGATCATGACGCGCGCCATGCAGTCAAAGATTTACAGCATGGATACTAAGGGACACCTCGGTGTTGGTGCTGATGCAGATATTGCGATCTACGATCTCAAGCCTGATTCAATCGACACAACAGTCGAATATGCGGCTGTCAAGAAAGCATTCAGTGGCGCATCATATACCATCAAAAGCGGCGAAGTTGTTGTAAAGGACGGCGAAATTGCTATGACTCCACAAGGCAGAACGTACTGGGTAAATGCTAAGGTACCACAGGCAAATACTGATGCGATGCAGGTTGACCTTGTACAGAAGTTCAAGAGATACTACACTGTGAACCAGGCAAATTATATGGTGGAGGATGCATATCTTCCGCACCCTGTTGAGATCACCACGGAGGCGTTGTAAATGCAGACAGTTACACTTTCATTGAAGGAAAAGAACGCAGTACCGATCGAGGCTGACAGCGTCAACACTGATAATTTCGCCTCAAAGTCAAAGGATGAGATCAGGGCAATACTTGTATGGTACGGTAATGCACAGTCGCCGATCGGCGACCTATTTAATGTTGCTGTGGATGGTTCCGGCAGTGTGGATGAGACGAAGATCGTCATTAATGGTGACGTGTCACGTGTCAAGCGCATAGGAGAGGGAATGTCTGCGGGTGAGATCGAGATCAATGGTAATGTTGACATGCACTGTGGCTCGAACATGACTGGTGGCAAGATCACCATCAATGGTGATGCTGACAGCTGGGTCGGTTGCGAGATGAAGGGCGGCGAGATCGTTGTGAACGGAAACGGCGGCTATTATGTTGGCGGCGGATACCGTGGCGAAGCCTGCGGTATGAAAGGCGGCAAGATAACAGTTACGGGCAATGTCCGCGATTACCTCGGCGAGCACATGTGCGGCGGCGAGATCTTGGTCAAGGGCAACGCAGGACTCCTTCCGGGAATCTCGAACAATGGCGGTTCGATCATTATCGAAGGCAACACAACAATGCCTGCCAGCGAAATGACAAAAGGTACCATCATCATAAAAGGTATAGTTTTAGATTTCCTGCCCTCATTCACTGAAGATGGCACAGAAGATGTCGATGGTGTGACATACCGCAAGTTTGCGGGCGATGTCAATGCCGGTGGCAAAGGTGTGCTGCTG
>JAHYJJ010000121.1:0-4330 GCA_019429165.1 Methanosarcinaceae archaeon | reverse complement strand
AATGGAAGTTCTTCATTAAGTAATCTTGGCCAGTCAACCTTTGCTGCACGGAAACAACCTGCACATGCGAACAATACTTTCTTTGCGCCTTTTGCCTTTAGTGCATCCACATTGTGGCGTGCTGCTTCTCTTGGTGTGTCCTCAAGATGCTGCTGACCGGTTCTGACAAGTGCTGAACCACAACACCATTCATCTTCACCAAGCATTGAGAATTCAACATCAAGTTTGGTAAGGACACGTGCTGTTGCAAGTGCCAGGATCTGCTGGTTGTATCCTGCTGTACATCCTGTGAAATACACGATATCGGAATTGTCTGAAAGAGTTACATCTTCGGGTACCCAGTCAAGTCTGGATGCCTGGTCCTTCATGTAAGGGTTGTGATATTCCTTGATGAGTTTTGGGAACATACTCTGTTTACCGTATGGCCCATTACCACGCTTTACAAGGTTTGCACGAAGTGATTCCCAGAGTTCGATCGTATTGATACCAGCTTCACAAACGGTTCCGCACACACCACATGTTGTGCACTGGAACAGATCATCATTGAACTGCTGTATCTCTTCATCGGATATTTGTTTTGGACCAAAGAGTTTTGCTTTCAATCCATGGGATTTGCCCATGTATTCTCTCCATCTCTTGATCTTACCTCTTGGTGAAATTCCAGCCTCTTTGTCCTTTGCATCAAAGGTTGGGCACCAGTTTTCGCACTCACCACAGCGAGTACATGCATCAAGTTCCATAAGCTGCACTGCTGTTAAATTGTTTGTATTAATGGAAGGTGTTCCTTTTGCCATTTTTACTCGCCTCCCTTATTTGCAAGAATAGTAAGTGGTGTTGCTAACATGTGCATATATTTGCTATATGGGATGTATGCAATACAGAACAGAAGTGATATGACTACATGGAAAAGTGCTGCCGGTGGTGCGATACTGTTCTCAAATCCGAATCCCCAGAAAGTACCGTTGCGGATACCGTCTGATATGAATCCGGTTATTGTGATTAAGGTCAATCCAATAAGAAGAATGGAATCTAATGCGATCGTATTTTCCCGAATATTTGTAATGAACAATCTCCTTAAAATTGCGATGGTAAGCCCAACAAGAAGAATGTAGCTGAATACATCATTTGGTACAGAGACCATTTCCCTGAGTGCTGCAGGATTTGCATCAAAACCGATCAGTTCGAGAACTTCAAACGCGAACATTATGAGCGATATGATAAAAAGTGCCATCCAGCCTACAAAAATTGTAATGTGCATGAACCACCTAAGTGGACTGCGGCGTAGGATGCGTCTTTGCAGAATAATATCAAGAACAAGTGTGGTCAAAAATGGTTGACCGTGTCCTTTTGATCTTATCTGCGCTATTAGCGTTTTCAAAAAAACAATTGCGCTTCCAGATGAAGGTTCAAGCCCATATCCTGTCGAGCCAAGACCCCATTTTCTCATGTTTATAATCATTCCATATAAAAATATCATAATAGCTATGATCGCTATTATCATCATTTGAACAAATGTTATTCTCAATGCATCTGTAAATCCGGAAAAGTATTCCATACTCATTCCTTTTTCCTCCTGAAATCCACAAACCGAATCATACATAATTATATATTATTTTATTATCTGAAATTAATCTAAAAATATAGACTGCTGCGTTCGGTTCGCATATTCTAAGTATCAATTGTATTTAAGTATTATCATTAATCATTCAGATTAAAAAAAGACATGCTTCGGCATTATTATACAAAATATATGGTTCTCTTTAACATTGTGGAGGTAACATCACTATTTAGGATATGTTTTCAAACATGGAAATCACATTGCCTGAATTAATGGACAGGATGAACAAGATTGACAGGATGCGTGTGGTTAACATTATCCTGTAAATCCTGTTCATCCCGTCAAATATTTGCCCACTCAATGTTGTGGAGATCCAAATATATAATGCCGATGAAAATATTTAAAAAAGAAAAAAGGGTATTTAGCAAAACCAAATACCGAATTGGCACATATTATGCCAAAATCCAGATCAAATTATAATCCAACTTCTTCTTTTAACCTGTCAAGACCGATCTCATCGATCAATTTTCCAAGGCGCTGTTTTTTGTTATGTGTCTTGTAGAAACCGATAATTTTGTCCACAGCTACTAAAACCTCATCCTCGGAAAGTTCATCGGCAACGATATCGGCAAGTCTGGGTCTAACTCCGGCAGAGCCACCTATCATCAATGTATACCCCTTTGGAGCACCCCTAATACCAATATCCTTTATTGCAGGTTCAGAACATGAGTTCATGCAACCGGATACCGCCATCTTGAGTTTTGAAGGCAGTTCCATTCCATGATAGATCTCATCAAGTTTCAGTCCAAGCCCAACAGCATCCTGCTGACCACGCTTGCAGAAAGTTGTACCCGGACATATCTTAATGCTCCTTACACAAAGACCGATCGCGGCCCCGGGTTTAATGTCAAGGTCTGCCCATATATTGTCCAGATCCTCTTCCTTGAGTCCAACAATAGCCATTCGCTGTGCCGATGTCAGTTTAATTGCTGCAGCACCATACTTTTCAGAAACGTCTGCTATTTTGCGAAGCATATCCGGTGAAATAATACCACCGGGAATATGAGGCGCAATTCCGTATGTTTCCTTATCTCGCTGAAGTATTGCTCCTTTTTCTGGTAAATCTTGTGTCAATATATCCACTCCCTATTTTATTTAATTACGGTATTAAGCCAGTATAAATTGATTATCGATAATTACATCCGGTCAAGTATTCCCTTAATACCTGCCTTGTGGCGTGCCTCATCAAGGGATGCCCTGTCAAAGAACAATGCCGCTTCGATGTTGCCTTCTTTTCTTGCAAGTTCTGCAGCCTCTGCTTTCTCAACTTCGGCCATAGTTTCACCCTCAAGCATCATTTCAAGGTTTGATCTGGTATCGCTCTTGATAGCGCCTATGATCTCAGCAACTTCTGCAGCATGCCATGCCTCATCCATTGCAATCTGGCGAAGGTATGTCGCTACATCGGAACGTCCTTCTCTCTCTGCAAGTTTTGACATTGCAAGATACCAACCGACCTCGGTTGTTTCACCTCTAAATGTATTCTTAAGAATCTTTTCCAAACTCATTTATTACACCTCAATAAACTGTTACAAATATCTAAGTATTTGCACGCACCATTTGTTCGTATAGTACATAACGTTTTTGTATATTGATACTTTATACATTTTGTGTGCATATTATTAGTATTAATGGTACATAAAACAAGTGATAGTAATGAAAATATACATCAACGAAAACAAATGTACAGGTTGTGGTGCATGCCGCAGAGCCTGCCCAAAGGGTCCGAGGATATATTCCATGGAAGAAATAAATGGAAAGATCAAAGCCGTGGTAGTTAATCCAAGTTATTGTCTTGGGTGCCGCATGTGTACAACGGTCTGTATGGCAGATGCCATTACACTTGTAAATTGAGGATAAATGCAACAATAGACGCAAATTCAGTTATTGCAGGGATATGGAACAAATTATCACCGCAGAGTTCGCAGAGTTCGCAGAGTTCACAGAGTTCGCAGAGTTCGCAGAGTTTTTTAATTATTTACAACTTTTCTTTGCGCTCTCCGCGTTCTATGCGATTGATCTTTATGATAATCGATGGCGAATAATAAACATAAAGATAAACACATATGATCCTTCAATTAATTTTTAAAACGGATGTGAAAAATGTCTCTTGATGTTAGAGTTGTACTGGTTGAACCATTGTATCAGGGAAATGTAGGTTCAGTTACGCGCGTGATGAAGAATTTTGGGTTTTCCGACCTTGTGCTTGTAAACCCATGCAAACTTGAAGCCGAAGCATGCGCGATGTCGTCGCATGCGCGTGATATACTTGAAAACGCGCGCATTGTATCTACACTCGTAGAAGCCGTTGAGGGTGCAAACATTGTCATCGGCACGACAGGCAGTACCGGTTCGAAAATTTACAAACACATACGTATGCCCTACTATGTTCCGCGTGAACTCAATGAAAAACTCGCAGGCATAAGCGGAACAGTCGCAATCCTCTTCGGGCGCGAAGACCAGGGATTCAATAATGATGAGATGAAAGCCTGCGACATGATACTCACAATCCCTACTTCGGACATCTATCCAATAATGAACCTATCACATGCCGTTGGTATTGTGCTGTATGAAATGAGCGATATTGAGGCAGGTGATATTCCGCTTGCCGAAGGGTTTGACCTTAGACTTTTGCATGATCATCTGGAGGAATTGATGGGGGATATAGAGTATCCGGCTCATAAAAAAGACAAGACCATGTTGATGTTTAAA
>JAHYJJ010000120.1:0-4339 GCA_019429165.1 Methanosarcinaceae archaeon | reverse complement strand
GCATAATTCGCATGCATAATTCGCATGCATAATTCACACATTTTATTACATGGAATTACATAAAATCAATTTTGATTAAATCTATTGGAATTGATCCATTCCAATTTGTTCAAAGATGTATGCATGATGTATGAAATATGCACATATCTGCTAATATAAACATACATATAATTAATTATATTAAATAAAATAGATACTTAATTATATATTATGTGCTTTTTATTGTTGCGAATCTCCCATTCATAGATTCAAATCAAACCATTCGCAAGATACATAACTGTTTGTTCCAATTAATGTTTATATTTCACACTATTTTTTAAACAAAAAGCAGGCACATTTATGGCACGAGGGAATATTATTGACAATATTGGCCAAATATTTAGAAAAAAACCAACACGAGTAGGCATAATAGACGTTGGTGATGAAAAAATAAAAATCGAAACCATCGGCACTAACCTCTCCAAAGTAAATACTGCCGGATTTGTTGAAATTATAAATTCCGAAATGCCAGTTATTATAGATTGCTATACCGAATGGTGTGGCCCTTGTAAAATGATCGATCCGATATTTGCAAAACTTGCTGCAGAGTATGATGGGATAGTCAAGTTCATCAAAGTTGACCTTGATAAAGCCCCGACAATCGCCAGACACTTTAAAATAATGGGAGTGCCAACTCTTATGCTGATCAAGGACGGGATAAAAATTAAGTCTATGGTAGGATATTCAGGAGAGGGAAAGTTAAAGCGTGCTGTTGATAAAATGCTGAAAATGGAAATTGATCAATTTGAGTTATAACTAATAATTTGGAGTAAAATATGAGTGAGCATGATAAACTAAAGGAACAAATGTATGCATGGACTTCAAAATATGCAGAAAAGAATGGATTCAAAGTTAATCCTGAAAAAGAAATATACGATATTGTCATCGATGGACTTGTCATAAATAAGGAAAAATATGGCAAGCAATACTGCCCATGCCGAATTGTTACCGGTGATGAAGAGCAGGACAAGAAGATAATCTGTCCATGTATTTACCACAAAGACGAGATCGAAAAAGATGGCATGTGCCACTGTGCACTGTTCTTCCAAGGTTGAATTTATAAAATATACATAACTGTGTTTGAGCAAAATATTCCTGTTTTTAATATGTGCTGCACATAATATGAAAGGTGAGAACAATGGCAAATGCAATGGAAATATACCAACTTCTTCCAAAGACCAATTGCAAGGAATGTGGAAAATCAACTTGCATGGCATTTGCAGTCTCACTTTTATCACGTGAATTGACAGTTGATGATTGTCCTCCTCTTAAAGAGGATAAATTCAAGTCAAACTATGACAAATTGTCAGATATGATCGCACCTGCACAAGGGGCTTCAGAATCAGGAATGATCGTGCATGAAGACAAGTGTTTCGGGTGTGGCAACTGTGTTGTGGCATGTCCTGTCAATGTTGCAGATGACCCTCACGGTGCAGGCATTGGACGGGCACCAACAAGTGACAAAGTCATCCTGCGTGTTAAAGATGGCATCGTTAGAACATCAAATGTACAGGAATGCCGACGTTTTGGAAAGGATAAGATCCTATGTAATGGGTGTATTGTGACATGTCCGACAGAGGCTATCGAGTTTGTATGAGGTACATGAAATTGTATGAAATTGTATGAAATTGTGTGAAATTGTATGAACAGGTGGAATTAATCTGATCTACTGTGAGAAATATATTGTATGAAACGTCAATCCATGGTGATATTATTGAACGAAAACTACCACGTGTGCACCGGATGCGCACTGCTTTGTGATGATATTGAAGTTATAACTGACAGTAAAAAGATAACCGAAGTTAAAACGGCATGTCGCAAGGGTGTTTCACGTATGAAAGGATGTAACGAGCCGATGTCACCCACAGTTGATGGACAACAAGTCGATATTGATGTTGCGATTGCTGAAGCGGCAAACATATTAAAAAATGCAAAATCACCTTTGATCTTTGGACTTGGCAATTCAACCGACGGCGCACAAATAAAAGCGATTGAACTTGCAAAACAGATTGGTGCAGTATTGGATGATACATCATCATTCTGCCAGGGACCTACACTTGAAGCCATTTTTAATGACAGGATCAAGTCCTGCACTCTGGACGATGTACGCAACAAAGCAGATGTAATTATTTACTGGGGTGCCGACCCATCAAATTCACATCCGCGACATCTTTCCAAATTCTCATACTTCCCACGCGGACAGGAACGCCAACGCGGCTGGGAAGAAGACCGCACCATGATAACGATCGATATCAGGAAATCCCATACTGCAAAAATCAGTGGAGATAAGTCATACCAGATCCCATTGCGAATGGATGCGGAGTTCATTGATGCACTTATCGATGCACTATCCGGTAAGGTTCCTAAAGTATCATTCGAGTTTGATCCAAAACGGATACTCGAACTTGCAAATATCCTGAAGAAAGCCAAATTCGGCACTATTTTTGTAGGTCTTGGACTTATTTATTCCCTTGATGACATAGAGCCTGTGGTGAGATTAATGGATAAGTTGAACGAAGTATCCAACTTCCATCTTATTCCAATGGTTGGACATTATAATATGCGAGGGTTCAACAAGAACCTGTTCAATGAAACAGGATATCTCAACCGTGTTAAGTTCGAAAAAGGAAACAACACCGAAGTTCAACACGGTGCAGAGTTCTCAATTATAGAATCACTTAACAACAAAACCGTAGATGCCGCACTGGTAATTGGAACTGACCCATTATCAAGCCTGCCGCTTACTGTTGCAAAACATCTTCTGGATATACCGGTCATTACGATCGACCCATGTGAGACATTTACATCCAGAAAGGCAAAAGTAACAATACCTTCCGCCCTCAGCGGTGTTGAATGTGGCGGAAGTGCGATCCGCATGGATGGCGAGGAAGTGAAGTTTGAGCCCTTCATTCAAGTTGGATCAAACCGTCCTTCGGATGAAGAGATAATTACCCGGATCATGGAGGCATTATAATGGGATTTGGACAATTCCTTGCCGCGCCTGAACACAAGGTCACGATCGTTACTTACAGGGACATCTTCCAGAGTGCGGTCATGGAAAAGGGGCGATTTAGTGAAGAATACCTCAAACTTTCGGCTGTGATCAAAATGGATGCTGCGGATATCAAAAAATTGAATGTTGAGAAAGGGGACACCGTGATTGTCAAGAACAAGGACAATAATGGAAAAGTGATTGTCAGGGTAGAGAATTCAGGTTACGACTCACATTCAGGGATTGCATACATGCCCAACAGCCCCTGGTCCAATGCACTTGTAGATGCTGACACAGGCGGTAGCGGAGTGCCACGATACAAGAATATTGAAGCCACAGTGTCAAGTGCGAAGGGCGAGAGTATTACTGCAATTGATGATTTTTAATATCGACATTTATAAGACTTGTATTAATAATTAACATTCAATTTCATTATATATTACCTGTTGCCACCATTGTGTAAACTGCTCCCCCTACCACTTTACAGTGAGGAAAGAACTCCGTACTTCATTCGGATAAATTGCAAAAGGCCGGGCGGAGCAGATCAAGACGAACACACGGGCAGATGAAGGCGACAAAGGGCAGCTCAAACCATAGAGAAAGAACGGACCTTTGATTCATCAACAACAATATAATTTCCTTTGAGTTCAATGCCGGATTCAAAAATGAGCCACTCAAGCGTTCTCAGGATATGTTCCGGAGATTTGGCTGGAATTCGTAACAGCACAAATCCGCATAAGGTGCCCGGTATGCCACTATAAACTCTACTGCCGAATTCCTTGTCAAAACTTATTAATATAGCCTTATGTTTTATGGAAATGTCAAGTACTATATCGTCACTGCATCCCCTAGCTTCTTCTACAATCGATACGATCTCACATCCGCGTGCTCTTAAGCCGCGTATGGCAAATATCGGTATATTCTCATCGGCAACAAGTTTATTGCTGCAATTCATGCAGTAGCCTTCTGTGGTACAGGATAGATGTGCTCCGCCTTAAGCAAGTGAGAAGCATAATTGAGTGCAGCTAAAACATCTTCATTCTCAAGCTGAGGATAGTTCTCTATGATCGTTTCATGTGACCAATCGTTTCCCAGCAATTCAAGAATAAATTCCACTGAGAGACGTGTTCCCTTAATGATGGGTTTCCCACCTAAAATAGCGTGGTCAATAACGATCCTGTCATTATATTTCATTATAATCTACTTTATAATAAAAGTCATCTTTTATTTAAGCATATCCCAAAAAGCGCCGAAAAAATAGAAAAGCGCCTGCCACCCCCAAACCACAAGGCCGGGCGGAGCAGATCA
>JAHYJJ010000274.1:0-4397 GCA_019429165.1 Methanosarcinaceae archaeon | reverse complement strand
TATAATACATTAATGATACATTTTGAGTGGTAAAATTGTATATATAATACGTTTTTAAGAAAAAAATAGTATATTAAGAACTGCGCAGTAGATAAAATAGCTGACTATATGCGTTTTTAGTGTTGTAGTTTTTGTATGTGTTTATTATGATTTTATTTTATATTTTTGATGCAAATCCCCCTGTGCCATCTTGTATTGGTTACTGGTGTAACTGCTCAGATATGGTGTGATTATGGTCAGACGAAAAGGTATGGATAAAGCGATAACAATCTTTGCAGCCATAGTTTTAGCACTTATTGTCGCCGCTGTTATGGTGTCGTTCGTGTCTGGGTTTTTTAGTAAGACTAAGGGTGGTCAAGAAACGACTTTTGAACCTGGAGAATCTGCGGTTTCGCTCGCTTACAAGCAATCAGTTTGCCAGAGCGAATGCGTTGAGCTTTGCTTTCAGGGGCAAGAGAATCCAAAATGTAGTGTTGATTTTGGGGTATTTTATACACCTGGTATAAAAACCTGCACCTGTAGCTGGTGAGAGAAAGAAGGTGCTTACACCCAGCCGAGATCTAAAAAAGCATCTCCCATATTTACTCCATTTTTTCCATCAATATCTGTTGTTGTGCTATATATGACCTTATCGTTTATAATTATTTCTACTTTTTCTTTAAATTTGTCATCACCATCTAAATCCCATTGTCTGACCCTGAACTCCTCTATGTTTGGGTAGTCTTGGTGGAGTTTGCTGTCTTTAGGGATGCCAAAAAAACTAAATATTATTAAGTTCATGTTACCGTTATGATATTCATATGCCATTGCCTGGTTTACTGCTCTGTCTCTTGCGTCTAGGTCGCCGTCGCCGTCTGTGTCGTATGATGAGAGATATATATTATCGTTGCCTTTAGGCGATCCATAAAAAGTCATTCCATCAGGAGTGGTTTTTAAAACTTTTTCGTCAGCAGGGGCTTTGATAGGCACGTCGGGGACGCCGTTTGTTGTCGCGGTGTTGCTGGAGGTTGATTCGAGACAACCTGAGTTTAGGACTGCTGCGATGAGGATAAGTGCGCAGAGAGGTTTTACATATTGTTTGATCGTAACTTTGAACATTGAGATCACCTTCTCGATCGTTTTGACGACATCCTGTGTATCTGATCCTTGAACTTTAATTATTCACATTATGTGGATGGGAGTGTTATATACTTTAATTGTGGGCAGAGTTATTAATATTTTTGATTTTCTTTTTCATCGTGTGGGTTATATCGCTATTCGGATATATTGCCAAAATTGTAATCGTATTGCTTGAATCAATGGACAATTGGGGATATCAAAAAACATCAAGTGATGGCATAAACGCCCTCTTGCAACTTCTTCCCACTCATCTCGACAACATCTCGTGCCACACCTGAGATACATTCAATATCATTGTGCTTAAAGCCCATCTCAAGTAAAACTTCCATCTGCCGAAACACAACCTCATTGGAAGAAAAATCTCTCAACTCATCCACAGAATCCCGTATCTCCTGTTTAAGCACAGGATCATCATACATGCCATCCGGTTGAGCCAGAAATTTAAGCAACAGCAAAGCCAAACGGTTCAAGCCACCACCATCGACAGAAGAAACAGGGGTCACAGCAGGAGTGAGAGCAGGAGCAAAAGATAGATCAGGTACACCCCTTGGTATCGCATTTTCAACCGCTTCACCTACATCCGCAACCGCCTTGTGTAGTGCACCTTTGCCAGGGTTAAGCATACCTGCCATGCGTAGCCAGGAAAGGAACCTCCTGCCATACATATTTGCCGTTTCCCTCTTCCAATTCGCACCATTATACAGTTTAATAACATCCCCCACCGTCTCTTCAGTCATATCTCCGCCCTGCTCCTCAATAAGCCTCATAATATCAGACACCTGCTCATTGGCAATAAGGATCTCACGCATCAACTCCACCTGCCTGGAAGTATTTGCAACCTCCATTAAACACTTGCCCACAGGCGTAAGCTTGAACAACTCAGTATCAACCTGCTCAACAATACCCAGGTCCTCCATGCTCTTATACTCAGTTCTCTTACGTGACTTCTTAGAATTAGAATCCGAAACCTCAAACGGCATCTTTATTTTACCATCAACAAAACGCCCAACTTCAGAAATGATCATTTCCCCAAATATCCTGGGAAGAAACTTCCCCTCATGAGCAATAACCCTCGTAAACGGCTTGGAATCACTAACACCAAACCCATACAACAAATTAACATAAGAACGTCCTATATTTTTTACAAACACCTTATGCTTATACTCCTTATTGAAAAAATCAGTAACATGCTGTCCCACAGCCACATAATCCGCATACGGATTCCCCTTCAAAAACCTATGCGCCTCCACCATACTCGGAGAAAGCCGGATCTGATCAAGCATAAAATCGCGCAATGCCACCTTATTACCACCATTCAACAATTCCAGAACCTTCCGCCCATCAGGAGTAATGGAAATAGACGAATGCCACTTCCCCGCATGATCGATCAATCCCATGTCAAACAGAGGCGGAATCGTATTGATCAGCATCACACGGCTGATCCCCAATGTATTATACAAAACCTTACGGTCAACAACCCTGCACCTGCATACCTCCTCAAGCACATTTTTTGCATTTTTGAAAGTTGCCCTATACACACGCACATCATTCACATCACGTTTTACCATGAGGTTATAAAGTAATTTGATGTTTAAAATTATTTCTACTTTATCACAACATTTGAATTAATGGACCGGATGAACAGGATTGATAGGATTAAAGTAGCTCGAATAATCCCGTAAATCCTGTTAATCCCGTCTAATATTTGCCACTCAATATTAGAGGAGCCATAAAAAATCAATCGCAGAGCACGCGTAGTTATCAATATAAGATCTTCTGCGTTCTCTGCATTCTCTGCGGTGAAAAATGTCCCTCTCTTCACTGAAATAACTGGATTTTGGAACTCCACTACCATAATTTATTAATAAGAATACCTCTTTTAACACGTTGCTACGATTTTAAAAAATCGTAATACTACCGATAAATACCTACATAATATGTAAAAAAAGGTGTTCTGAAAATGCATATTCCTGATGGTTTGATACCTTTCCCGCAGTACATAATCTATTGGATACTGGTACTTCCACTCATATATCGTTCATTCAAATGGGCGCAGAATGACATGGATGAGATGAAGGTTCCCATGTTCTCAATACTGGCTGCCGGTATCTTTGCAATACAGGCAGTGAACCTGCCTCTTGGTGTGGGTGCCAGCGGACACATGGTTGGCGCTGTTCTCGTTTCCATCATATTTGCAAGTCCGTATGCAGGATTGCTTCTCTTGACACTCGTATTATTTGTACAGGCTTTTGTGTTCGTAGACGGTGGTGTGACCGCACTTGGTGCAAACATCTTCAATATGGGAGTCGTCAGCAGCTGGGTCGGATACTATTCATACACGGCAATCAAGGGACGACTCGGAATTGTCAAAGCGTCATTTGTGGGGGCATGGCTTGGATTATTTATATCTGCGATTGTTGCGACCGTCGAGATATACTTTGCAGGTGCATTTCCGCTAATGCAAGCACTTGTTGTCATGGGACTTTTCCACGCGATTATAGGTGTGATCGGTGAAGGATTGATCACTGCTGTTGTAGTACAGTCTATAATGTATTCAAGATCTGACCTTATAAAAACTGCAGATGAAAAAAATAGGGTTAGGGCTATTAGCAGTAAAACTGCTATTGCGGCAATATTATTGGTTCTGATTGTCGCAATTGCTGCTCCTTTTGTGGCTTCGAGCGACCCTGACGGGCTTGAACAGACAATGATAAAATTGATGGGGGGCGGAGACGGTGCAGTAGTTGAAGAACTCCTCGCAGAGAATACCGATGTGACATATAGTTCACCAATAGCGGATTATTCGATCGAAGGTCTTGGGATGTTCGGGGAAGTGGCAGCAATTGCAGGCGGTACATTACTCTTGCTTGCAATCGGACTGATGGTTGCACGGATGTCGAAAAAAACTCCTGTGGAGCAGATCAAAAACGCGGTACAAATTGAAACAATGGTAGTTTCAGAGCCGATCGTTACTGAAAATACGTTGTTTTCAAGCAGATCCGAAAATGAGATTTTGCATAGTGCAACTAATCTTAACATTATAGTCGAAGCGAAAGACCTGACACACACATACGCAAGCGGGGGAACGAATGCCCTGAAAGGTGCGAATTTCAAGGTATGTAAGGGTGAGCGTATTGCGCTTCTTGGTGCGAACGGTGCAGGGAAATCCACTCTTTTCAAACACCTTAACGGGATACTTAAACCGACATCGGGAGATATTCTGGTGAAAGGGATGCCAATCACAAAAAAGAACATAATGGATGTCCGGCAGACAATTG
>JAHYJJ010000119.1:0-4541 GCA_019429165.1 Methanosarcinaceae archaeon | reverse complement strand
AAAGGTCTGGAAGCCATAAAAGATGCAGACAAAGTGTATGTGGAATTCTACACATCGCAGTTAATGGGCAGCGATATAAAAAAAATGGAACAACTTTATGGCAAGGACGTTCACCTTCTCCTTCGCGAAGATATCGAACAAGATCCGCAATGGCTAAACGATGCCATAGACAACAATGTCGTATTCCTCACAGGCGGCGACACAATGGTCTCAACCACTCATGTTGACCTTCGGCTTCGTGCTATCGAAATGGGGATCGAAACACGGCTGATACATGGTGCATCCATCACTTCTGCCGTATGTGGGCTATCAGGTCTTCAGAATTACCGTTTTGGCAAAGCCTCAACAGTGCCGCATCCTTACACCAGTAGTCGCGGAGTTACAGTCATATCGGAAACACCGTACGACACCATCAAAACCAACATGGGAAATGGGCTGCACACACTTGTGTTCCTGGACATCGATAAAGACAAAGGATTTATGACCGTAAACGAAGCACTCAAACTCCTGCTTTATGTTGAATCACAACGCAAGGAAGGAGTAATGGAAAATGCCATTGCAGTTGGTATTGCGCGCGCGGGTTCAGATGCACCGGTCGTAAAAGCAGATTACGCCAGTTTGCTTGTTGATATTGATCTCGGCGCTCCACTCCACATTCTCGTAATACCGGCAGAACTGCATTTCATAGAAGCCGAAGCACTTATAAAACTTGCAGGCGCCCCTCAAAATATCCTGGATACTGATTGATATCGAATCAGCACATCCTGTGGGATGCATGTGTAATTATATATGTATAGTAAACATATTAATTGCAAAAAAGAACATCACTTTATCAACAAGAGCAAAAAAAATGGCACGTGGATCAGTAGGCGTAATATTCGGAGAGACCGGAACACTTGATTTTAAAATATTAGTATCAGACAGCACTGGCGTTCACAGAGGTGACTACATAAAAGCCTGGCATGAGACTGATGGGTGGATACTGGCACAGGTACTTTCCATCACCCGTTCAAGTGATTCCTATTCCATAAAAGAGGCAAAGAACGGGGAGCGTGCAGACAAGACGGGAGATAGGATACTTGCAGAAGTAACTGTGATCGGAAACCGTGACAATGCAGGACTTTTACGAGCACCTACGACACCTTTCAGCCCGGGTGATGACATATTCAAAGCAGACAGTGACCTGATACGCTCAGTACTTGGTCTATCCGGCAAAGATATGTACATCGGACTGCTTGACGGCACGGACATAACGGTACATTTGAGCGTGAACAGCCTTGTGCAGAAACATTGCAGTATACTTGCAAAAACAGGCAGCGGCAAATCATACACTGCAGGCGTGTTGCTGGAAGAATTGCTTGATCGGAACATTCCTTTATTGATAATTGACCCGCACAGTGAATATGCATCATTCAAAGACGCAGGAGCACTCAATTCAGGGGATTTCAAGAAATACGGCATATCCCCTAAAGGATATGGTTCACAGGTGACAATTTACACGCCTGCGAACAAATCAATCAATCCGGCTGCGGATGAAGTTTTCAGGCTCAACGGCACAAACTTAACAGTAAAAGAACTTACCTCCATATTCCCTGATAATTACACAAGCACACACATGGGCATACTCTACGAAGCCGTACAGAAACTCAAGGCGGAAATGGAAACATATACACTTGATGATATCATCTTTGAGGTGGGGAACGACACGAGCAAGGCTAAATGGAATGTCATCAGCCTCCTTGAGGACATACGCGAGACCGGAATACTTTCAACCAGCCCCACTCCGATCGAAGAACTTGTCCAAAAAGGCAAGGCGGCTGTAATTGACCTCAAAGGTGTCGCACCAGACATCCAAAGTATGATCGTAGCACGACTTTGCACCACCCTGTTCGAAGCACGTAAGGTAAACCGTGTGCCACCGGGTATGCTGGTCATCGAGGAAGCGCACAATTTTGCACCGGAACGGGGATTCAGCAAGACTGCAAGTTCTGAGATATTACGAACCATCGCATCAGAGGGACGAAAATTCGGACTTGGAATGATGGTCATATCCCAGCGTCCGGCACGTATCGACAAGAATATACTTTCACAGTGCGGCACACAGATCATCATGAAAGTTACAAATCCGAACGACCTCAAATCCATAAGCAAAGGACTTGAAGGCGTAAACTCATATGTTGAAGAAGAGCTGAAAAGGCTGCCCCCAGGTGTTGCAATGCTTGTGAGCAACGATATCGAACGACCGGTTCTGATAGACATAAGGGTAAGGAAAGCAAGGCATGGCGGCGAATCTGTGAACGTGCTCAAGAGTGCAGGATCCACCTCTGCACCTACACCCAACCCCAAATCTGAACGTGCATCTACAATTTCAAGATCACGGACAAGAACACCGCCAAGTTCTGCAACAACTGCAGATCCCACTTCTCCACCACCTAAGCGAACTCCATCCCGTACTACTGAAAGCGAAGAAGGTGGATTGTTCAAGAAGATATTTGGTGCTAAATAGTAAAATTGGATATTGGTGGAAAAATATGGCAGCAGATTTAAATGAAAAGGTTAAAAGATATGAGCGACTACTAAAAGAAGCACTCAATAAAGCAAAATTTGCACCGATCGAAGGTTCTCACATGCATAAAATTGCCAGTGATTATCACAAGATGGCAAGTTCATATTATGAAGATGGCATCCATTTTGTTGAAAATGACGACCCTGTAAACGCTCTTGTATGTTTCAGTTATGGGCATGCATGGCTTGATGCAGGCGCACGCCTTGGTGTATTTGATGTGGACGATGATGTGCTGTTCACAATATAATCGATTATAATCATTTAATGGAAGACGAATTTAATTAATGTTGAAATTTTAAATTTAAACTTTTGGAGAGAATAATATATGGGAAATTATCTTGTAACACTTGAAGCAGCCTGGTTGGTTCGGGACGTACAGACAGCAGATGATGCAATAGGGGTTGCCATCTCAGAAGCCGGAAAAAGACTGAATCCGAAACTTGATTTTGTAGAAGTTGATGTCGGAACCACATATTGTCCGGCATGTGAAGAACCGTTTGGCAGTGTGTTCTTAACAGCCAACACCGCGATCGTGGGTCTTGTCCTTGAAATGAAAGTGTTTGATGCAGAATCCGAAGAACATGGTGCAAGAATTGCAAAATCCGTGATTGGACAGGCACTTCGCGATATACCTCTGAACGTCATAGACGTAGAAGAGTTCGAAAAATCCAAAAAGAATTGAATACAATAATTGCAAATTGACAGTTGGAACTTACAATTGTGCAATATACAATGTTTTTGGGATAAATATGATATCGGATACACAAAAAACAATTTCTGTTGTAGGGCACACTGCCATTGACGGTCTTTTTGACGTTGGGAACATTGCAGGACTCAATGAATCATCCCCTATCATCGATTACAAAGAGTTCTATGGCGGCGGGGCTGCCAATATTGCAGCTGCAATCGGGATACTTGGTGGGAAATGCCAACTTATCTCGCCTGTTGGTGCAGATTTTACAAGTTCGGGATATGAAGAACACCTGACATCTGTCGGTGTTGACCTGTCACTCTTGTATCGTTTCGATAATGAAAAGACCGCAAAAGCGTTCGTATTCACTGATAAGGAACACAACCAGTGCTCTTACTTTTACTGGGGTGCATCTGCAAAACTGAAAGAACTTGAACCACCATCAGTGGATTTTGTTCATCTGGCAACTGCAGATCCCGTTTTTAATTCAAAAATTGCAAAAATAGCAAAGTTCGTATCATTTGATCCCGGGCAGGATCTTGTGACATACTCAACAGAACATCTTACGAGCATACTTGAAAATACCAATATCCTGTTCACCAATCGGCATGAGATAAAAAGAGTTTCTGAGATGACAGGACTTTCTTTTGAACAATTACAAGAGATGATAGACACTATCGTTGTGACCTATGATGCACAAGGAAGCAGAATATTCATATCCGGTGAAGAACACGTAATTCCAGTCGTACCAGTGACCGCTCTTGACCCTACAGGTGCAGGAGACGCTTACCGTGCAGGGTTCTTGCTTGCATATACTCGCGGATACTCGCTGGAAACATGCGGCAAGATAGGGGCAACTGTTGCTTCTTTTGCAGTCCAGTCCATTGGATGCCAGACTGACCTGCCCACATGGGAAAAAATGGAAAGTCGATTTGAAGAGCATTTTGGTAAGTTGGATTAGTTTAATCAAACGAGTCATTATTACTTAATGCCTGATAGACATAAGTTATTTAGAGAAGCAGTGTCACCGCTAAATATATCTTTGATAAGATGTATTGAACGGGTACTGCCCAATATAGGTATGGGGCTGTGGCCTAGCCCGGCATGGCGATGGGCTCCAGCGGATAAATGATGAACAACGGGTCTACTGAGATCTACCCGACGGGGTCGATCGGTGAGGAACCGTTGGAGCACTGATATGTGCTCACATAGGACACTGTATAAAAGCAGTGGTTCGGAGAGACCCGTCGATCGTGAGTTCGAATCTCACCAGCCCCACCTTTT
>JAHYJJ010000118.1:0-4578 GCA_019429165.1 Methanosarcinaceae archaeon | reverse complement strand
CGGCTTGATCTCTTTGACACGCCCTGTAAACTCACCAATATCCATTTCTTCGGTGTGAGTCTTAGAGAGGAGTTCATCGCGCCATTGCCGAACCGAAACATTATTTGTTGTGATTATCAGTGTTTGGGTTGAAATCGCAGCCATAGTTCCAAGTCCTATAATTGTCTTACCTGATCCACAGGGAAGAACAATCACGCCACTACCTCCGGTCTTTTGTCCAGCACACCTACGAGTGAGGGGGACTCCCTCGGCGATGCTTGAAAATATATACATCAATGTCTCAATCTATCAATTCGTACGCTACGCGCTGAGCTGAAACGTTCCGCTCCCAGACACCCAAGAGTGTCTTACGCTCCACTGCTAACGAAATTATAGGATTGGGTATGAATATAATATAACAATAACTGTTGATTGAAAAAATCATCGAATGCATCAAATATCAAAATATATTAAAAACTATAACTACCGCTACTGAAACCATATTTGGTAGCCCCCGTTTTCATTATTCAGACTCGTTTAACTTTATATTCTTTATCGTTCTTTAGCACCCAGTACACAATTCTCAGTAATTTAGCCGCCGTGGCATTCACTGCAGAATAATAATGTTTTCCCCTCTCGATTTTATCATCATAATAATTCCTGAAATTTTTGTCATTCATTCTTGCAACATTTGCTGCCATAAACAAAGCACTCCGAAAAAATGAATTATGCTTTTGCAATACTATTTTTTTGTATAGTGTATCTCAAAAAAGAACCTATATGCCAGTTTCTTGAGACCCATTTTCCCCAAGTATGGATTTAATCAAATCACCTATAAATCTTTTTATTACCCAGAGTTTTGTCTTGCTCTCCTCTTTGTCCTGAATTTCCAGAGTCATATTCTCTTGATACTGAGTTGTATTTTCAGGTTCAGTCGGTGCAGGTTCTCTTGTATCAATGCTTGGCCGGTTCGATTCAATTTTGCGCCAATTGTTATCCTTGTTGCGACCATTTTTTTCCATGTATGATCTAAAGTCCATAATGTATCCTATTGCAGGTGGCAAAAATATGATATCCTCTTGTGGAAGCGATATTTCATAAAAGTAAACAAAAGACTCATCTATTTCAAGGAAAAAACTATCCTTTGAAATATTGCCACTTATTAAACTTGCATTATTAGGAAGCGAATCATTTATCCTGATAGAAACACGCTGATCCCCCTGGTTCTTAGCTGTTATCCTAATAGTTGCATTTAATATACCATCAGTAATCCCATCAATTCTTGTTGCTTTGTTGAGTAATATGTCTGAGCCGATTACTTTTATGTTCAAGTCATTTGATTCAACACTATATTCCGTACCATTGAATTCAAAACTGACAGTTGCCTTTGGTATTATTACAGTTTCATATCTAAGTGGTTTAACTAAATATGATATTGTGTGGGAAGATTTCGCAGGAATCGTTATACTCCAATTCAAACTTTTATTATCATCTGTTTGATATTCAAAAGAGTCGGGGACGAAGTCTTTTAAATGTATCATAACATCCTCACCCCCATGATTTATTATTTTAATGTCAGTCGAAAAATTTTCACCAACATAAAGTACATCATTGCCCAAGTAATTGAGATAAGGTCCAACCTGTTTATTTATCTCGATAAATGGTTTAATCGTCAATGGATGCTTTGTTCGATACGTATAGACAACGTTTTTTTCATCGCTACCTGTTAATATTAATGGAATAGAATAATCTCTATTAACCGGGGTTGTAGGAGCTATTACGCTTATATTCAAAATTGTTATGTCGTCGACTTTCATCTCATTTAAATCATAGACTATGGAGTTTTCTTTATTTTTAACATCCATGCCTGATCTTCGTATATCTTGCCCCTTAACAAATTTGAAATCAGTATTATTCATTTCCAATTTAATATTTTTAAGAGTTCCATTGCCTTTGTTATCAAGAATGACCTGAACATAGAATAATTTATTAGACCGCATATCGTCAGTAACATTGAGATAGGGTTTGTTTTCAGGATTTTCGGAATAAATATTGTACTTGATATCCATTTCTGGTTTACCCCTTAGAAAAACCCGGACTGTTGCCTTTGGTTCGATAACTTCATTGCCCCATATACTTCCTTCACTAAAGTTTGCACTTATTTTCATTTCGTTATTAAAAGGTGGATCAAATATTACAATCTGAGATTCATAATTGCCAATCACAACCTGGCTTGTTTTATTGTCTCCGGTAATGGTCAAAAGAGCGCCAACCAATTTACTTCCCACAGCATCTTTCATAACATCAGTTAACCCAATCGTGAAATCACCAATAGCCGAGTCATTTACGTTGATTGTATCCCACAATTTCATCGTATCTTTAGAATATTCGACCCATGTGATTGATTGTTCATTGACATCTGTTACTTGAGTCCAGTCAAATTCTGTTTCATCTACCACCTCTTCAGCTAAGCATACGGAGGTAGCAATCAACAATATACTTATAATATAGACTAATTTATAAAAAATTCTTAACATGTAATCAATTCTCCAAAAAGAACTTTTTCGCGTGATCATAAACCATCGTCTTATTTTTTTTAATATAGTGACCGGATTGATTGGAAGTTATTGTGCCGGGATATATTTCCTGATTTCCGTTTTGATCATAATTTGCATGACAGTTCGTGCAATATAAATTTTTTGTAAGAGCATGGGCTGCATTAATATTATACTGTGCAGTCAAATTAGGTGCATATCCGTGACATACGCATCCTGCTACCCTGTGAACCGAAAGATTGTTCAAAATTACTTCTTCTTCATGACAGTTGACGCACATGTCAATTGCACCATACTCGGTGGAATTCTTTTGCATTTCTATCGTGTGGCTTCCTGCAAAAGTACTCAAGAGTGGCTGCATCATATATATTAAAAATATGATGGCTACAGCGATGAGAGCAAGTTTTTTATTCATATTACCTATCCAATATTATTATCTGGAAACGAGTGACAGTAATCGCAATCAATTCCGTTTTGTTTCCCATATATATTTTTGGAATTATAATAAAGTGTTGAATCGTGGCATTCTGTACATGATGTAACATAGACTGTGCTTATTCCATTGTAAAGATTGTCCCAGGGATTATTCACAATATTATGTCTTTTTTTATTCGTTTGATTATCTTGCTGGCTTGCATGGCAATCCTCGCACCATTTCCATCCCGATTTTGGCGGTGGATGTACCGTTGTGTCGGTGTGGCAGTTTTTGCAATCAAGTGCTTCATGGACACTCTCGTTTGATAATGTTTGATTTACATAAAAATCAGGTCTGCCATAATCATTCATATAATTAAAAGAATAATGGCAATCAGTGCATGGAATTGGAGCTAAAGTAATGTATATGTCAGCATCTGTAATATCGGCCCCATTTATCGATGTTGTCATTAAATTATCAAAATAACCAAAGAAGCTTGTACTTATATTGTAACTTCCATTGTTCAACCCTGAAAATATGTAATAACCCGTTGAGTCCGTAATCGTTTTAGAGTTTATATTTAGGGTTACATTAACGTTGTTCAAACCTTTTAATGTGTAAGAATCACGCACATAACCACTTATCTTATATGTGACACTACTACTACCTCCACCACCACTTCCATCTTCACTCCCACCCCCATCTGTTATAGCAGATAGAGAGATATTAACATCCGTAACATTAGCACCGATGATGGTTACGTTCGTGGAATTAATAGAATAACCTGCGAGGCTTGCATTTACAATGTACGTTCCATTAGACATGCCGATGAAATTGTAAAAACCACTTGCATTAGTGGTTGTAGAAAGACTTGTATTGGTCATTACTGTTGCATTGTCCAGAGGAAGACCACTGGATGTATTGGTGACATAACCTGAGATAAAATAGGTCGGCAAAGGTGAGAGAGAGATATTGACATTGGTGACATTCGCACCGTTGATGGTTACGTTCGTGGAATTAATATAATAACCTGATAGACTTGCGTTTACAATATAAGTTTTGTTGAAAATACCTGTGAAATTGTAAAAACCACTTGCATTAGTGGTTGTGGAAAGACTGGTATTGGTCATTACTGTTACATTGTCCAGAGGAAGACCACTGGATACATCAGTTACATAACCTGAAACCAAGTAAGTTGGCATAGGTGAGAGAGAGATATTAACATCCGTGACATTAGCACCGATGATGGTTACGTTAGTGGAATTAATGTAATAACCTGCGAGGCTTGCATTTACAATGTACGTTCCATTAGACATGCCTGTGAAATTGTAAAAACCACTTATGTTCGTGGTTGTAGAAAGACTTGTATTGGTCATTACTGTTACATTGTCCAGAGGAAGACCACTGGATACATCAGTTACATAACCTGAAACCAAGTAAGTTGGCATAGGTGAGAGAGAGATATTAACATCCGTGACATTAGCACCGATGATGGTTACGTTAGTGGAATTAATGTAATAACCTGCGAGGCTTGCATTTACAATGTACGTTCCATTAGACATGCCTGTGAAATTGTAAAAACCACTTATGTTCGTGGTTGTAGAAAGACTTGTATTGGTCATTACTGTT
>JAHYJJ010000117.1:0-4583 GCA_019429165.1 Methanosarcinaceae archaeon | reverse complement strand
CCATTAAATTGTTAACTGCTGCCCGATACATAAAGGGTTATGAAAGGCTTGAGCCGGATGTGGTGAAAGTCGCAAGTCCGGTTCTTAGAAGAGGGGGAGCGAGTAATCGCTCTTTCTTATTCGGCGTAGCATTGTTTTTGGTTTCAGATAACCCCATTTCATTTGCGCAGTTATTTTTAAAACATCTATACAAATACCAATTCTAATATATGCAAATATGACACCGCTTGAAAAACAGTTTGTATTTTACGTTAGTAATGGAGGAACGTGCCACGCTCTCGCGTGTGTGGTTGCGACGTTTTTAGTATAAGTCTTGCCCCTTTCCATTTTGGTTAAAAGCAATTCCCCTTAAAACAATTGCAATATGATCAGGCGATCGTGTCATCTACCAGGGGGCAGGCGCACAACTCCATCAATGCTTCTTCTCCTGTATGTGATCCGCGTGCGATGAGTATATCACCGATCTGGACTATGGTTTTTGAACCCGGACTATAAACCCATCTATCAGCGCGCTTTATTGCCATTACATGAACGCCGGTTTCTGTTTCAAGATTAAGTTCGCTAAATGATTTTTCAACGATCGGGGAGCAGGCATCGACTTGAATTCTTGTTATTACCTCATCAGAACCTCTGACAGCAAGTGTGATAATGGGATGTAGGTCAATGTCTCGAAGCACTGTATCTGCAACAGAATACGCGGCATCTGAAATTGCTTCTGATGCATTTGCAAGATTCAGGAGTCCGCGTAGTTGGTTGACATCAGGGGCATGTTTTGCAGTTTCTAAAACCCAATGTTGAAGTTCATTTTTCATTGAATCCATTTCTGATTCGAGTGCTCTTACTTCGTGTGCAATATCCTCATTGTCAAAAAGAAGTGCTGAGTATGCAAGACCTATTGATAGTTCAGCCATGTTCTTCATATCCACTATAATGTCTACAGCTTTTTCGAGGTCTTTTAATACCTTTTCATGATGTATCTCTTTTGGCTCGTATTTCTTGTTGGTCGCAAGTTCAACAAAGATTGGTACTCCATCATCATGACCGCGTGCAAAGAGTACATCATCCGTTCGGATGCGTGTTTCATGTTTTGGGTCATATACCCAGTCATCATGTCGTCTTATTGCGATGATCCACATGCCTGGATCGCTATCAAGTTCAAGGTCGCCAAGCGTACATCCTACCATACTAGAATCTTCATTTACAGTTGCACGCACAATGGTCTCTTCTGCTTCGCGCAGTGCAACTTTGAGTTCAAGTGGAATTCCCATATCCATCAATACGATCTTTGCAATGTCACCTGCCGCGTTTGCGATATTCTCAGAAGAGGCTGCAACTTGCAAAACACCAGACATTTCCTCGGCATCATCGATACGCCGCGCGCTTAGCATTGCGGCAATCTTTATGTGGTAATCAATAGTATCCATCTTCTCTTCAAGGCGAATAACTTCTTCTGCAATATCATCAGCATCGTATATCATTGCAGAATATGCAAGATCTACCATTAATTCAGATGTATCTTTCATCTCGATCAGAAGATCTTTAAGATTTCGTGGACTGTACTTTATTTCCTTTAGGCTCATGATATTTGTACCAACTTGGGTTATATTTACTATATTTCGTAATGATATATAATGATTAATTCATACTATAATTATTTACTGCGGCAATTCAGATAATTCCTAATACGTAAAGTGCTATGAATATCCCCAAAACACCCACAAGGTCTCCAATTGTTGCAATAAGCGGTATCACGGTGTCATCGGGATCCAGCCCATATCGGTGCGATGTGACTGCGATCACGATTGTGGCTGAAAATACAATAAACAATTCAAGTGAAGTTGTTATTAGGCTGATCTGAAGTAGTGTGACAAATCCCATTCCTAAGTTCATCCATGTGCTTACAAACCACATGATCATACTGAGTGCTATCGATGCTGTTATGCCTACAATTATTGCTGCAATGACACTATTGCGTATAACGGGATTCTTGTGGATATGGCTTCCAAGACCCATGTGGAATGCAGAAGAGAGGCGTGCACCCAGCATGCTTCCTGTGTCTCCTCCAATTTTGATCAATGCCGGGATCATTATCAGGAGCACCGGCATTGATATTAAACTATCAACTCTTAAGTTTAATATTTGACCTGCTGCAATGCCTATGACGCATGTGATGAGCAACACAGGTAAACCCCTGCCAACGATTCCCCTTACTGTATAATATGTCATAAGGCAAGCACCATCCTTGCAGCGACAAATAGCATGAACATTGAAACTATGTCTCCAATGGTTGCGATCGCAGGCGTTACCACATTATCGGGATCGAATCCGAATCGAAACATTCCAAGTGCTAGCAGTACTGCAACTACGGAAAGTATAATGCCTGATGTGAAGCCTGCAATGACTGCGATAAGGATTAGCACGAGGGCACCTGCACTTTCAAGTCCCAATGCAAGGGTCACATAGTGTCCTAAGATTCCAAGTACAATGGATAATATGAAACCGAGTAAAAGCGAACCTGATACATTATTTATAAGTTCGGGATTTGTATCTATTCGCGTAATAAGACCCATGTGGATAGCACTCCCAAGACGCGATCCGAGCGTGCATGAGACATTTCCTCGCATTCCAAGCACAGCAGGTGCGATCACGATCAGACCCGGGATAAGTTGAAGTTCATTTGTCATGCCTGAAAATATCAACCCTGCGACCACTCCACCAATGATTGCTATGATCTCAAATGGCAGCGCTTCACGTACGATGGAACTGACACTGGCATATTCGCCAAGATATTCCTCAATTTCAATATCATCGTCATCATGTTGCGCACGGGATGGCATGTAAGATAGTACTGGCATTATTATTATTAAAACAATCCCATTTTTTGTTGACCATTCTTTTTATACTAAACAATATCTACTTTTTGCGACTTTCTGCCACAGAGGGCACAGAGAACGTAGCAACATCCCTATGTGGCTGTCAGATATAGTTCTAAACTATACTTGCGGAGTAGTATAGTATAGATTTGGAATGTATGGCAAAAAATCAACCGCAGAGTACGCAGAGAATATAAACATTGGTAACTCTGTGTGTTCGGCCGTAAAATTTTGTTCTCAGTTATTGAAATAACTTGATTTGAACTGCGAGCACTATATTATAAAAGTTAATTCAATATCAATTTAAAAAAGATTTTTTAGTGGGCCCGATGAGATTCGAACTCATGATCCTCGCCGTGTAAAGGCGATGTCATAACCGGCTAGACCACGGGCCCACAATTGAATTGCGATAAGCGCATCCCCATAATGTACTAAGGTGTATATATGTTTTTTTGATGAAATATTTATGGAGTGTGTATTTGAAACTGCCATATAAGAAAATAAGTAAAACAAGTAAAATTGTGAATAAGGGCTAGATTTACTCTAACCCTTGTATTCTACCCAAAACCCCAACCCGCTAAATAAGTTAATCGTTAATATTTTTGTATTTTATGTATCAAAGTTGCAATAACTCCGATTAAAATTACTCCAAATGTTGTAATAAATGGAGTTGATTCCGTTGCAGGAATATCCTCTGCTGTTTCAGTTGATGGAGTGGTTTTCACGGTCTTGGAAGATTTAACAGTCACATTATCCACAGAAGCTTCACTTTCAACCGGATTTTCATCAGTGGTTTCTTAAACAACCGATTCTGATTTTACCTGTGTTGTTGTCACACTTGGAGTACTTTTTTGTTCATCCGGTGTTGGATCATTTGCCGGTTCCGCAGTTTCACCAACCAAAATTGAAGTATCTCCTCCTATGGTGAATTCATTTTCATTATCGTCCTTGATAATTCCACTGAATGTATAGGAATTTTCGTTACTTGGTGCAATCAATGTGTAGTCAAAACTAGACTCGCCCAGCAGGGTGAACCTCACTGTGTTACCGATATCTTCCGCTTGTGTGACACCCAATGATGATTCCACATAGATAAAGCCATCAGGAATTGTTTCGACAACCATGCCGAATGAACCGTAATCAGAAACGGTTATGGTGACTGTAAATGGTGCACCCATATTTACCGATGCAGGTAGTGTTCTGCTCGTTGTTGGAGCTCCTGCTGCTGTTGGCAGTATAAGGACTAATGCAACAAACAATACTACAAATAATTTGATCGTAATTTTTTTGCTCATATATTTACCCCCGATTAAAATTAATGGCATTAACAAATTACATTATATTTTGTAATGTAAATAAACCATTGAATCATAATTACGAAACATTGATTTGAATTAAAGATACAAAATTATTGCCTTATATATTATACTAAGCCGCATCTATTTTTTGTAACTTATATATATATCAGGACTGCTTTATATAATATATGAGAAAGGGTGAACCATTTCAACGAGTTGAAATTTCAAAAGCAGAGTACGAACAACTTAAAGTTGCTGAGCCGAAAACCAAGTCTGTTAAAGTGCTGAAGCGCATTCAAGCGTTTAAACTCATGTATCTCGGTTGGAAATATTCAGATATTGCTGAATTCTTATCAGTTACGAATAATACCATCACCAATTGGATCAATTACTATAAGGAGGGTGGAATCGA
>JAHYJJ010000116.1:0-4589 GCA_019429165.1 Methanosarcinaceae archaeon | reverse complement strand
ATAGATTCAATACCATCAAGCCATTCTGCAACAAACCCGTAGGGGATATCTTCCAATGCTTTTTTTGGTATTTTTTTGCCACCAATTACAGCAGCACCGATCTGAGCAACATATCCCATCGCAATTTGGATATCCTCTGCAGCTTCTGCCTCAAGTGCAGATTTGATAATATCCTTCATCTTTGGTTTAGGATCAAAATCCCCATCGATGTAGCATTCACATGCTGCAATACCACCCATAAGTGATGTCTGGAGCGAATCTATCATGAGGTCGATATCTTCAGATATAGGTTCTATTTCAGCAAGTACAATGTCTCGAAGATCTGCTATTGCTTTACGTGCATCCTCGCCTGACAAGATCTCACGGTCATATTTTGCAATTATCTTCAAACATGCAAGGATAATATCATCTTCCATGTTAACGAACACTTCGCCCTCCTTATCAGAGGGTTCATCGGATTCATCCAGTACAAAGCCACTTTCTTGAATCTGCTTTATCCAATTACTCCAGCGTTCCTGTGTGTAAAATTCATGATTGATCTGTTCTTCGACCTTACCAGCCATTTGTTTACCCCATTATTTTTTATATATAAATTGTATATGATTTTTAGTAACTTTTAATACTAAAAGATATTCGTCACAATTTCTAAAATTGCCAAAAATTCAGCTCAACTCTGGATTGCAAATTTAACTTTCTTGAGGGTATATCCTAAAACACATTCATTGCCCATATTACCGATCACTTTAAGAATCGTACATTTATCTCCTTTTTTAACACCTTTAGGATGACATAGATCATACATGTCACATTTGTTTTCATCACAAGTTTCAGATTCATAACGTACATTTGCACCTTCGACCGCTTTCCTCGAATCCATAGAACCAGTCACCGGTGCCACAACAACATCAACTGCTATCACGCCACCGTCGTGGATTACACAATCATGCACAGTCGTATTGCGTACATTTGATATCTCATATATACGACCTTTTTCGAGGTTCATACATGTGCTCTTAAGATTACATTTATCGCATCCGGGTGTCTCGCCAATAAATGTAAAACTCATTCCCTTCTTTGCGAGCCTTGATCCAATCAGTGTAATTGTAGTATTATCGTCAACCATCTTATCACCTTGAATATGTAATTATTAAAGTATTAATGAATATTCGATTATCTAATAGATATAGTAATTATCATCCCTATGCAATTACTTTAGTGATCCTTGCTATATTCTCTGCAGCATCGGGGCTCAAACCCGCACCGATTATCGTATATCGCTCAGGGCGAATCGTGTGTGCAAGAACAAGCGCCTCTAATATATACTTATCTTCAATGCCAAGTTCATCAGCATTTGTTGGCGCGTGTATCGTCTTTAGTGCATTCCTTATTCGCTCCCAATCGCCACCATGCAAATACATCATCATAATTGCCCCAACCCCACATTGCTCGCCATGAAGAGCAGGTGTCGGTGCAAGCTGATTAAGTGCATGACTAAACATGTGCTCGGACCCTGAAGCCGGTCTTGTCGAACCCGCAATACTCATTGCCACACCGCTTGAAACAAGTGCCTTGACAACCATTCTTGCAGAACTTTCAAGATCGGGCTTTATCAGCTCCGCCGATTCAACCAGGATCTTTGCAGTCATCCTTGAAAGTGCAGCCGCATATTCACTAAATGGTTCATTTCTGAGACGATGTGCCAGTTCCCAATCAAGAACTGCCGTATAGTTCGATATAATATCTCCGCACCCTGCAGCAAGAAGATGATATGGCGCATCTGCAATTATCTCGGTGTCAGCAACAACTGCCATTGGAGCATTTGCCTTTATTGAAGTTGATTTACCATCATGCATAATGGATGCTCTTGAGGATACAATACCATCGTGTGATGCTGCTGTAGGTATGCTTACAAATGGTAGACCAAGTTCGGTCGATGCAAGTTTTGCAATATCGATCGTAGCACCACTCCCTACACCCAGCATATATCTTGTACCTTTTTTAGATGCAAAGTTTTTGATACGCTTTACTTCATCCATTGACGAACCACTTGTGATCTCAATATCAACATTGTAGCCTTCGTCATCCATTGCATCACAAACAATATCGCCAGCAATCTTTTTGGTATAACTTCCTGTTAGGATCAATCCGTTGTCACAAAAATTTAATTTCTTGCAGACATTTGTAACCTCATTTATTGTCCCATGTCCTGTAACTATGAATCGTGGAAGTTGCATCCATTTTGGTTCTCTGTATCCATTTGGTGTCAAAATAATCCCTGCATACGAATTTTTATAATATAATTATGTAGTTAAGCACTATCTAAATATCATTTAACACAATTTATGTGTATCTGATAAACATTTATATGTATTTAGCAGAGGTAATAATGTATCCAGTTATAGATAAAATTTCGCAATTTATCAACACCTACTATATAGACCCAATTCTCTATGATGAAGGGTATAATATTTTTAATACAATAACGTGGGCACTTGTACTTGGAGTGTGTATTTTCGGTGTAATGAAACTACTCAACCGTATGAAAGTTACAATTGATGAGAAATTCATATTGTCTGTTACGCCTTTTGTTCTTGCAGGTTCATCCCTTCGTGTTATAGAGGATGCAGGATTTTTCAAACCACCAGTGCAGTACCTGTTCATTACACCTAACATCTATTTTGTGGTATTTGCCGTTACAGTGCTCTGTCTCGTTGTTTCAAAATTTATACAAAAGGCAGGAAAAGTTGAGGATTATCGTACAGCATTTGCAATTTTAGGAACTTTGTGGACTGCTGTAAATGTTGTTGTTTTGCTATCTATCGAAGACATCGTCCGTCCAATTGTACCTATACTCATTATTGTTGCTGCGGTCTTGCTTACATTTTTGATCTATAAAATATCGAAATACGGCGGATATGAACTTTTTTCCAGCAAGTTGAACCTTTCAATTGTGTTCGCACACCTGTTGGATGCATCGTCTACGATCGTGGGCATTGACATGCTCGGATATTATGAAAAACATGTTATACCATCGTATCTTATTGACCTGACAGGAACGGCATTTGTCATGTACCCTTTAAAACTTATGATATTTGTGCCGGTGTTGTATATTCTGGATTCACAATTCGATGAGGACGAAGAGTCACAAACATTGCGAACACTTGTTAAGATGGTTATAATTATATTGGGACTGTCGCCGGCATTTAGGAATACGATCAGAATGACACTTGGAATATGAATACCATGAATGAAAAAATTGAAAAATATAGGTCTGATATGAGTTATCTTAAAAGTATCAGAATTCATTTTTTGATCGTTACATTAGTGTTCTTTTTGTCAACAGCACTGGGATTCATCCATTCTTCAACGAATCCCGAATTTGCATTGCAGTCATTAGAAGAAGTAAGTAAACTGTTCGACATCATCAAGGATCTCTCGCCAATCGGCATCATGCTCTTTATTTTCTTTAATAATGCCATAAAGAGCCTGTTCATTATTATGCTTGGGATCGGTTTTGGCATACTTCCGCTTCTATTCATAGCATACAACGGGTATATTATTGGCGTAGTTGTGTATGCCGTATCAAGTGAGAATGGAATTGCGTTCATCCTCTCAGCCATTCTGCCGCACGGGATCATCGAACTCCCGATGGTATTCATATCTGCTGCGATCGGATTGAAGATCGGATATGAGATGTTTCACTCGATTACAGGACATCCTGCTGATATCAGATCAGAGTTTTCACATGGTGTGAAGTTCTTTTTTTACCGCATAATGCCGCTACTTTTTGTTGCAGCTGTGGTTGAAACTTTTGTAACGCCGTTTGTTGTTGCAGCGATTACCGGAATTGGGATTTAAGGTTCGATACCATATTTAAGTCGAGAAAAATCCCATTCCAGTCAAATTCTTATGAATATATCACACCCCAATCACTGACCAAATATTCATAAAAAGCACTTCCCGTTTCGATATCACCATTGTATTGGATAGTCGCATTTTCCGGCTGGAAAGCCATGAAATGAACAAACCCAATTTGATCAGGTCTTGACATGTTTAAATCAACGACACTACTTGCATTAACAGTAACATTTAGATATGGAGTTGAGAATGTGACCATGTTTGGTCTTTTCCGGTTGAATTCAGATTCATGCATCCAATCGTTCTCTGTGATTGTTATTTCATCAGTAGAATATTCTTCAAGTACTTTCCCATTGTGTTTATCAAGTAATGTAAGATGCTTGTAAGAATAATTATCGTAACCATCCTCCAATGACCTTGTGGCATAAGCAACGGCCTGATAGTCCTTTGTTGTAACTTCGAACCAGCTCCATCCGTGCATATCCATGGTTACATTGTCAAATGTATATTCCAGATTATATCCCGGAACAGCAGAACCATATAGTCTTTTCACGCCACCTGCACCACCGGGATTAGGATAAGTATAGTCAACATATGGCGTATTTAACGCAATGTAATTACTGACAATTGAATATGGGATATACATCTCGTTTAATCTGATGTTTGCTGTACCATCATCAAAATGAAGTCCATAGAATGTGAGCATATGAGAGAGTTGCATACCACTTGGC
>JAHYJJ010000115.1:0-4690 GCA_019429165.1 Methanosarcinaceae archaeon | reverse complement strand
CAAACCCGAAAAATGTATTCAAGAATGAAATAAGGAAACTGGAACACGAATTTGATGTTGGGTTTGAAGTGCTTGATAGTCGGGAGCTCATGCCGTTCCATGAGGATCATCTTGGAGTTATGGCGCGAGTGCTACGCGTTCGAAAATAAATGACAATTTTAATCTCTTCGGAGTCAGGTCGCAGAGTTTTTAAACAAGCCGATTAATATCGTTTTCCGGTTATGATTACGATTGATTAATCTTTGATTTGTTTATTTATTTTCTTCTCAGTTAAGTGAAGATAATTCTCATCTGAAACAATCGAATTTTCGGTTTTTTCCTCTATTTCTTTCCGTGTATTCTTTGCGATAGTACCACCTTCAAAAGCAGAATTTTTGCATTCATTGAATCCATGCGAATCTTTTGAGATTGTGATGTCTGTTGTTGCTTTTGATATCTCATTTGTAAGTATTGCAAAGTCTTTTTGCTCCTGAATGCCCCTGATTTTCCATTCATCGGTCAAATCCTGCCTGATAGCTATGCCCCTTAGCCTCTTTTCAATCCAATCCGCAGGGTATCCTTTAAACTCATAATAGTCTTTGGCCCGGTCCTGTGCAAGTTCTGGATTTTCTATTTCCTGTATTCTTTCATATCCTACTTCTGCAAGCCATTGCTTAAATGGCTCTGCTTTAGGAGAAGGGATCGACTGGATCAATCTAAAAGCATTTCTAGTATTTACACAATCAGCATACCTTAATTTACCATCTTTGGCAGGCATTTTCAACCCGTGACAAATTGTCACGAGTTGAGGTTCTCTTTGTTTTAGTTTTCTCCAATAGGCAAGCTCGTCTTTGCTATCTGTAAGAACTGCAATGATGTCTGAAACAGAAAAATTCCATTCATCATCATGCCAGAGCCTTCTTATTTTCTTATCCTGAAAGACAATTAATGATTTTTCCGAATCCATCATATTTCCCATCATTAAACTCCTCAACGATCTGTATCTTTTCGGGGGTCAGTTCGCAAAGGTTTGTAGACGAGCTGGTCGATTTGATTTTCCATTGTGTGAAATATAATTTTAAATTTATTGTTTAATCATTCGCGCTCATTTAAAACGGGCGCGCCCATTTTTAATGGGTAAATGCTCATTTTTCATAATATGCGCCGCATCCTTGTTTCTATAGTAAATTTATTCCTACTGTTTGCCTAAAATTACATATCCACCTGTTTTTTTTGAGCCTTCTTTTTTAATTCTGCCATCCTCTATTAATTCTTGCAAATATCGTTTTAATGTACCAAGCGGTATTTTTGTATTTTTTTCTATATCTTTTCTCTTGCAATTTGGATTTAATTTAATAAATTCAATAATTTGATCTATTTTTATCGGCTCGTTTATCGGCTCGTTTATCGGCTCATTTATCGGCTCATTTATCGGCTCATTTTTAAAATTCGGATGAATTTTCAACCGTGTGATAAACTGCACCCGCTCATTATCAGTTATAAAAATAGGTTTTGGTGAGCCATTGTTTTTCATAGCTGCCCTTATTTTTCGAAATCCCGTATTCTTGCCTTCAGTTAATTTCAATTCTTTTAAAAAGTCTCCGATTCGCCTGTTTCGGTATCTTTTTGATATTACAACTTCATCATTAATATTATCTTTATTAAGCGGTGGAAGAGGGCCTGGATAGCTTATTATGTCTATCCTGTCAAGTTCAATTCGCACTTCAATAGGCGCATCAATTTCATAGCTCTTATGATAGACCGCATTTACTAACGATTCTTCAATTGCAGTATAAGGATATGTGAAAAATCGTATTGCTTCAGCCTGTGTGTTTACTTTCTGGACTCTTTCACGAATAACTGAATTTTTAATGTACTGCAATGCCATTTTTACTTGAGATGAAATCGGTCCTTCAAACTTTTCTTCTTCGAATTTATCACCAATAAGGTCATGAAAAACAGTCACTTCGATCCATGGAGTTTTGATATATTTTTCAGGATTTTGTGAAAACATCAAAATACCAATATTTTTTGGCTTCAGGAATTCTTTTGGACCATCCACAATATTCAGGCTTTTGCATAGATCTTCAAAACTCAAGATATCGGGATCTAAATCTGATTTAATATCACGCAAGAAAACCTTCATTAATTGCGAATCAAGGTCCTCAACAGATGCCTCTGAATTTAATTGATCATCATAAGGTATTTGATTGGACATTCCAATTAATTCTTTTTCTTCTTCAGTATTTGCAATGACCGTTGCTGATGAGTGGCGGATATAATATCTGTATTCGGATTTATTGCCTAATGCCTTTGGCGCTTTGTAAGGCCGTGCAGGTCCTCCCGGACAATACAAAACAATGATTATTTTACCTGAAGATATGATCGGCTCAATAATAGGAAAATATGGGTATTGTATTTTGTTCGATAAATCAAGAAGTTGTTTCATAATACTATCAACCTGTTTTTCTTCCAGGCCAATTATATCGCGATTATCCGACACACCCAATAAAATATATCCTCCGCCCCAATTGTTAAAATCATTGGCAAAAGCACACATTGAATGAACAATTGCTTCTGGATTGAAACCTTCTTTTAATTCAATCCGCTCAGACTCGATCAAATTACTTTCGAGTAGTTGTTTAATACTGATTGGAATTGCCATCATTGCTCACCGCTTTTGTTCAATTCTTTTATTGTTTCCTATATTTATTATATCTGAGACAATTCTGCTTTAAATTCACTGAATTCATATATTGAGAAATAAGCAGCATACACCACTATTCGTGAATTTGTACCTATCAAAGTTCTTGGTAGTTTTATCGTTCTCAACATCCATTTCTATTGTGGTCATAATTTATGACTCCTTAATTGTGTTTTAGTGTGTCTGTACATTCATACAATATTTTTGACAGGATTTACGGGATGGACAGGATTTCTATGCGGCGTTGCATCCTGTAAATCCTGTTCATCCCGTCCTAATTAATCATTTGAGTTTTCATCAATCCCGATTATATTCCTTTGAAAAATCATCTCATTTCCCCTTATTGAACCCCTCGACAATAGCTATCTCTTCCGGGGTCAGGTCGTAGAGTTTGTAGACAAGCTGGTCGATTTGTTTTTCAAGGTTTTTACGCAGCGTATTTTTTGGATTAAGCGAATTAGTATCAGGTCCATAGATTATTGAAATATTATGTTTGGCTGATGCTATTCAGATATTCTTTGAATAGGGGATGATATAGGCTATATTTACCTCTCTCCACCTTGACTAACAATTCTTTATTTGAAAGTCGCTCCAATAGTTTTGACCGGGATTTGCTCTCTATTTTAGAGGGGGAGAAAATGTTACTTTTTAGTTGTGCACAATTCAATAAAATTTGTTTCTCTGCGTCTGTCGCTTTATTATAATCATCCTCAAATTTAGTTCTTGCAAGATGTTCAATTAACCCGGGTTTAATTTGCTCGAATTCAGAGAGAGTTAAAGTTTCCTTCTTATGTATTCGCAATATATCACGCATCATAACTGCGATGAAATATGGATGCCCATCTGTTACGTTATGTATCTGCGCTATAACATCATCAGATATTTCAAGATTAATTCCAGCTATTCCCAGTGGTTTAGTAATGGCTTCTCTCGTCCCTGCTAAATCAAAGTTGTTAAGTTCAAACTTTTCAAACAACCTTGTGAACGGCTCGGCCATTTCATGCATCGATGGATAGATAAATTTTGGCCCTGCGATTATAAAAAGATATTTTGTCCCTCCAGTTGCCAGCGCCTGAATATCTGTCCTGAGATCATAAAGGCTGCCACTCCATCCTTCGGTCAGCATATAGTGAATATCATCTATCATGATAATCACCAGATCAATACCTTTATTTTCCAGTTTACTCCAGAGCCTTGTCAATGCATCAACAAGATCGAGTTTCCTTGTTTTTCGTCGCAATTCAGGGGATAATGACATGCTTTCAAGTTTCCATTGCTCCCAGATTTTTGCTTCTTCTTTAATTATCGCCCCAATTCTATCTTTGAGTGGTATTGAGATGGAATACTGCTTTGATATTGCATCCAGAAGGGAGGAAGTGAAGACATCAGGGCTTTCGCATACTGAAGGTTTCAATGGAAATAAGACCGAGAAAACATTTATTGCATCTTTTTTATCATTATAAATTATATTCTGAAATTTTAAAAGTGTTGAGGTTTTGCCAATACCCCAGTTTCCAAGTATTGTGATGTTGTCTGGCTTCGTATTTTTATTTTGTGCAGCATCTTCAACATTTTGTACGAAGAATTGAAGCAACTCTCTTCTGTTTGCGAAATATTGTGGCTCTACTGGTCCTCTGGCATAAAATGGATTTCCTGTCATTTTTGTCATCTTTGTCCCTTTGTCATTTCTGTCATCTCTGTCCCTTTGTCACCTATGTCATAATTTATACCATATAGCTCTTGCAATCTGAAGACATTTTCGATGGATGAGTCTGTGATTGAAAAACATCCCTTCTCCCCTATTTACTACTGAATTACAGACAGCGCAGTGCTTTTTTTGAGACATTACTTCTCACCTTGCACAACCTTCTCCCACTCACTCATATTCGATCGTAACCTTGACCTTACTGATACCTTTTGGAAGGTAGACGCTTCCGTTTACAGTACCACTTGTAAATTTGTACCTGTCAAAGTTCTTGGTAGTTTTATCGTTCTCAGCATCCATTT
>JAHYJJ010000114.1:0-4697 GCA_019429165.1 Methanosarcinaceae archaeon | reverse complement strand
ACAGAAGAAAATATAGGAAAATTACCACAAGGATCAAAAGTAAGTGCGGATAATGGATATTTCACTGGTGACAATCTACGATATTTGGAAGAGAAGAAATTAGATGGTTACATTCCAGATAATAATTTAGCTACGGAAATGAAAGGGAATAAACGAAATAATAATTTGTATTCGAAGGATAAGTTTGGGTATGATGAAGAGAATGATTGTTTTATTTGCCCCAATGGTGATGTTTTGGTAAGAAGGGGAGAGTATGAATATAATGGCAAGGTGCAGTACCACTATTATGGGGCAAAATGTGGCGACTGCCCATCAAGGGCAGATTGTGCAGGAGTGGGTAAAATGAGGTCGATCATAAGCGATGCTTATGAAGCACAACGAAGGAGGATGGTATGTAAAATGGGGTCCGAAGTGGGGAAAGAGGAGTATAAAAAACGAAAGGAAACTGTGGAATGGCCATTTGGAAATATTAAGCAAAATCTTGGATTGAGGGAGTTTTTTACAAGAGGTCTAGAGAATGTGAAAACTGAACATAATTTAGCATGCATAGCACATAATATGACAGTTATGTGGTCTAAAATGGGGGAAAATGTGGGTATTTTGTGTTAAATTAGGGGTTTTATTGTGATTTTTAATTTTTTAGAGGATTCGATTTTATTGAATTCAAGTGTGATGTTTAGATTAAATGTCGAAATTTAATTAAAGGACGACCTCTATATACTATAAAAAAAAAAGAAAAAAGGGAGAGGATAGAGAATGAGCGAATTGCTCACTCATCTTCTCTTCGGCGCTGGAATATGAATGCCAGACCAAGGATTGCTGCTACTGGAAGAGCAATTGTTGGGAATTCTGGGATTACAGTAACTAATACCTGAACGGTTGCTTCCAATTTTTTACAACTTATAGAAGAACCATCATTTTGAAACGTAATCACATAATCGCCATTTCCTGCACCCTTATCGTTTGTAACTACAACCTCAAATGTATTAGTGCCTCCATCCCATGTCACAGGACCCGAATATAGTGTTCCATCAATAGTTACTGTAAATATATCTGCGTCCACTACACTAAATTCGCTTGAACAAGTAGCACCAGTCACTGTAACATTAAATGTTTGTGACTCCCCTACATCTAAAGTGACAGGGCCAGTTACATCATGGCTTATTCCATATCCTACAGAAGCAAAGGCAGTTACATCATGGCTCATTCCATATCCTGCAGAAGCAGGTCCAATCATCGCAATCAAGACGATTGCTATCAATAATATTTTCTTCATTTTCGTACCACCAATTTTATCTATATTAAATTTAGGATGTATTAGTGTTCTATAATTAATGTTCCTATATATAAATATATCGAGGCGCACTGTGAAATCATGCTCATCATAATATGATGTAAAATCTAGAAACCAATGTGCTCCGCCATAATTGCCACACAAGTAAAATAATGTTACGATGGAATGTTCACATTAAACACCCACGGCTGCGTAACAGCATTCCCTGCGGCATCCGCAACAGTCAAATGGATAGCAATAGACCCATTAGCAAGTCCGGATGCTGGATAAACTATGGATGTTGAGGTTATTGTCGCACTCGCAGTGACATCGGTACCATTTATTTTTAAAATTATATTATTTAAATTTATAGGGGTGCGCGCGTCTGAGAATGTCGCGCTGATGGTCGTGGTACTTGTGTTTATGGTGGTGCCATTTGCCGGAACCAGGTTAGAGATCGCCGGATATGTCCTGTCAATTATGAAAGTGGCTGAGCCTGTGATCTTGGTTGAGTCCATGGTGTATCCTGTAACCTCCACAGTGCCGTTGCCTTCCCTTGTTGTGGAATTTATGGTTGCTGTGTATGTGTACTCATCATCGGAAATTGTGGGTGAACTCAGGCTTATCGCGTATGAGGAACCATCTTTTGCAGTTATGGATGGATTGCTTTTAAGTGCAACAGACGGTGTCACTTTAATCGTGAGCGTACCTGTACTTGTTGGATCTGGGGTGATCAGGATCGTGAAATCGTTAAGTGTGGTATCAGCCCGTATTATGCCAAAAGTTGTTCCTTTGTTATAGGCAAGATCTTTTCCGGTAATCTCAACACTGTGGTCTGTACTGATCCTTACTGTGTATTTGCCGGTCCATGTAATTCCATTGGTTGATGTCATTTGAACACTGTTAGTGCCGAGATTGAAGTTTTGGGGGGTGACCTGGCAATCAAGATTTGCCAGTGTTTCGGAGGATGTTACAGTGAGTCGTGTAAGTCCACTGGATGGGTTGGGGCTTATAGTCAGCTTAAGCGTTGGGGGGGTGACATCAACAGTTGTTTTTGTGTCAAATCCTGTGTGTTCGATCTCGGTGTTGTCTGCGTTATCCACAGCTCTTGAACGGAAGTAGTACGTATTGTTGCTGTTTCCTGTGAACACTGCCGAAGTATCTTCTGTTTTTAAAAGCCAGTTGTACCAGGAAGTATTATCTTTACTATAATCGATGATGTAGTAAGAGATCCCAGAGCCGATGTCGGTTCCATTCCACTCGACAGTAAAGTCAGTTGAATTAGAGTATTCGGGAAGGGGGAGCACCTTTGAAGTTGGCATATCAAACTCTACTGTACTTTCATTTGAAAGATATGGGGATAATTCCGAGAGTGGCTGGAGGTTGACATCATCCCACATCACTTCAACAGGGTATACATTTGAATGTCCGTTCTGTTTCAGGCGCAGAGTAAGAGTATTGTTTCCTGCTTTTAAGTAAACAGGTATCTGGATGTGTTTCCATCCCTCATCACCGGATATGCCGTCTTCCCATATCAAGATATTACCTATGAGGATCTGCTTGAACTGTGTTTCACCCTCACGCGGGGAGGGGGATGTGTATGAATCTTTTATGAATGCCGAAAGAAGGGCACTTCCATTGTCATTGCTTATTATGTTCTGTTCAATGCTGTGATACTGGTCAGCCCACTGCGGGAGTGTTCCTTCGAATGAATTGTTTATCACGAATGCCCGGGAGGCATATATGCCTGAACCATTCACGTAGGAACCATTGACATTTCCTGTACTGGATACAAATGTCCAGCTTGCGTTTAATTCCATGTTGCTGTTTTTTATGACTGGAATATTCAAAAGCTCTTCAAGGGTACCTAAATAATCGGGCAGATAAGTATGTGTAATATACAGGTGTACGGACCTGTAAGGACTGCCTTCAACTTTTTCTTTGTAGATGACAAACTCCAGCTTTGATCTGCCCTGCCGTATCTGCGTTGCTGTGTATGTCAGGTTATCCATCCATTTTTCGCCGTCTTTTATTGGCACAGATATCTCCTGAATCACATTTCCATCAAGCCGCATTTGCAGGATGTAGTTCACATCGGTTAGTTCATAGTTCTCAATGCCAACTGTGACTGTGATGGGGGTGCCAAGCGATGCATTTGAGGGATAGTTCTCAGCTTTTCCACCGTCCCCAAGAATGTAGAGTGCGGTAAATGTTTCCTTCTCCTGAGTAAGTTTAGCGTACACCAGCATTCCGCTGGCAATTATGATTGAACCTACAAGAGCTATTATCAATGCTTTTTCTATCTCAGGCGGGACGCGCTCGACTTTAATTGGGTGAGCGGTTTCACTTTTTCGTTTTGAAGAGATCTTTGCTCGATTTTTGATTTTGAATCGTTGTTTCTCTTCAAATTCCATTTGTCCTTCAGGGTCTATATCGATCTCATCCGACTTGATGGATTGGATGAAGGCTTTTAGTGAGAATGTATACTGTTCACTTTCATGCAGGCGCCGTCTTGCAAGATACGCAATGGCTGAAAATATAAGGGTAAGAATGAAAAGTGATATTGATATCGAATTTGGCCTGAATAGCCATCTGGTCATGCTGACTGCAAACCCGTCAAAGACCATTATTGCAATGCTGAACCCGACACTTAATGTGAAACGTTCGATCAGGCTGATCTCGCCTCTTTTTGGGAACATCGCAGCTATGAATGCATAGCCCGGAATGAAGAATATGAGCATCAGCGCAAATATTATTCTCAGGGGTGTTGCATTAAAGGGCCATATTAGTATGAATACTACAGATAAAAAAGCAAGTATTACTACCGTTTTTAGGTCTTGTGTGTAAAGACATCTTTCAGAATTGGACATTGATGTATTATTATTCATTTAAGCCATATAATCCTTTTTCTATTCATCGACTGTTGTGTAGTCCCGAATGTTTTTTTTCTGGATTGTGTGTTTAAGTTTTCTATCGGTTAATTTTATTATAATGATTAATCGGGCGATACAACTTATAACAACCATCGTTTTTCAGCAAAATCGAATTAAGTTTCATCAATTATGTTGCCAGTGAAATCACTAAAAATTAACTGTGCATAAAATAACCTGAGCAACTATTTGCCTGCATGGCGGCGCCGTTCACACTTGCTACATAACAGGGAGTTGAGAATACATGCAAATAATATACACGAAATCTAATCACCTATAATTTATTATGGAAAAAACAAATCCCTATGAATTGAAAAATAGCTTAATCCTTACTTCCGCTTTTTTAAGCGCATAAACCAAGTGCCTCCAGAATATCATTTTGCTTTTTCGTAATTTCTGTAACAACAACATCTTCATTTGCCAGCTGTATCTTTTTGATCTTCTCAAGCTCAAGAAGTAATTTTTCCACAGTATAATTTTTCAACAATCCGCAT
>JAHYJJ010000113.1:0-4700 GCA_019429165.1 Methanosarcinaceae archaeon | reverse complement strand
AAAAACTAAACCGCGCCCTCAAAACTAAAACTCAACGACCCAACTCGGCATGCGCGCGCGCGAGGTGCCCTGCAGCTTGAGCGCCAATAAGTGAGAGTTCGCCTGCCAGCACACCAACAGCCACTATTTCTGCAAGTTTCTTTGAATTCGTGCCTGGTGGATCTCCTGCACCTGCGACTCCGAGCAAATTAAGACAATCCCTCTGGGTTCCAATTCCTGTGCCGCCGCCAACAGTTCCGACAGGTAGTGCAGGAATTGTGACCGCGCAGTAGAGGTCGCCGTATTTTGTAAGTTCCATGATTGTAATAGCACTACTACCTTCAACAACGTGTGCCGCGTCCTGACCGCATGCAAGGAACATTGCAGCAATGATATTTGCGGCATGGGCATTGAAACCAAGCGCACCGGCGCGGGCTGAACCCAACAGGTTCTTTCGATAATTGACATCCACCATGGCCTCAGGCGTGGATTTAAGCCGCGCTGTAACCATATCTTTTGGAATTGTCACTTCTGCTACAACCGTCTTACCTCGTCCCATAATCATGTTTATCGCAGCCGGCTTTTTGTCTGTACACATATTACCGGACAGCGAGATCGGATCTGCTCCAAACTCATCAACAATAAGATTAACGATCGCTTCTGTGGCAATAGTTACCATATTCATACCCATGGCATCCTTTGTATCGTAAGCGAAACGAAGATACACGGTATTTCCTGCAACATAAGGATCAACTCTGAGAAGTTCTCCGAAACGTGTAGTCTCTCCGGCTTTTTCCTGCATCTGCTTGAATATTTCCGGTTTCCTTACCCAGTCAATAAACTCCCGTGCGCGAGCAACACTTTCCAATTTGAATACAGGTGCACGCGTCATCTCATCCTGAAAGATACGCACATTCGAGCCTCCTGCTTTTGTGATAACGGAACATCCGCGGTTCACACTGGCAACAAGCGCGCCCTCGGTGGTAGCAAGTGGAAGGTAATAATCATCATCTGCAAATTCCCCATTCACTTTCACAGGTCCGGCAACCCCAAGTGGAACCTGGATTGCACCTATCATATTCTCAATGTTGCGTTTTGTTACAACATCAGCATCGATAGAATAGTTGTGGACATGCTCAAACTGGACACCTGCACGCTCCTCGACCGCACATCTTCGAATGGTCACAGCAGTCTTTGCATCTGTGAGTTGATCGATCTTTCGAAACGAAACCTCTCCTGCAAGCACTTTCTCAAGCAAAGCCTTCTCGTCCGTATTTAATTCAGTCGTTGATGCCATAAAATATTCACCCTTCATAAATTATAGATTTTGAAAAAATATCGCGGACCTACCTAAATTTTCCAATATACACCAAATATATGATGCATATAGGATATAATTTAGCGCTTTAAAGATTAATAATTAACTGCCCTTCCTCACGGAACTGTAAAAACATCTCTGCCACTTCATGTGAATGTATCATTTCCACACCCGGCATGAGTTCTTCTTCCTTGAGACCTATCATAGATGCAGCAAGTTCACAACACTTAAATTGTACACCAAGGTCAATACATTTCTGCATTTTGTTATCATATTCCGGTGAACCATGTTTATTCTTTTTCCCAAGAACTACACCCATAGGCCCCCAAAGGACAACTATTACCTCAAGCCCTTTTTTACGATAATATTTTGCAAAACGAAGTGTCTCCTGCGGACTTGTACTTTCATACACCATGTTTTTAAGCAGTAATAGAACCTTCTTAACCTTCACCATGCATCCACCATCTGTTTTTATAATATTAACATTTCTGGAAAATGGCCTGGATGTATTTAAATGTTACATATCCATTATTGAATCTATTTTTCAATACCATTGATAAGAATATATGCCAAAAAAAGTAGGTAACCAACCGGTTACCCTACAATATATTTTGTAAGATTACCTTACAATTACAACAATCATGCCGCTAACATCCAAAACATCGACTGCACGTCCGGCTGAAACCACTTCTTTTTCAATCTGCACAGCCTCGGGGTCAAGCATAATATCCTCGCCATCAACTGTAACGATAATACTGCCGCTTGCAACCTGATCAGCAATCTTCTGCGGATTCTCCTCGGTTAACATCTTGATTATCGCACCTGCCTGTTTCCTGTATTTTGGACCTATTATGCCCATGTTAGGTTTAACGCCAACAGGCACATGTTCAAAATCAGGCTCACCTGCAATGACCTTGACTGGAGAATTGGTTGCGCCAACAATATCAGTCACATCGCCAAGTTCACCATATATCTCGATCTCCTTCAATGGAGCATTCAATGCCATTCCACCTTCGGATTTGTATCTGCGAACACTGGCTACAATATCCTTGATCAACTCGCCTTCGCGTTCTGCATCTTCATCAACGAACGATTCATTGACATCCGGCCATGACTGAACATGAACACTTCCAGATCCGATTCTTGAATACATCTCTTCTGCAAGGAAAGGTGTAAATGGTGCAAGAATACGCGTAATCGTATCAACTGTTATGTGAAGCGTATACTGTGCCGCTCTGCGAGCATCTACATCATTACCATACAATCTTGATTTAACAAGTTCGAGATAATTATCTGCAACCGTTTCCCAGGTAAATCCACGAATTGTTTTAAATGATTCGTCAAACTGGTATTCATCCATACTGGATGTTACCGATTTTACAAGTTTTGTCAACTTGCTGAGAAGCCACCTATCAATAATCGGCAGGTCATTGACTGATATTCCGGACACATCTTTATCATTAGAATCATAATCCTCAAGATGTGACATCGAGAACCTGTAAATACTCCATATCTTCTGGGTGAAACGTGATGCTGACACCACGTCCTTCCACCTGAACATAATGTCAGACCCTGTAGAGCCACCAACAGCAGCCCACTGCCTGAATGCATCTGCACTGTAATCTTTAATGACCTCTTCAGGCGAGATGATGTTGCCAAGTGACTTGCTCATTTTTTGTCCGTCTTCACCAAGAACCATACCATTGATAAGTATGGAATCCCAGGGTCGTTTACCTGTCAGTGCCATTGAACGAAGTATCGTGTAGAATGACCATGTGCGTATAATGTCATGCCCCTGCGGACGAAGTTGTGTCGGAAGTCTTAGTTCATGATCGGATAACCAGCCTGAAACGTGTAATGCCGTGATGGATGAATCCATCCATGTATCCAGCACATCATCTTCCGGCTCAAATTCGGTAGAGCCACACTCACATGCTTCCTTCGGACTGTCCTGCGTCGGGTCAAGTGGAAGCCATTCCTCTTTTGCAACCATGACCTTACCGCAATCCTTGCAGTACCAAACAGGTATAGGGGTTGCGAATATCCTCTGGCGTGAAATGCACCAGTCCCACTCCATTGTCTCGGTCCAGTTCTGGAGCCTGATCTTCATGTATTCCGGCAGCCATTCGATCTCATCAGCCGTATTCAATATCTCATCCTGATCGATCTTTGCAAACCACTGGCGCTCGGACAGGATCTCAATAGCGGTCTTGCATCTCCAGCACATGCCCACATTTTGTTCGAGTGGTTTTTGGTCGTAGAGATATCCTTCGCTCTTAAGGTCATCAGTGATCGCTTTCTTGCACTGTGCAATTGTCATGCCTTCATATTTTCCGGCAATGTCGGTCATATTCCCACTTTTATCGATTGCCTTTCTAAGTGGAAGTTTATGTTCCATCCACCAACGTACATCCTGCTTGTCACCAAATGTACAGATCATGACAACTCCGGTACCAAATGCCGGATCTACCTCTTTGTCCCCAATAACGGGAACATCATGCCCGAACAAGGGAACCTTGACATTTTCACCTATGGAATCTTTGTAACGCTCATCATCAGGATTTATTGCAACCGCCACACATGCTGCAAGCAATTCCGGTCTTGTTGTTGCGATCTCAAGTTTATCAAAATGAAGGAAATTCAAATGGGATTCCCTTGTATCATATTCAACCTCTGCAAAAGCGATCGCGGTTTCACATCTTGGACACCAGTTGACAGGATGTTCATCCTGATACACGCGCTCCATGTCGAACATTTTTACAAACGATTTCTGGGTCTTCACGTAATATGCAGGATCCATTGTGATGAACTCATTGCTCCAATCTATTGAAAAACCAAGATTCATCATGGTCTTGCGCATCTTTTCTATATTGGTACCTGTCATTTCCTCACACAATTTCCTAAATTCCATTCTTGGAACCTGGTTTTTGGTGATGCCATGGGTTTCCTCGACCTTTACTTCAGTAGGAAGCCCGTGACAATCCCAGCCCTGTGGGAACATTACGTTAAAACCACGCATACGTTTGTATCGTGCAACAAAATCGATATAGCACCAGTTAAGTGAATTCCCGATATGGAAATTGCCTGTTGGATATGGTGGCGGGGTATCTATTATGTACTGGGGGCGATTGTCTCCATCCCAGTTGAAGTGGTACATGGACATATCCCACGCACTCTGCCACTTTGGTTCGATCTCATGAGGAATATATTCTTTTGGAACCGTCATTGAAACTCTCCGATAATTTTTATATAGTAATGTGTATAGATGTTACAGTGATTTTAGATTATTTAAATATATCTTGTAGTATATGTTTTATAAACATATAGTTTGAGTAAATTCGAGCGTAGCGAGTATTTTCTCAGTATAACAATCAAAAGTTGCACTATGGGGCGTAAAACCAAT
>JAHYJJ010000112.1:0-4713 GCA_019429165.1 Methanosarcinaceae archaeon | reverse complement strand
GCAAAGCACATCCATCAAAAAACCGTTTGAATACTGCGATTCTGCAATGTATTTCCCGGGCTCATCGACACATGGTCGCGCAAGCTGTATCGCATAATCCGGTGAATGGTCGGATCCGGCAGTGCCGCAGAGTTTCGCGTTCATAGTGTATTTGATATGTGTTTTTATAAAAAAAGATGTCTATACCACTTCAAACGCCGATGCCTTCGAATAACATATCTATCTTTCCAGATATTTCATTGGAAAAGGATATCTTGTCCTCTGAATTCAACCACATTATTAGTGAGTGTAAATAAACTCCGGTTATAATCTCAGATGCTTTATATACATCAAAACTGGTTTTTACATCACCAATCTTTACACCCTCATCAAGTAGACCAAAGAGAGTTTCAGTAAGGCGGTGAAGTCTGCATTTATCCTCACAGGGTCCCAAACCGGAATGTACCATATATCTGGTGTATTCAAAGACCATCAGTTTTGTAAGTTCTTTGTCTTTTTCAACGCTCTCTGCCAGAAAAACCAGAAAATTTGTTATCTTTTTTTTTGTAGGAATGCCTTTCATTGTTTCATTTTCAATAAGACCATAGATCAACTCTTCTTTTTGCTCTCCAAAATACAATAGAAGTGCCTCTTTTGTCGAAAAATAATTGAAAAATGTTCCTTTCGCGATCCCTGCTTTCTTTGTGATCTCATCAACGGTTGTTTTTTCGAACCCCTTTTCCTTAAACAATCTTCCAGATACTTTAAAAATCTTATTTTTGGTCTCTGTTTTCTTTTTCTCACGCAAGGACATGGAATCATCTTTTTAATATTTAGTGACTATTGGTGACCATTGGTCAAATATGACTAAAGTCATTGTTTAGCAGCATTAATATTTAATGATATTGGTACTGCTATTACCAATTGCAACTCCGACATCCTTAAATATAATGTATTATATTTGTGACTGCGGTCACATTTGACCCCAGTCACTATCAGTCAGTCTTAAATAGAAATCACCCATCTATCCATGTGGGGAAACATTGTGATTTGTTTTTGGTAAATCAGTATAAGGGGCCACGAATATTAAAAATATCTTTGAGAAAATAGGGATTTTCATAGAACATAACACGATACCTATTATACTAATTGCAATCCTGCTCATCGCAATTGCAGGACAGGGTGCACAGCAGATAACGATGGAATCGGGTACCGATACATTTGTCGAGAAAACATCAAAATTGTATCAGGATTTCGATCATCTATATCTCAGGATATTTTTCACCCAATCCATCGTCGTACTGATAGAAGGCGACGACGTCAAAAGTTCAGAAGTTTTGCAGGCAGTTGATAGATTAGAACAACAATCAAAGAACACACGGGACGTTGTTGGCACTTCAAGTGCAGTATCCGCGATAAAAAATTTTAATTACCAAATGACAGGCAGATATGAAATGCCTGACACCAGGGAAGAGATCGATGCGATCGTATCAAGCCATTCGTCTGATTTTGAAGTGATCTTACCGGATGACACTCACACAATTGTCTATATCGAAATGCCTGGTGATACAAGTGACGAAACGATGGCAGAGATCCTGCGTGAGATCGAGATCGCAGCCACAATTTCGGATTTCCCACCCGACTATAACGTTATTGTCACAGGTGACCCTGCATTTATGATAGCAATGAACAATGAGATGACCACAAGTATGGCTCCACTTCTCATGATATCAGCCATTCTCATGGTAATAGTGCTTTTTTTAGTATTTGGACATGTCAGATGGAAACTCCTTCCACTTCCCATCGTACTTCTTGGGATCATTTACACATTCGGTGCTATGGGATACCTCAAAATACCGCTCAGTATGGTGTCTATGTCCGCATTCCCGATTCTCATTGGACTTGGGATCGATTATGCCATCCAGTTCCACAGCCGGATCGAAGAAGAACTGAAGCGTGAACATGACGAAAAAAAAGCAGTCATACAGACCATCAAACATACAGGTCCTGCCGTACTCATCGCACTGGTCATAACAGGTCTGGGATTTCTCTCTCTTTTTACATCTACTGTTCCCATGATACAGGATTTTGCAAAACTCCTCCTCATAGGAATAACAATGTGTTTCATAGCATCTCTTTTTGTTGGAGTGACAATTATATATGGTTTTGATACGCTCAGCAGGAAAAATCCGTTTGGAACAAAACGATCTAAAAAAATAGCATTGCCAAAATCCGACGAAATAACAAAACTTGCTACCAACAATACAAATAATAAACCCGATATACTGGAGCGTTTTCTTGAAAATACATCCAAATTAACGATCAAACATCCATTTATGATAATTGGTCTCGCATTGGTTCTATGCTTATCAGGACTATATGTTGATTCGTTTGTGCCTATTCAGACAGATGTAAAGACATTCGTGCCTCAGGATATGCCGGCATTGATCGACCTTTCGCATCTTGGGGACATAATTGGTGGAACTGATGCACTCAATCTTATAATTAAAACCGATGATGCTGCAGATCCTGCCATTCTTAAGTGGATGGACGAATTCGGCACTCATGAAGTGGAAGGTAGAAGCAACATATATTCTGCATCCAGTATTGCCCCCATAATAAAATCAATGAATGGAGGTACAATTCCCGATAACCGTGAAGATATCGAAAGATTGTATGACCAGATCCCGGATATGCGGAAGAAACGATTCATCCATGGAAATAACATGCTTTTGATGAATCTGGAGATTGGAAATGCTGTTGCTGATATAGGCCTTACCGGTGTTGATGAATTGGTCGGGGTTGTAAGGGAGGACATTGCATGGATGTCGCCACCACCGGGTGTATTTGTTACGGTCACCGGCAATTCAGTTGTGTTTACAACAGTTATCGATTCACTCACGTCAGGCAGAGTCGCGATGACATTACTTGGAATTGTAATGGTGTTTGGCGGATTGCTTGTGATATACCGTGATTGGGTCAAAGCCTTCACCCCTGTTATCACCATGTTCATGGTTGTTGGATGGTCTGGTGGGGTCATGTATTTTTCAGGACTGGAATATACGCCCATGACAGCCACACTCGGTGCCCTGATACTTGGAGTGGGTTCGGAATATGCAATACTTATGATGGAACGCTATTATGAAGAAAAGGAAAAAGGTTTGGCACCAATCGATGCCATGCGTGAGGCAAGTGCAAAGATAGGAAAGGCGATAATTCCATCCGGACTTACAACCATGTTTGGTTTCTCTGCACTCATCGCATCACCATTTTCAATGACCAGTAATTTTGGAATGGTCACCGTAATGGATGTAGCGCTGGCACTTTTTGCATCGTTCATCGTGTTTCCGCCTGTGATGGTGTTACTTGACACGTGGCGAGATAATATGAAAAGTAAAAACATTTCAAATAGACATGCTAAAACAGGTGAATATGCCTTAATCGGAGATTGATATCCAATGAATTTTAATTTTAACCTTAGTCATAATTGTAATAGTAATAATAACATTAGTGGTAATGTTCATAAAGTTCAAAAGATTCTGGGTTTAATTGGCATATTCGCACTCATAGCCTTTATTGTTATGATGCCAATGGTATCAGCCGAAGAATCATCCGAAAACATAAAAGAGTTTCTTCCTCCAAATTATGCATTCTCTACAAACTACTACAACAGTTATGGTGAACCCGACCTTTATGCATCCTTACTTGGAGACTATGAATTTGAACGCGGGGAAACCGCCCAGCTCCAAATAAATCTTGCAAATAAAGGAGTGTTGTACGGATTCAAATCTGCTACAAGTGTTGGCACGAATGTGGGAAAGCACGCATCCTCATTGCAAGAGTTGCAATATGAAACTATGCGCACAACAGCCATTGGCATCAATGTGGAGTTGATCTCTACCAGTCCATACATTGAAGTCGATCCCACAGCGTCGATCCGTTCCATGAAAAAACTCGTGCCTGGAAGTTTGCCGGACAATCCACTGGTATATGTCATAACAATTTCGAATCATGCCCCTGCCGGTATCTATTACCTTCAACTTCCAGTTTCATATGAATACCAAAGCGAGGTGCGTATGACTACAAACGAAGTATATCGACTTGGAGTTACAGGTCTTGACCATACTACAAATTACAAGAGTGCAAATAAGACTTTGATTATTCCCATATTTGTCAAAGAGGCAACTAAATTTGAAATCACGGAAGTTTCGGGACATCTCACAGCAGGTTTGCCCAGTGTGGTAAATGTGACATACAAAAACATTGGTGAGATCCCTGCCACAGATGCAATTGTTCGCGTGGTTGTTATGAAACCACTTGTAGTAGAACAAAGTGTACTCCGACTTGGTACGGTTGAACCGGGGGAGAGTAAGACTGTGTCTTTTAAAGCCACTGCGGATCGGAATTCGCTTGTAAAGGATTATGGGGTTGACAGCGAGATCAAGTACATTGATGAGAACGGCAACACTGCATTTTCGGAAAATATGAAGATCAGCGTTCCGCTTGAGCCTGCTCCTGATAAAATAGGCGCAGGAACATGGGCACTTGGCGGCATAATTATTTTGGGGATTTTTATGATAATTAAATTTATACTGAATATAGAGAAATACAAATAAAACTTACAAATAAAACTTACAAATAAAACTTACAAATAAAACTTACAAATAAAACTTACAAATAAAACTTACAAATAAAACTTACAAATAAAACTTACAAATAAAACTTACAAATAAA
>JAHYJJ010000111.1:0-4773 GCA_019429165.1 Methanosarcinaceae archaeon | reverse complement strand
CCAAGTTAATGCGAACGAAGTGAGCATTTTCTTGATAGATTTTTATATGAGAGTGTATACTTTATTCCACCGTTCAATGAAGTGGATCACTTAATTTTAGCGGGAACGCGCGAGGCGCATCAACATTAACTCGATTCCGGGCGTTGGTCAGAGATACATCTACTGCTAGTGTTGAGTCAACAATAAAATATCGCTAGAGTGAATAAACGGTGCGACCACACGCGCGTAGCGCGGCACGTTCCTGCACCACGACCACTAAATACAATACGGTTTTTAAGCGTCAGCTTATTTGCTCTTCTGAGAATTGTATGTTTGGGCTATGGGTTTGGTAGCATTGGAATGCGCCGAGCGGGAGCGAAGACTGATGTTATGAATTTTATGGAGATCTATCCGTAATTTTGGAATATAGAATATTATATCATATGATCTATACCCCTCATAACCAGACATTTGAAAGTTGACGTGACACTATCACGAAGATTCAAAACAAGAAAATGCTCACTTCGTTCGCATTAACTTGCACTACATAATCTTATAGATTATATACAATAAAAAATGAAATACTGGTGCAATAATGCACCAAATCAAAAAAATATAACGATCAGGAAAGTGATAAAATTGCTTCTGCCAGATCGCCATTTGCGGTTTTTAATGCTTCGCGGGCTGCATCTTGTGAAACACCTGTCTGTTCAGCAACCAATTTGATATCGTCATCAGGTATCGCAAGTTCCCTTGCAATCTCTTCCGGTGTTCCGACAACCTGGTATGTATCAACACCCTGTGCATTCATAATGGAAACATTCGCATCATTGAACACAATATCCTTCTCAGATGTGCGTATGATCACCTGCTCAACATCATCGATCTCAGTAAGGTTGATTCCCATCTGTTTCATCATCGATTTCATCTTTGCGGGGTTTATACCCCGACCGCCCATACCCGGAAACATTCGATCACCTTATAACTTTAATTCGATTATTGGCAACTGCTGCAACCTGAACCGCAAGAACTTGCAGCATTTGGATTATCTATTACAAATCCTTTACCATGCGCAGTATCGATATAATCAACCTTTGCATCGTTGAGTGCCTCAGAAACATCCTTGCTCATCACAATATTCACATCGTTGTTTGATACTTTAACATCATCTTCCTTTGACTCATTGTCAAGTGCAAGACCGTACTGGATGCCACTGCAGCCCATTCCTGCGATAAATATTCGAAGTGAATGGTCCTGTTTCTCCTCAGATTCCAATAATGATTTTAATTCAACTGCTGCTGTTTCTGTAATTTTTACCATGATATCACCTTTTTTGATATTTTCTCGTTAACAACTCTTATAAAATGACTGTGACTTATTTAACTATATATAATTTTATTGGTATATAAAACATTCGCATAGTCACGAACAAACATATCTTACATAAATTCAACATCTTCATCCACAGGATTGCACAACACTTCTGCATTATATCCGCTTATTTCCACTGAACTTTTTCTTCCATTCAGTTCCCAAATAGGTAGATATACCATATCGATTTCAAGATTTATATCTTCAGCAGATGGCTTGAAAAGTTTGTGTTCTGAAATAATGGTGTCTCCGGACATGGAGTCGAAACGTATGTCTTTAGTATGATCTTCAATGATCATTTTAAGCAGGTCCTTGTTTGCTTCATCGCGTGTAAGTATTGGTCCTTTCACTTCATACGTCTCATCAGGCACTTCTATACTATCATAAACTTCCTTAAGTTCTAAAACTTCATTGTTGCCGTTCAGTGCATTCAGACATCCAACACCATTACCTGAAATATCAATAATTTTTGACTTATATTGCTGTTCAACACCAACAGAAAACTCATATTTCCAGAAAGGTACGAACTTAAGATAAACATCACTCACAATTCCAATATGCTGCTTAGCAATATTAATTGCTTGTTCCTTTGAAACATTCAAAGGCACAGCATGCAGATTTAATACCATTGGTGGACTTGGTTCAGTAGGTGGTAATTGAATCGGTTCCGGCTGTGCAAATACATTTCCACTCCATTGTGGTTGTGGTGTGGATATAGGTTCGGGCGAAGCAGACATTTTCTTTGTTGCATTGCCTTGTCCAAACATCCCGAAAAGAGAATCTTCTCCAAAACCAGCACTCATGGTCTGGGTAGAAGCCTGTTGATCAACAGGTGGTATAAGTTCCAGATCAGCCGTGGTTCCTTCAATATCAGCAAGAACAGCCCTTCCTATCTGGAGTGCAACATCGTCGCGGTCCCACACCACCAATCCGCAATTAGTAGCATACTGGTACAGTTCATCTGCCATCTTATAGGTTGCGACATAAAGTCCCATACCCTCGGTGGCATGCTCGGCGAAATTTTTAATATCTGTAGAATCTGGATATGCACCAAGTTTAATAAGTGTCTTGTATCCATTTTTCTCAGCAACCATGTCGTATCTATACGATTCGGTAACATTGTATCCTGATGATGAAAAAATATCTCTCAATATTTGCAATAGGCCCTGTTTCATAATAACCAACTACACATGGATCGTAGCACTAAAATATGTTTCTATTGCTTTGTTCAAGTAAACAGTTCATTATAATATACGTGTTGTAGTTTCCAGTTCAACACCCTTGTGAGTCAGGCTGTATGAGATCGTCCGGCTTGGCGTGATCATACCGCGCATCTTTCGAATCAGAATAGTATGTTCTATTTCACTACCACGCTCTTTCATATGGAATTCTATTACGCCGTCACATACATGTTTTAATGTATTCTCTATAACCGGATCGTGCATACCTTTAGTCACCAGGATCAATTGCACAGCACCAGAGAGTTTTCCAACAGAAGACATTATCTCTATCGTTTCGACAACATCATTTAACTCATACGATCGTAAGAAAAAAGACATTGAATCAATTATTCCTCTATATTTTCCTTTATGTTTTTTGGTAACGGTTGTTTTTAGCATATTCAATGAATCAGCACCCTGTTTCAAGAATTCCTTTGCAGAAACGTTTGACATAAGATCTTTTGGGAGTACATTGTAAAATCTTGGTGCGTACGCATCGATAAATTCAATCTTATCCATTAGTTCATCTTTTTCACCCCAACCAAAATCCTCCATTTCGGCTACGATCTCCGATACTGGGTGTTCTGATAAAAAATAGAATACTTCTTCATTGTTTACCAATCCGCCATAGGCGAATTGTTGAGCAAAGATCTCTGAACCTGCGCCAGGCTCAGCAAGAATTAAAATTGTAATTCCGGGCGGGACGCCACCACCTAATTGAACATCCAATCCTGTGATTCCAGTTGGAACCTTGTAACCACCTGTGCCATCGAAACTGTAATCCATAACATTCACCTTTATATATTTTAGTTATCAATTATATAACTTGAGACGCATGCTTTTAATAATTTAATATAAGTTATATTAACCACCTTCGTTTTTATACTATATAGTAATTGGTGATTAACATGATAGACCTTGATGATATGAAGTACGATAATGATGGATTGATCGCTGCAATTTCACAGGATTACAAAACTGGTGAAGTCCTGATGATAGCATACATGGACCGGGAAGCTCTTGAAAATACCATTGAGACCGGACATGGTCATTACTGGAGCCGCAGCCGCCAGAAACAGTGGAAGAAAGGCGAAAGCTCAGGACATGTGCAGATCATTCACGACATCAGGGTTGACTGTGATATGGATGCGATATTACTTCAGGTAGAGCAGATCGGCGGCGCATGCCACACTGGATTCAGGTCATGTTTCTATCGCACGATCGAAGGCGATGTTGTTGGCGAGAAAGTGTTTGATCCGGATGAGGTATATTAATACATAATTCCTCCACTCTTTTTCTCTTATCAATCAGATTATATACGTTCGAGCTATAAATATTCCTATGGAAACAGATGGCGGTTCAGGAGTCAGGATAGTACCTGATACAAGTGTTATAATTGATGGGCGTATCTCGAAAAAGGTCAGAAGCGGGGAATATGCAGGTGCATATGTCTTTGTGCCTGAAGCCGTGGTATCGGAACTTGAGGCGCAGGCAAACCGTGGTTTTGAGATCGGTCAAAAAGGACTGGATGAACTTTTGGAGTTGCGCACTCTCTCTGATGAGGGCGCGATAACACTTTCTTTTGTAGGCGGGCAACCCAGTCTTGAGCAGGTGAAACTTGCACGATCCGGTGGTATCGATGCATTGATACGCGCACAAGCCGTGGAGTTGGATGCTATTTTTGTAACAGGTGACAGGGTTCAGGCACAGGTCGCGACATCAAAAGGTCTTAAGGTAGAATGGGTTTCGCCGGAAAAAGAAGAGTTCGGACCGCTTCTGATCGAGGATTATTTCGGAGATGACACGATGTCCGTGCATCTCAAGAACAAGGTTGTGCCAATGGTAAAACGCGGCACCATCGGGGATGTAAAGTTTGTTGCGATCGGGGATGTTCCGTGTACTTATAATGAACTCAAGGCAATTTCAAAGGAACTGATAGAGAGGGCCCGCGCGGATCAGGATTCATTCATGGAAATGTCATCCAAAGGTGCTTCTGTCCTGCAGATCCGGAATATGCGTATAGCAATAACGAATCCACCTTTTTCTGATGATATCGAGATCACGGCAGTGCGTCCGATTGCTGCGGTCAGTCTGGATGAGTACAGGCTTGGCGATAAATTGAAAGAGCGAATACTTGCCCAGCGCGGTATCCTTGTTGCAGGTCCACCAGGGGCGGGAAAATCAACATTTGCAGCAGGAGTTG
>JAHYJJ010000110.1:0-4785 GCA_019429165.1 Methanosarcinaceae archaeon | reverse complement strand
GGTTTTAGCAAGGAAGGCGGAAAGGCAGCGCAAATATTGGGTATCGATGTCGAAGACATATACCTTGCACATGCTGACATTGAATCATTCGTCTATGATATATTGCAAAATGAAACAAACATACGTGACCCTGAAAACGTTGTGCATCGTTTCAGGACCGTTGATGAGATAGCACGCTGGAGTATAAATGGTGCATTCATCATCAAACAGCATCCTGATTATCCCCATCTCATGTGCGAACTGGAAACATATCGCGGATGTGGGCGTAAATTACACTGTTCTTTTTGCACAGAAGCACTCTATGGTGCGTCTGATTATCGCGCTGTTCCTGATGTTGTGGATGAGGTCAGTGCACTCTATACTGCCGGTGCAAGATACTTCCGCATAGGTCGACAACCTGACCTGTTCACATATCATGCAACCGACACAGGTGGAGATATTCCAAAACCAGATCCCCATATCATAGAATCACTCTACCGTGGCATCCGCAATGTTGCACCGGAATTGCGCGTATTGCATCTTGATAATGTAAATCCGGCAACAATAGCAGCATATCCTGATGAATCACGTGCAATTATGAAATCGATCATACAATATCATACATCAGGTGATGTAGCTGCGCTTGGCATGGAAAGTGCAGACCCAAAGGTTGTGGCTGCAAATGATCTGAAGGCAATGCCTGAAGACGTATTCGAAGCGATCGAACTGATCAATGAAGTAGGGGGCAAACGAGGAGAAAATGGACTTCCTGAGCTCCTACCGGGTTTGAACTTTGTTCACGGATTACAGGGTGAGACAAAAAAGACCTTTGAAATGAACTATGATTTCATGAAAAAGGTCCTTGATGCAGATCTTCTTGTCCGGCGAATAAATATCAGACAGGTCATGTCATTCCCCGGCACTCCTATGTTTGGCAAGGATGTGCTTGTCAAAAAGCACAAAAATTTGTTTTTAAAGTATAAGGAAAAGGTACGAAAAGAAATTGACCTTCCGATGCTACGAAAAGTTGTGCCTACAGGAACTATCCTTCGTGATGTCATGTGCGAGGTCAGTGACCACATGACCTTTGGGCGACAACTTGGATCATATCCACTTCTTGTAGGAATTCCTGAAAACCTTCCGATCGGCAAATTCATTGATGTGACAGTCACCGGACATGGACATCGCTCGATTACAGGTATTCCTTATCCACTCAAGATCAATCAGGCTTCAATAAAACTGATCCTGGAACTTCCAGGTATTGGTAAAAAACAGGCTGCAGGGATTATAAGTGGAATGCCGTATAAAAGTGAACAAGATCTTTTGGACAAGAATATAATGGGAGAAGATCTGCTTAAATATATCACGATATCTTGAGATTATTGTCGTATTGCCTTATTGGATGTTAGTTGCACAAATATATGTCAGTCATATATTTGATTCATCAAGCAATTTTCCTATCGCGTCAGTGTCCTTGAGTATCTTGATACTCACAAAACTGCCAACTAATATATTCATGTAAAAAGTAAGAGCACGCCATGCTATAACTGTAATACCGAGCAGGGATGAGGATACAAAGACCGAGAACAATGATGTTGCTCCAAACTCTGCAATGCCACTTGCACCTGGTGTTGCAGGCACTACTATTATTATAGAGAGCAATACCTGTGCTGCGAAAACTACAATAAGTGAGGGATATTGATCGAGTCCCATCAAAATTACCGGCAACATCGAATATTCCACAATCCAGAATAATATAGTACATACTGCGCCGTATAGTAAACCCTTCCTACCCTCTGTCAAAAACATCCATATACTATTATGAAAATGATCCATCTCCATATCTACACGAGCGAGTATGGGGGAAAGTGCATCTTCTGTTTTTTTGCCAAATATATGTGCGACCCGATGAACAATAAAATGAACGGGTCGTTTTGCTTGTTCAGGTTTCCACATCCCATATATTATTAATGCAAACACCAAAATCACAAGTATTTCTGCAATTATGAATACTGCATCCAGTTCATAATTTGACAGCATATCACTAAAAATAAACAAGGCAAACGGTACCATGGATAGTAACAATATTGCATCCATAAGCCGTTCACCGATCACTACCGCAGTAGCACGTCCAATCGGCATTTTGTTCCTGTGCAAAAGGTGGATCCTTAATGGTTCACCACCCGCAGATGAAGGTGTGACTGCTGCTGCAAGTGTACTGGATATTACGATCTTCGTAGATTTTGAAATATCGATGTTATGTCCAAGAGCCTGACACATGAATTTTGTACGCATGCCCCATATTACGTATGAAAACACATGCAAAGCAGCCGCTACAATGATATATTCGTACTTGATCCCCATGATCGCATCGATCGTATTTGAATCTACAGTAAGTACAAGAACCACCATTAACGAAAATGCACTTATTAAAAGGGATGCGTTCAATAGTTTTTTGAATTTATTCATAAGCAGCCGTCCAAACCACAGGTTCCTGATCAGGAAACATTGTTTGATGAATAATATTCCGGATCAATAATATCGGTTTTCACACGCATACCGGATTTGATAACAGTTTCAGGCCAGATCCTAACATTTGAATGTATTGTCGCATTGTCACCAATGACAACTCTGGGACCAATTACTGTACCATTTTCCAGACTACAGTTTTGGCCTACGATAGTTCCGTTGTCGATCGTTGAACCTGATACATTTGAATTATTACCAATAACAATATTGTTGAAAATGTATGCTGACAGAATTCTGGAATCATCTTTGATCACGCAATTTGCACCTATGACCGTATAAGGTCCGATCAATACACGGTCCCCAATCGTTGTATTCTCGCCTATCACAATTGGTCCTACTAATGCTGAATTTGAACCAATGGATACATTGTGCCCGACTTCTAATGGCCCTTTTATGCGAGCATCTTTCGTGCTAAAATGTCCTGCGATCGTAGTTCCGGGCAGGGCTGCGAGCATCCAGCGTTGTGCCTGCCTGTATGCTGCCGCACTTCCAACATCCGTCCAATCCCCACTAACAAGTAAACCATTGATCTTTTCACCTTTAGCAAGCATATCAGGAAAAACATCTTTAGCAAAATCGTATTTTGTATCTTTTGGTATCCAATCAAGTATTTCCGGATCGCACATGTAGATACCCGTACTTGCCAGATTGCTGAAAATCTCACCGGCACCCGGTTTTTCTGAAAAGCGACGTATCCTGTTTTTGACATCCATATCTGCAATACCAAATTCCCGGGGGTCATCGATCGATAGCAGCCCGATTGTCAGGATTGCGTTAGTTTTTTCATGGAACCGATACATTTCGCGGAGATTCAGGTTCAATACATGGTCTCCGCCTAAAATGATAAATGGCTCACCACGCAAGTACTTTTCAGCGTTCTTAACGCCGCCTGCCGTGCCGAGTTTCTCATGTTCGTAAACGTAATTAATATGTACGCCAAACATACTTCCATCGCCAAGATCTTCCTCGATATTTTCAGCCATATACCCAAGTGTAACCACGATCTCGTTGAATCCTTCTTTTGCTATATGTTCAATAAGATGTACAACAGAAGGTTTATTCAAAATAGGAATACTTGGTTTTGGACGTTCAAAGGTCAATGGGCGAAGTCGTGTGCCTTCCCCGCCGCACATGATACATGCTCTCATATTTTGTAGGATGTGTTTTTCGTTTAAATGACTACCGATTCTTGATTATTGCAAAAATAGATGTTATTGTGATATTCATAGTGCTTTGACATCATTCTTGCTCTGGACCACAACTTCTAGCTCATCCTGATATTCATCCAAAATCCCCTGTATGCGAACATAGTCATTTTCGTTAACCATATTATCAATTTCTACAGCACCGTTATTGTTTGGTATGAACACTTTGATAACATTATCATCATAGTCAACACTTAGCAATAAATGGTCACCTTTGAATGTGTATTTTTTGCTAAGGATCGGGCCTTCAAGATATACTAAATCACCAACTGATGATTGTTCGGTTAATTGCAGGGCATCGTTGCTGATACCCTCGCCATTGCCCTGAAAAAACGTGACATAGGCAACTCCAAGTGACAAAATTGCCATTGCAAACAGCACAGCCACGATCTTCTCTTCTTTTTCCATTGTTGTTTTTTGAAAAAAAGTATAATTCAATTACTCCTGCCCAATTGAAACAAGAGTAACCTTAAAGATAAGCGTCTTTCCTGCAAGTTCATGATTGTAGTCGATCTTGACTTCCGTATCTGTGACATCTATTACATTAACAACTCCCTGAGGTGTACCCAGCTTATCTCCGACTGCCGGAGAAATACCTACACTTTTAAGTTCTTCAAGACTGACCGTTTGAATACGTTCCTCACTATATTCACCATACGCTTCTTTAGGGGGTAATGTCAGGGTTTTCTCTTCACCCACAGCCATGCCAACAACACCATTATCAAATCCTGCTATCATCTGACCTGCACCGACTGTAAATCCAAGTGGCTCACGTCCTATGGACGTATCAAAAACAGTACCAGCTTCAAGTTCTCCGATATAATCAACTTTGACGTAATCGCCTTCTTTTACAATTTCATCCATAACATCACCTGTATTTGAGTTTGAGTCTGTGCATCCACTGACCAGAACTATGCCAATAAGAAACAAAAACAACGTAAATTACTTCATTTTAATCACAAATTGAAAAGGATATCATGTTTGATAAATATTATGTTTCCTATTCATATATATTATATTATGATACCATTTCCAAAATGAGGTGCACAAATGATTGGAATTATGAGCGATT
>JAHYJJ010000109.1:0-4867 GCA_019429165.1 Methanosarcinaceae archaeon | reverse complement strand
CGTTTTCTTTTATGATCTCAAGAGTGAGTTGAACTTCGTCTGAATATTCCTCTGAGATTATGCTTCCATAATTCCCATAATTCCCATAATTCCCATAATTCCCATAATTCCCATAATTCCCATAATTTCCATAATTTCCATAATTTCCATTATCTTGTATAAGATTCTTGATCTTCTGCGTATATGGATACTCAAATCGCACAGTAAGGCTGACAGTTTCATGAACTTCAAGTATACCTGCATCTTCAATTGCTGCAGCAGCGGTTTCCCTGTACGCTCTTGCAAGCCCCCCGAAACCCAGTTTTGTTCCACCAAAATATCTGGTAACGACTACGACGGCGTTGTGTATGTCCTTCAGTTCCAGCACTTTGAATATGGGTTTGCCTGAACTTCCCGCGGGTTCCCCGTCATCGTCATATCTCATTGCAAGGTCGTTGCCGCTTTTAATGAGGTATGCTGAAACATTGTGGTTTGCATCGCTGTGTTGCTCTTTCACCTGTCGTATGATGTCCTTTGCCTCGTCCTCGTTTTTGACAGGGTATGCATGTCCTATGAAAACAGAGCTCTTGAACTCTTTTTTTGCTTCACCGGGGGCTTTGAGTGTTTTGTGAGTGGTCAATGGTGAGTTCCTCGAGTGTGTTTACTACATAGTTTAAAAATTAGTTGCAATTGTGGATTGAGTATATACTCGTAATTCAACAAATTTAGTTTTGTCGCATTGTGTGTATTAAGCCATAAAATCTGTATTTGCAATTGTTTTACAATTCATCATGCTTATCATAAAAGAAAATCCAGAGCGGTGCATAAATAAGATTATTCTATCTAATGTTCAAAACAATACAACCGCCGCCAGGCGGCGCGTTTCCGCATCACTGACCCTGAAATATTATTGAAATCTGCCGGATTAAATGTAACTTATATTTGAAAGTTATATATTTCACGAAATTGGTGCTTAATGTCTATAAGACAATCAATTTCGTAAATTAAATACGAAATAATATGCATTCTATTGGTAATGGTAGGGTATGCCGCCTGCGGCGGTTCGTTTCGTTTTTGTTGAAAACTACCAAAAAGGTAGTTTCAATCACATTAAATCTAAACTCCCCTAAAGTACTGCCCCTGTGTGTAAACATCCCCCTGCTGACCTCGTATCCGGCCATCCTTTCCAATAAGTGTGTCCCTATATGCTTGTGTAATCTCCTTGACTTCTCTTTTGGTGTTCAATCTTAGGTCAAGTCGCAACACGTCCGCACCGGATACTTTTAGTTTATCAATATCATCGAGCATATTGAGCACTTCAAAGTTGTAGATGAGGGTCCGCGTTCCCCATCGTTTTACAGGGAACTTGCGTTCTTTCTTGTCAACAAGTAGAACATCGCTTTCGACATCTGTTTCACTATCGCTGTTCCTGCTACTATCATTAACATTACCCTTAACATTACCATTATCGGCATTATTATCGCTATTTACAAGTCTTTTGTCAACAAGCGGTTTTAAAAGATCGTTCTCTGTCACAAGCAGAAGTTCCCGGCCATGTGCAACAATTTCGATCTGCTGATCCTTATTGGATGCATTCAGATTCTCGCAAATATGCCAGATCTCGTCAAGGTTCAATTCACTCGAAAGCGTAACCCTATGTGCTCCTGCATCAAAGAATACGGAAGCTGTGAATGCATTGAAGGTGTTGAGCTCTTTTTGTACGACAAAGGGGATGTCGTATGTTTTTGCGACCTGTATAGCACCGAGATTGGAACATGATATGCCGAATCCTGCCGCTTTTACCTCTTCGATCAGTGGTGTGAGTGATATTAGTTCGTTGTCGTGTGTGATCTGAGGTACTATGAATACGAACTCGATGCCATCTTCCTTTTTGGCAATCAGTTCCTTCATTTTATCTTCGTTTGTCGGGCCTTTTAGTTCGCTGAACTGTTCGATTGGAACATAGATAATATCGGCACCGGCTTCTGCTGCATAGAACATTGAATTGACATCTTTGACTTCAACGCTCAAAAGCGGGGCTTTTGTATCGCCAATTTCGAGGTTCTCTGGTGTTGCGTTAATTTTGTCTTCTAATTCTAACTTTGATCCCACTTCCGATCCTACTTTTTCCCCTTCTTTTTGACAACTGAAAAGGTTGTTGAGGTCTGATATCTGCGGGTTCTTAAGCTCGCGTTTATGTCCTTTGATGGTCTTTTGCACCAACATATCTGCAGCTTCGCGCTTTGCATTTGTGAGAACACCTATTGGGATGAAGATGTCCTCATCTGCTACAACTTCGACAGATTCGGCAGCGTAGGGTGTATCACCCAGTTTTTCAATTATCGTTTTGATCTTTTCTTCGGTTGTTGGGGCTTTTATGGCTTGCTGAACAATGTAGTCATCTTCAAACACTACACTTTCTGCTTCGCCTGTTGTTCTTCCCCTCACCATCTTCATCTCGATCTTGAGTTTCTCATCCTTTTTTGCTGTGACTTTAATACTCACAGGAGATGTTTTGAGGTTTGTTTCCTGCAATCTGTTCAACAAGTGTCGGTCTGTTGTGATGTATAATTCATCACCGATGTCTACGGACTTGCCGGTCTTTGAACTGATCTCAAGTATCACATCATCGCCGGCTTTTGCACTTTCGACCCGCTCTTCGCCAATTTTCAGGACGTTAACTGCGGAGCCAAGCATCCTTGTTCGGGTCTGTATGCCGATGCCGTCTTTTGCGTTGAAATCTTCGCGGAGTTTCACTTTGAGACTGGTGGTGTATCTGAAATCTGCGATGTCTGAGACTTTGCCAAGGAATAAGCCGTAGTTAGAACTGTATTTTGGATGGGTGACATCGCTCTCTCCGAGCATGAAACCTTTTGTGAATCCACGGTAGAATAGTTTTGTGAGTTCTTTTTGATCTGTTTCGATCTCGTCTTTGTCGAGATATCCATTGCTTTTTAGTTTCTCGACTGCTGACTTGTAGGCACTTGCGCTTTTCGTTACGTATTCGCCTCTTTTCATCCTGCCTTCGATCTTGAGGCTTACTACACCTGTGTTCACTATTTCGTCGATCTGTGGGAGTGTGCAGAGTTCGGCATTGCTGATCGGATATTCGCCTATCCCGATCTTTGTGCTGTCTACATCGAGCCCATCGACTATGAACCTGTATCGCAGTCTGCAGGGCTGGGTACATGCTCCACGGTTTGCGCTCCTGCCACTGATGAAACTGCTGAAGAGACATCGCCCTGAGTATGCGTAGCAAAGGGCACCGTGTACAAATACTTCTGCTTCGATGCCGGTGTTATCTATTATGTTCTTCAGTTCTGTGGTATCGAGTTCCCTTGAGAGTATGACCCGATCGGCCCCGATGTCCTCTACAAATTGTGCGCCGGCTGTGTTGTGTATTGTCATCTGGGTGCTTGCATGGAGTTTGAGGTCTGGGTATGTTTCCCTGATGATTCGCAGCAGGCCGAGGTCTTCCATTATTATTGCATCTATCCCGAAGGAGTAGGCGCTGTCTATGATGTCAAGTGCGTCCTGTATCTCGTCCTGTTTGATGGGTATGTTGAGTGCGAGAAATACCTTTGTGTCGTGCGAGTGGGCTAAGTCGATGGCGTCTTCTAGTTCATCAAGTTCGAAGTTGGTTGCTCCCCATCTTGCATTGAAGTCACGTATTCCGAGGTAGACGGCATCTGCGCCGCCCTTCAGGGCGGCGAGGAGGGATTCGCGGTCGCCGGCGGGGGCGAGGATTTCTGGGGTGGGGGTGGTTGTGTGGGGCATGGGTGAAGGTTGGATGTTTTTGTGGTTATAGTGGGGTTATGTGATTTATGCTTTGGTTATTATTGGATAATATAGTCATTGAAAAAATATGAAAAATAAGTGGAATGAATATTAGAAAGTACTTATAATTGCAATAATAGTTTTTAGAAAAAACCATTTACATGTTTTCTTTAATCTTCATTTTATTGAGATTAATTCTATTATACTAAACAGCATCTATTTTTTGTAACTTTCTGCCACAGAGTACACAGATGGCACAGAGAACGTAGCAACATTCCCTCTGTGTACTCTGTGCGCTCTGTGGCTGTCAGATATAGTTCTAAATTATACTTGCGGAGTAGTATAAATGAATTTTTTAACTTTTTATCAGGAGTTTGGTTATATCCTTTGATGGCATGAGGTGCATAAACATTGCAATATCCCCAGTATAAAGCAATAAGTAACGCATAGAGATCAAATATTTTGTCAAATATTTTTTTTAGAGAATATTGTTTCTGTTTATTAGAATCTTGAATCCATAATATGTAATTGTTTTCAATCGTATATGATTCATGAGCAATTGCATTTCTCAATTGGCCATTCATGGACTTAAACAATTTACCATATTTTGAATTGAAATGTCTAAGATTTTGATGTAAATAATGCAGGCGTTCTTCAAAACTTCCCCCATATCTAAAACCCAGCGCCCCTTCACCCCCATCTTTTCCACCCTCGCACCCCTTCTAATACTTATCATGTGCTGTTCGAGATTTTGGACTGAGCCTCGATTGTGGTCAAACGGTGGTCAGACAAATCTACCGACCAAGCACCGCCAAGCCACCGACCAAGCCACCGACCAAGCCACCGACCAAGCCACCGACCAAGCTACCGACCAAGCTACCGACCAAGTTCACTAGATTTGCATGAGATTACTTTCACCGGACTCTTACCTTAAGAATATATACAGTAAATAATAATGATGCTATCAGAGCGTAAGATTTTTTCACATGGATGCAAAATATGAAAATTGTATTGGATACAAATATTCTTATTCACATTGAAGACCCAAAAGAACTGAGTTCAAATCTCCAAGGTTTACTTAATGTATTCCGTAGATATGGACATCATATTT
>JAHYJJ010000108.1:0-4867 GCA_019429165.1 Methanosarcinaceae archaeon | reverse complement strand
TTGAAGGCGATGTTCATCTCGATGCTTGAAAAATAAAAGTCAAGTCCCGTCAGTGGTAGTTGTTTTTTTGTTTCGATCTGATAGTCATCAAGTGCATCCTTTGCAAGTTTAAGTTCCATTTCAGGGAGAAAGTTTCCTTTTTTTATGTATCTAACACTAAGATTATCCATGAGATAATTGTCATAAATTATGCCGCCACTGGCGGATTGCATGCATTCAAATCCTGCATTTTCCAGATCGTCATGCAATTCAAGGAACTTGTCTTTTTCAATTCTTTCAATAATCATATCGATATCTTCTGTTCCCCGGCTTCTTCCATGTGCAATTGCAACGAACCCCGATACAATTATGTATTTGACATGCTTTTCCACAACATTAACAAAAGATTCCGTGAATTCATCCAGAATTGTTCGGTCTTTAATCTCTCTGATCATTAAATCTCCTGCAAATATAATGTTGTTGTAGTTTAAAATGCTTTCATATCGAGATTACAAATATGAGATTACACAACAAATTTTAAAATTCCCATTTCTCATTCATCATTCGAAACATTGATATGCATTCAAGCCAGTTGTAAAATCCCTAAATTGTCTTTATCATTTTACAATATCATAATTTTGTGAATACCATGGCTGACGGAAAATGGGATGAAAAATTTAAGGCTTTTTTAAAGCAATATTACTGGGAAGAGATACTTCATCTTGGAAATGAGTATCCCGAACAGCGCAGCATAATTGTTGATTTTTCCGACCTTGAGATGTTTGACCGTGAACTTGCTGATGAACTGCTTGAACATCCCGATGAGGTCATACCTTCTGCTGAAAATGCACTCCAGCAGATCGACCTACCGATCGAGAAAACGCTTAATGATGCACATGTGCAGTTCATCAAAGTACCAAATAAGATCTCTATTCGAGACCTTCGGAGCAAGAACCTTTTGAAGTTCATTGCAATTGAAGGAATGGTACGAAAAGCAACCGAAGTGCGACCAAAGATAATAGATGCCGCATTTTTGTGCATGCGCTGTGAAAACATAACACATCGACCACAAACAGAGAATAAATTCGATGAACCCAAATTCTGTGAAAGCGAAACATGCGGCAAAAGTGGTCCTTTTAAGATACTTATCGATCAATCCACATTCCTTGATTCCCAAAAACTTCAAGTGCAGGAGTCGCCTGAGAACCTCAAAGGCGGAACACAACCACAGAGTCTTGATGTTGATGTTGATGATGATCTTGCAGGCTATTCAAGTCCCGGAGCCAGAGTAGTAATAAATGGCGTACTAAGGTCACACCAGCGAACACTCCGCGAAGGAAAATCCACGACATACGACCTTGTACTACATGCCAACTCGATCGAATATATTGATACCGAGTTTGACGAACTTGAGATCTCACCCGAGGAAGAGGAAGAGATACTTGAACTAAGTCGTGACCCTGAAATTTATAATCATATCATAAAGTCCATTGCACCATCGATCTACGGATACGAGGACATCAAAGAAGCGCTTGCACTCCAACTTTTTTCAGGCGTGCCAAAGAACCTGCCTGATGGTACCAGAGTTCGTGGCGACATACATGTGCTGCTTGTAGGTGACCCAGGTATCGCAAAAAGTCAGATGCTGCGATACATGGTAAAACTCGCACCTCGCGGTGTTTTTGCATCAGGAAAAAGCGCATCATCAAGTGGTCTGACTGCTGCGGCAGTAAAAGATGATCTAGGGGATGGGCGCTGGACACTTGAGGCAGGTGCGCTTGTAATGGCTGACATGGGTATTGCTGCAATTGATGAAATGGATAAGATGCGCTCTGAGGATAAGAGTGCACTCCACGAAGCAATGGAACAGCAAACCATAAGTGTTGCAAAAGCAGGCATCATAGCTACATTAAAATCACGATGTGCACTGCTTGGTGCCGCGAATCCAAAATACGGACGATTTGACCGTTACGAAGGTATTGCACAGCAGATCAATATGCCACCGGCACTTATGTCAAGGTTCGACCTTATCTTTGTATTACTGGATACGCCTGATGAGACAAAGGATATGAAGATCGCACAACATATTTTAAGTGCCCATCATGCCGGTGAGATGTCAGAACAGAGGATACACCTCCCTACCAGTAAGGTGACGCAAAATGATGTGGACTCTCGAATGGAAATCATATTGCCGAAGATCGATCCTGACATTATGCGGAAGTATATAGCATATGCACGTAAGAACGTATTCCCTATAATGGAAAAGGAAGCTCATGAACACCTCATCGATTTTTACATGGGTCTTCGTAAAATGGGAGAGGGAAAGGACGCTCCAGTACCGGTTACAGCACGACAACTCGAAGCACTTGTTAGACTTTCAGAATCAAGCGCACGCATCCGGCTTAGTAATGTTGCTACTATAGATGATGCAAGAAGGACAACGCAGATCGTGCATTCATCCCTCAAGCAGGTAGGGGTAGATCCTGACACCGGTGCGTTTGATGTAGATGTGCTAACATCAGGTACAAGCAAGAGCCAGCGGGACAAGATTAAAATAATGAAAGACATCATTCGTACGGTAGGGAGTCGCCATTCCGGCGGTAAAGCTCCGATTGATGAGATATATACAGAAGCTGAATCACAACAGATCGACAGAGGACATGCCGAGGAATTGATTGCAAAGATGCGGAAAGTTGGGGAACTATTAAAACCCGATAATGCTCATGTAAGATTAGTTTGAAGAAATTGTGACACCATGCAATTAAAAATACATAAATCTGGAACTAGTTTTATTGTTGCTGTATGTGACAAAGACCTACTCGGGAAAAAACTTAAACAAGGCAATACCACTGTAGATATATCAGAAGAATTCTATAGAGGAGAGATTGTATCTGAAGAACAGATTATCGAAGTACTTACAAACGCTACAACCGCAAACCTTTTTGGCGAAAGGGCCGTTGAATGTGCTATAAAGTGCGGTTTTGTAGACCCCGAATGTGTAATAATAATCAATGGTGTGCCGCATGCACAAATATTTTGTCTTTAGAATAATTGTTGAAATTGATTGAAATTCAAATTATAAGTTATTAATTATATGTTTTAAATTGTAAATTACGAATTTATCGAAATGGTGGCTAAATAAGTGACTGGCGAAAATGTTGAGATACGTACTCTTGAAAGAAAAGACCTTATAAACGGTGTTATTGCAAAACACAAACGGTTTATTGAGGAATATAAAGGAGAATTTAAAGAACTTGATGAGAAAATAACATCATTGAACGAGCAAGCCGATTCCGCAATAGCGAACAAGGAATCAGTCGTCGAAAGAGTGGATGTTCTGAAAGAGAAACGTCAGCAGTTATACCATCAGGCAGAGAACCTTCTTGGTGATTTATCTTCATTTGATGATATTGTACCCGAGGACAACAAACTCATTCATTCAATCAATGATGGGCTCGTAAAGATCAAGCCATCTACAACGCTTGCAGATGAAAAGCAGATCGTTGATGATATATCAGGTAAATTATCAAAGGTCTCACTCGACAAGGAAGATGTTAAAAAACTTATTTTGCAGATCAAAGCAAGAGTTGATGAAGCACTTGCTTCAAGTGTTGAACTTAATTCAATTACAGGGTCTGATAAGAAATTCAATGATTCGTTCTTTAAATTGAATTTAGAACTAAAAGAGATACTACCGCGTTATGGATGGCTCAAGACCAGGATTGAAAGCCACACCGTGGGACTTAAATACTGGGAAGATGCAGCCAGCGGAAAAGTTGTTACATTGGACGAAGCAGTTGGACAGGACAAGGTGATGAAAGCATGACTGATGTATCACAAATGACAGAGCGGGAGTTAAAGGAAAAGGTCAATAGTATCAGGACCCAGATCGACCAGAATGAAAGGTCTTTGAAGTCAATATTCAGGGAATTGAAACTTCACCGTACAGATACCACCGACCTGAAAGAGAAACGAGATGCTCTCAATGCTCAAGTGAAGGAACTTGTTTCAAAAGCACACGACCACAAGATAAAACGTGATGATGCAAACCAAAATATTGCTTCCCTAAAAACAGAACGAAGCGGCATACAGGCAGCGACACAAAAAGTGGTTGATGAAATATCCCATATGAAAACAGAGCGTGATAATCTTAACAAACTTTCAAAGGGTAGCGTGGAATCATTATCAAAAGCCTATGCTGAAGAACTTGACAAATTATTAAATGCCGACATTCCACTCAAACATGAGATCGATATTATTGAAAGATTGACTCAACTTGAAGAGCGGCTTGGTGCTGCTTTCAGTGCAAATGAGGTTCATAAGAAGATCATTGAATCATATGATAGTTCAAAGGGCATATATGATACCGGTGATAATGTCAGCGACCAAATACGGTCGCTTGCAAAAGAATCACAAGAACACCATCTTGGGATGCTTGAATTGTACAAAACCATTGATGAACTTCGAAAAGAAGCCGATATGTACCATGCACAGATCAACGAGAAATATTCTCTATCCGCTCCACTGCGAGCCAAGATCGATCCTTTGAAAGCCAAGATCGAACAACTTCGCGAAGAACTCAATGTGTACCTTGAGAGATCAAAGGAAGTACAACTTGTAAAGGACGAGAAAAAGCAGGATGAACAGCATGTTGTTGCAAAAGAGAAGTTGAACAAGACCGGACGCTTGAGTCTTCAGGACCTGAAGGTTTTGATGGACAAAGGAGATATTAAATTCTAGTTTGTACGATGTTCGCAGTTTATTGAACAATCAATTTAAGACACCAACAACATGGTGTCTATCTTTTTTGTATCTGGAGTCCACTTATCTTTTTTGTATCTGGAGTCCACTTATCTTTTTTGTATCTGGAGTCCACTTATCTTTTTTG
>JAHYJJ010000271.1:0-4885 GCA_019429165.1 Methanosarcinaceae archaeon | reverse complement strand
GGTAATCAATAATCGAAATGAACTTGGAGATATCATTGATCTGTTGAGGAGAAAAGACTATTATTTATTTTCTGAAAGTGATCTGAATGAACTTTTCGGATACATTGTATGAATACAGAATAAAGAATTGTTTCCATGTACATTTAGACCATTGGAACACTCATAAAAATAGCAAGTAACATGTATGTCAGGGAATGTATTCGGAACCAAAACTTATTGGCAGCTAAAAACAATTTTAATTATGCAACATTTAGGGAATCGATGAATAAACATGAAAACAATAGTAACAGGCGGCGCAGGATTCCTAGTTTCACACCTTTGTGATCTTCTGCTTGAGAAAGGAGACGAGGTCATCTGCATAGATAATCTTGTGACCGGAACATTAGATCAATCAATGTTTTTTGATCAGGTTTGTTAAGATGATCTTTGTGCTTTTTTTTGGAAGGGCGCCGCGCGCTTGCGCGCGGGGTGGATACATCCGGATCCACCATTCCCGCCGGTTGAGGCGTATTTCAGATAATATGACAAAAAAATGACCACATCTACATCAATTGAAAAGATTTATCATTCAACGCTTGGATATGTTGCTAATATGAAAGGATTGATACCAGCCGCTGGAAGCGGGACCCGTCTGGGTCCGTTCACGCAGGCAATACCAAAGGAACTGCTGCCTGTAGGGAACAAGGCCGTGATCGAGCATGTGGTTGAGGCATTTGTTGCTGCAGGGATTACAGATATCGTGATTGTTGTGAGCCCGAGAAAACATGGCCTCTCTGATTATTTTGGTTCCGGGAAGCGATTTGGTGTGAACCTAATTTATGTGGTCCAGGATGAGCGGCTGGGGCTTGCGAATGCTGTTGCGGCTGGGGAGCATGTTATCAATGGGTCCTCTTTTGCCGTGGTGCTTGGGGATAACTTTTTCTCACCTAATACGGTGTTGCGCGATCTCAAGGAGTTCCATGAAGCCAACAATGCGGACGCTACGATCGGTGTTGTGGAAGTGACCGATGTAAGGCGCCACGGGATCATCAAACCTGATGGGATAGATGTTATTGACCTTGTAGAAAAGCCGGAACCTTCTGAGGCACCAAGCAATCTGGGAATTGCTGGTGTTTATATGTTCAAGCCTGGGATATTTGAGGCAATACACGACACAAAACCCGGATTTAAAGGAGAGTACCAACTTACGGATTCGATCAAGGTGTTGGTTGAGAGAGGGGCAAAGGTCGTGTACAAACGGATATCGGGCATCCATATCGACGTGGGGACGCCGGAGGATCTGATGCGGGCAAATGAATTTTATTTAAGGGAAAGTGCGCGGTCTGTTTGAATTGGTTGTTGATACTGAGTTCATTGGTGCATATTATAAGATCGAACATAGCATTCTAAGATTGTATAAGGTGATCAATGTTACCCAAAATAAAAAAGTGCTTTGGAAATGACAGTGTATTGTATACTTCTCATGCGAGAAAGGAAATGCATGAAGAAGAGTTTGGTCAAATTAAAGAACAAGAGGTGTTTGAGGCGGTTCTGAATGGTGAAGTAATCGAAGATTATTCCGACGATAAACCTTATCCAAGTGTACTGATATATGGTAATTCAATTGAAGAAAAACCATTGCATATAGTTTGCGCATATTCAAATGAGGATGGTATGGCAATCGTTGTAACTGTTTATCAGCCGGACCCTTGTTTATGGGATGAATACAGGAGGAGAAAGCAATGAAGTGCATCATTTGTGGCAGCCAAGACATTCATGAGAAAAACGTGGACGAAGAGATCAGATTTGGAAATGATATCGTGATGGTCAATATTGACACTTTGGTCTGTGGAAGTTGTGGTGAAAGATACTATAGTCGAAGTACATTAAAACTGCTCGAAGAATTTGAGGATAAACTGAAACATGAAAATCTTAAATTGGATGTGATCGGATCAGTATTAAGAGCCTCAAATGAGTTGAGCAAAATGGCTACAGCTTAATGTAAAATAGGATATTCTGTTTTTAAAGACGTTAAAACGTACCCATAGGATACATATCGATGTTGGGACACTGGATGATCTGATGCGGACGAATGAATTTTATTTGAAGGAAAGTGCGCGGTCTGAGTGAATTTGATGTGGGTTTTGCAGGGTCTTTTGAATTCGGTTTGTTGAGATGAATTTTGTGCTTATTTTTGGTGAATTCCGCCGCGCTCTCGCGCGAGGAGGCTACACAGGCATCGATTCCACTCGAATTTTTTCCATTGGTTATATATACATTTAGAGAGGTTAATTTAAACTTGAGGAACAATATGAAAGTAATAATCCCCGCAGCAGGAACTGGAACTCGCCTGTTTCCACACACCCATACAAAACCAAAACCGATGGTGTACATCGCAGGAAAACCAATCATCGGGCACATCCTTGATCGTATGGTTGACCTTGAGCCGGAGGAAATTATACTGGTAGTTGGGTATCGAAAAGAACAGGTCATCTCGTATGTGGATGAACATTATAGGGATGTGTTCAATATACGATATGTTGACCAGACCGAACGGCTTGGACTTGGTCATTCAATATATCTCACCCGTGAATTCGTGGGTGATTCTGATATTATGATCGCACTTGGAGACATGATATTCAAGTCCGGGTATCTGGATTTTTACAATTTACATGCTAAAAATGGACACTGTGGAGGTTCTATCGGTGTTCGAGAAGTTGACGAGCCGCAGAAATATGGCATTGTTGAACTTGAGGCAAAAACATCGTGTATTAAAAATCTTGAGGAGAAACCAGAACATCCGGCATCTAATCTGGGAATTGCAGGTGTATACTTTGTTCAGGATACTCCAATGCTGTTTGAGGTTCTGGAATGGATGATGGAAAATAATGTTAATTCTCGTGGTGAATATCAACTGACAGATGCCCTGCAGGAGATGATCAGGCGCGGGAGTAGATTTAAGACGTTTACTGTGTCGAGTTGGTACGACTGTGGCCATGCAGAATCCCTTCTTGCAACAAACCGTGTGTTGCTGGATGAGAATGAGGAAATTGATGGTGTGTACGAAGTTGTGGACTCTGTGATCATACATCCTGTGGCGATCGGGGATAATGTCAGGGTTATGAATTCGGTTATTGGACCTTATGCATCTATTGCAAGCGATACGATTGTTGAGAATTCAATCATATCAGACAGTGTTATAGGCTCACGAACACATATATCGAAGGTGAATCTGCAGTCATCAATCGTTGGTGATGATACAAACCTTGTGGGTAAACATAATTCTTTGAATATTGGGGATTCGTCATCAATAGAGTTTTAGGGTTCGAATCGGATATCCAACAATTAGGAGTCCAAAACATTGTGTGGAAAAGTGTATAGATTGTTAATTACTCTGTTTCTCTTATCGAAAATGATTTCCATTTAGATCTCGCTCCTGCATAACTTGCATAAACCTAGATTTATATATAGTATGAATATGTCTGAAGCAATTACTTTTACACCCACCCCTCAAATTGCGAAAGAACTCGATGCGATCACTGAGTTGGGACTATACAGGGACAAAGGTGCTTTTATTCTTGATGCGATCAATACGCTGCTCTCATCCCATATTGAACTGCGGATATCAATAGCGTGCAAGCTTTATGAAAATAAGGAGGTCTCGCTTGGAAAGGCTGCAGAGATTGTGGGGACCAGTATTGAAGATATGAAAAAGATCTTATTTGAGCATGGGCTACAACTTAAGAGAGAAACTTCAATTTCAAAGACGAGAGACCGCTCAAATGCGGTTTTGGATATGATTAGGGGTAATTAAATGCGGTTGGTTTGTGATACTGACTTCCTTAGCGCACTTCATAAAATCGAGCGCATTGGTTTGAATGATATCGAGCATATCATCGAATTATTGAAAAAACGCGCTTACATGGAATTTAATGGAAATCAGAAAAATTTGTTGCTATGTGAATGATTACTGCGGTAGTGGATAGTATTAAAAATATGAAAACAATAGTAACAGGTGATAACTTATATCACGTTACTATAATATCATTAGAAGAGGAACTATTTATGCGGAAAATTAAAATTATTGTAGAAAAACATCCTGATGGTTATGTAGCATATCCATTAGGAATTAAAGGAACTGTGGTCGGGCAGGGTGATACTTATGATGAAGCACTTTTGGATGTCAAGTCAGCGATTCGTTTTCATATCGAAAGTTTTGGGGAGGGGAGCTTTGAAGTTGATCCACCAATTCTGGAGGCGTTTGTTGCTGAAGCGGGAGTGGAAGCTTGATGCAAAAGTTTCCTGTGGATGACCCCAAGGTTCGGAGGCCGGATATTTCGAGGGCGAAGGAAGTATTGGGGTGGAAGTCGAAGGTTGGGTTGGGCGAGGGATTGAAGATGACTGTTGAGTATTTTGATGAATTAAATACGAGGATATCTTAATGGATATGATGGAGACCATTAAAGCGGGGGAATCTGAGACTACCGAATTTAAGGCTTCACTTGCAGAGTGGAGAGATGTTGTTGAGTCGATCTCTGCGTTTTCGAATAAGAATGGGGGGACTATTTTCATTGGTGTGGGGGATAATTGTGAGATCATTGGAACTGATGTCGGGAAAAAAACGATCGAAAATCTGGCAAATCAGATCAAGCAAAATATTGATCCGGTGATATATCCCTCTATTCATGTTGAAAATGTGGATGAAAGGGATATTATCGTTATAAATGTTGAGGAGTATGAACAAAAACCGGTTTTTGCTTTTGCAATAGCATTTGTGCGGGTTGGTAAATCGAACCAGAAACTTGGGTCTGAGGGAGTAAGGAATCTTGCTATTAATGCATCAAAGGTTTACTGGGACGAGCGGGCATGTGTGGGTGCCGGCCTGGAGGATATGGATGAAGAAAAA
>JAHYJJ010000107.1:0-4942 GCA_019429165.1 Methanosarcinaceae archaeon | reverse complement strand
AGCACGATATGGGGTTTACTCGCATTGGCATCTGTTATATGGGTTATTTATGATGTTTTGACCCAAAACAAATCTTTGACCACTGTGATGAAAGTAGTATGGATAATTGTTGCTTTGGTGTTTGGTATCATTGGAGCAGTAGTTTACTATTTAATTGGAAAGAAAAAGTAATTCCCCACAAATATTATATTTATATCGAGGCATATCATTGTTATTTAGAAACATATGCCTCATTTTTTATTTTTTTAAAAACATGGAGATTGCCACTGCTTTTTTCTTTTGTTTGAAATTCCACACAGCAAATACAGTCAGGTTAATAAACCTTAACGCCATATTATAGTACTGTGGGCCTAAAATAAACAATGATTTGCTTTCATTTTAATGTACAATTAATTGCTTTCTTGTACATCCCCTCGAATAAGGTTTGGGCCCACCAATCCCCTCTAACTTTTTTTATTGAACAATAACTTTTTATCCTCAACAATCACTTTAGATTTAGGAGGATGTTATATGGTAAGTGAAATTATATTTCCAGTATTGGTAATTTTTATCGCAATATTATCCCAAGCCCTCAAGATGGTGAAGGAATACGAACGTGTTGTCATCTTCAGGTTGGGCAGGCTTAGTGGTGTGAAAGGACCCGGTCTTTTCCTGATAATCCCTATAATTGATACTGTTGTAAAGATCGATCTTCGTGTAGTCACGATAGATGTCCCAAAGCAGGCTGTTATTACAAGAGATAATGTGACTGTGGAAGTTGATGCGGTTGTGTACTACAAGGTTGTTGAACCAGGCGCCGCTGTGACAGAAGTGGAAAACTACAGGTATGCAACTTCAATGCTTTCCCAGACCACGCTCAGAGATGTCTTGGGTAAGATAGAACTTGATGAAGTACTCTCAGAACGTGAGACTATCAACAAGGATATTCAGGAACTTCTGGATGCTTCCACAGATCCATGGGGCATCAAGGTCACAAGTGTGACAATAAGGGATGTCAGTCTCCCAGAGACAATGCTTCGTGCAATCGCAAAACAGGCAGAGGCAGAGCGTGAAAAGCGCTCGCGTATCATTTTGGCAGAAGGTGAGTTCAAGGCTGCCGAGAAGATGAAAGAGGCTGCAAAACTGTATCAGGAAGTACCAGTTGCTATCAAACTGCGAGAACTCCAGACCTATGCCGAAATTGCAAGAGAGAAGAATATGATCATAATATCTTCATCAACCGAGATTGGAGAGGTTGCTGCAGTGTCGCAGGCTGTTGCGAAAAAGATATAAAGTGAAAAGCGGATAAAAAGGGAGGCAGTATGATGATTAAAAGATTTTATCCCCTCCCAATTATCTTTTTTATTATTAGTTTCATTCTTTTTATCTTACCTGCGTGTGCCGGTGCAGAACAAAAAGTACTTGTTCTTGATATTTCAGATTCCATCACTCCGGTATCTGATGATATTGTTCTGGATGCAATTTTAGCCGCAGAAGCGGGAAATTTTGAAGCTCTGATCATCACACTCAACACGCCCGGAGGGGGATTGGATGAAACGTTCAATATCATTGAATCAATTGACCAATCAGATATTCCGGTTATCGGATATGTCTATCCAGAAGGTGTGAAAGCATGGTCTGCAGGCACACTGATATTGATAAGTACGGATATTGCCGCAATGGCCCCACATACTATAATAGGCTCTGCACAGCCTGTTGAAATGTCGGCAACCGGAATTGAACCGATCGAGGATTCAAAGATTGTCAATGCCATTGTTGCGCTTGCGCGTGAAAAAGCACTCATGCATGGCAGGAATGAGACTGTTGCGGAAGAGTTCATCACCAAGAATTTGAACCTCAATGCTGAATCTGCACTGGATGCAGAGGTCATTGAATTTATTGCACCAACGATCGAAGACCTGCTGGTGCAAATAGATGGAGAGGTCATTAAAGGTAAAACACTCAACACGAGTGGTGCAGAGATCGAATATTACACCCCCTCTGCCAGGCTTTTTTTTATGAATATCATTTCGAATCCTCTTATATCTTCCATCCTGATGATGCTCGGAATATACGGGGTCGTGTTCGGGATATCCAATCCCGGAGTGGGTGCTGAGATATTTGGTATTATTGCAATAACACTGGGGCTTATAGGCACCGGATTTGATGTTAATATTGCTGCAGTCTTCCTTTTGCTTGTTGGGATCGCGCTGTTGATATTGGAATTTCAGGCGCCCGGTTTTGGGGTGTTTGGGATTGCAGGAATCATATGTATGATTGCAGGCAGTATTCTTCTGGTTCCAATGAGTTTTCCCCAATTTTATGCGCCTGCCGATTTCCAGAGAACCCTGATGATATCCGTTGCCGCACCTACCGTAGTTATCGGTATTGTTATGGTTTTTGCGATCTATAAGGTTATGGAAGTCAGGCACAGAAAACCCCTTGTTGGTGAAATGATCGGTGGTATGGCACAGACCATAGACCCGCTTGAACCAGGGATCACAGGTTATTTGAGGTACAAAGGGGAATACTGGAAAGCACGTGCAGACGAGTCTATTGCCGTGGGAGAAAAGGTTGAGATCATTGAAAAGGATGAGGTTGTGCTTGTCGTTAAGCGAGCACAGCAAGAATAGGGGCAAGGTCTTTGTATATATATGTCAAAACAACGACATAAATTTAATAGTTTTATCTGAAACCAAAATTAATGCAACCGCCGCAGGCGGGATATTCCCATACTTGTGACCTACAAAAACGTAATGCTAAATTCATCAGTATTCATTTATCAGTTAATAAATAAAATCGTGTTTAATCCCTATTTTGCAGAAGTAACTTCTTGTTTTTAATTTTATCGTTGATGGAGGGTTGTGCCGCCTGCGGCAGATTGCATCGGCATCAAAAAGCGCTAAACAAAAACACAGCATAAGATTATATCTTGCGTATCATCTCAATAACGCGCCGTTTCTTCTCGACAGCATCATTCGCTGCCCTGTCAATTGCTTTTTTCATCTCATCAAAATTACGCGGCTCTTCTTCGCCTATCATCTTTTTGATAGGAGTGTATGCCGATTCTCTGAATCGTGGTGTAAAATCGTGTACCTCACCATCAATTATCACTTCGGCACCGGTTCCTTCTTCAACACGCCCAATGATGTCGATATCAACACCTGCACCCCTCACGGTTTTCATGATGTCGTCTGCAAATTCAGAGGGTGCGATTATGAGCAATGCATCAAGTGAGACACCAAGATAATCTATCTCAAGTGATTCAAGCATATCAAGTACCGGTTTGTTTACCAGAGGTCGGATGCGCGATTCTTCGAACACGAGTTTTACGCCTGCGGTTCTTGATATTTCTTTTGCGTCGCCTCTAATGCCTCCGTTTGTGACATCTGTCATGGCATGGATGTGCCTTGTAAGACCCGAATCAATGAGTGCTTCGCATGCTTCAAGGAATTTGATGTTGATGGTTTCGTCAACGACTCTGTGCATGTTGTAATATAGTGCTGTCGTTGAGATTGTGCCGCCGCCTGCGCCTTCTGTCATGAGGATGACGTCCCCGACCTTTGTCTGTATTCGGGATGTGAGGTCTGATGTTGCACCTACTGCACCAACACCGCCTGTCATGCGCTCGCCTATGACCATATCTCCGCCAATGCGGAGAGTGCTGCCTGTTATTAGCGGAATCCCTGTGAGTTCCGAGACTGTTGTGATGCCTGCTATGTGGTCGAATATCTTTGCGACATCCCCGTCATCTGCGACATGGATATCCGAGAGCAAGGCAACCGGACGTGCACCCATAACATATACATCACGAAGGGATGCACGTGCCACATGAAAACCTGCAAGGAACGGAAAATCGCTGAGGCGGGAGTGGATACCGTCAATTGTTACTATAATGTATTTTTCATCGCCGTTGGTTTTGACCGCGCCTGAATCGTCAAGATGAGATGTGTCGACAACAGCACCCGTTTTTCCGATAACTTCTGCAATCTTTTCGTGGGTATAAAAATCACCCATTCCGCGTGAGCCAACTCCGAACTGCCCCATTGTGACACCCGATACCGTTGATGTAAGCACATCGCCGCTGACATTCAGTGTGGCTTTGGCTTCAACAATGGCAGCCTTCGCAAGGTTGCGTGCATGTTGGGGGGTGGTCTTTTTCACTTCAAGTATGCGCGTAGTCAGTTTATTTTCTATATCAGGGTCGCCGGCAAGCAGGCCCCGTTTTGCATAACCTTCTATATCCATGATGATCCCTGTTCATTAAGTTTAAAATTAAAATTTAAAAAAGTCAACACATTCCAACAAAGTTTTTGAGCATTTTAAGCCCGATGTCCCCGCTCTTTTCGGGGTGGAATTGTGTTCCGATTACATTTTTCGCATCGTTTATAACTGATGCTGCAAATTCAATGCCATATTTACATGATGCAAGTGTGTGTGTTGCATCTGTGTCTACATAATATGAGTGTACGAAGTATACATAAGAGTTATCAGACACACCTTCAAAGAACGGATGTCCTTGTGTTATGTTGATCGAATTCCAGCCCATGTGTGGGACTTTCAGGTCGGTGTGCGGAAAACGAATAACATTTCCAGGCACGATATCAAGACCTTCTGTCAGTCCACCTTCTTCAGACTGACTCATGAGTATCTGCTGTCCCAGACAGATACCAAGCATTGGTTTGCCTGAATCCACATATTCTCGGATAACATCGCGCAAGGGTTCGATCTGTTTCATTGCATCGATAAATGCGCCAACACCGGGTAGTATGACACCGTCAGCTTCCAGTATTTCCTGCGGGTCACTTGATATGGTGGGCGATGCGCCTGCATATTCAAGTCCCTTCTGGACACTTCGGAGATTTCCTACTCCATAATCAATAATTACGATCTTTTTCATGGGCATCACAAGTATGTTTTTGGTACATCAAGTTTACGTGCAGGGTTATAAGGTTTTATATTT
>JAHYJJ010000106.1:0-4971 GCA_019429165.1 Methanosarcinaceae archaeon | reverse complement strand
ATTAACATTAACCGCAGATAAACGCCCATCACTTATTTTTTTGAAATAATGTATAAATGTACGGTCTTGGCTCACCGGAAGGCATATGGTGTGTATAATCAAAAAATTCAAGCAGGCTAAAATCGTCTCCCAGGAATTTTGCAAGCATGTTATGGTCGTAATTCTTTATTTCCAGACCACTACATTTCTGTGCACCCTTTAGCGAAAATGTAGCAATAATAACATAACCATCCTTTTTCACCACTTTTTTCAGGGTTGATAAATATGCATCCTGCTGTTCTTCATCTAATAAGAAATGTAATACCGCTCTATCATGCCACAAAGCAATATCACTCAGATCCCGGGTTTGAACAGACCGGGTAATATCATCTGCGATCCATCTTACCAGAGAGGCTTTTTCTTCACCCAATCGTTCTTTTAATTTATTCAGGGCTACTTCACTTATGTCGATAGCAATGATATCTTTAAATCCCTGATCGATAAGATGATCAATAAATGTGGATTCCCCGGCTCCTACATCCAATACAGGTTCATTTTTATTAATGTCACATTTAGACATTAACGATATGGAAGCCTCAGGATTTTCTTCATACCATGTTAGCTCATCAGCATCTAAGTACGTATAAATCTCATTCCAGTGTTCTTTAGTTGATTTATCCATAATGATCTTAATATCATTCATATCCATAAATATCTTTTTTCTCTTCATGTGCTGTTCGGGTTTTCAAACTGGACAGGACACCACATTGTTAAATATGCTCCAAAATACAGCAACACATAAACAAATAATCATAAGTAATATATATATCGCATGAATATAACCAATGTGATTATGAGAGGTACATAACATGGTCGAAAAATCTATTCATGAAATTAATCGTAGGATAAAAGACGGAAGCGTTAATGTTGTCACAGCCGAGGAAATGGTCGGTATTGTAGCAGAACTTGGCGCAGATGGTGCTGCAAAGGAAGTCGATGTTGTAACAACCGGTACATTCGGTGCAATGTGTTCATCGGGTGTATGGGTAAATCTTGGGCATTCCGAACCACCGATCAAGATGCAAAAAGTATGGTTCAATGATGTAGAAGCCTATACCGGACTTGCGGCTGTAGATGCATACATCGGTGTAACCCAACTGTCCGAGACGCGCGGAATGGAATATGGCGGTGCTCACGTCATCGAAGACCTGCTCCGTGGCAAGTCAGTTGATGTACATGCAACAGCTTATGGCACGGATTGTTATCCACGAAAGCAGCTTGACACAACCATCACCCTTGATGATATAAACCAGGCAGTTATGATGAACCCAAGAAATGGGTACCAGAAGTACAACGTTGCAACTAACAGTTCTAACCGCACATTGCACACATACATGGGTGCATTATTGCCAGATTACGGCAATGCCACATACTCTGCAGCCGGTGTACTCTCGCCATTGTCAAATGATCCGAATTATGAAACCATCGGAACCGGAACAAGAATATTCCTTGGTGGCGCACAGGGTTACATCACAGGAGCAGGTACTCAACATGATCCGACCAACAAATTCGGTACTATCATGGTTCAGGGTGACCTGAAGAAAATGAATCCTGATTATGTACGGGCAGCAACATTCACCGGCTACGGTACATCACTCTATCTTGGTATTGGAATTCCAATTCCTATCATAAACGAAAGAGTTGCACTGGCAACAGCGGTTTCCGATGCAGACATAACTACAAATATTCTGGATTATGCAACTGCAAGCCGTGCCCGTCCAAAACTCGGACAGGTAACATACGAGCAACTCAAATCCGGTACTATCGACATAAACGGCAGGGAAGTACCAACATCCTCAATGTCAAGTTTCAAGGTCGCTCGAAAGATCGCAGGTGAATTAAAAGACTGGATCAAGCGCGGAGAGTTCTTTGTAAGTCTGCCTGTTGATCGCCTGCCAAGTCAAGGCGTTTTCAAACCAATGTTGCAGACACAAGAAACCCCATTAGTTGGAGATATCATGTCAGGTAATGTCGTGACGATCAAGCAGGATGCAAGTGTTTATGATGCTGCAAAGAAAATCATCGAAAGTGCATTCGATCATCTTCCTGTGGTATCAAATAACAATTCCCTTGTCGGGATCGTTACATCATGGGACATCTCAAAAGCAGTTGCAGATGATAAATTTGATCTGGTCGAAGATATAATGACCAAAGATACAGTAAAAGCAATATCTAGTGAAACGATTGATGTTGCTGCATACAGGCTTGACCAGAACAACGTATCTGCAATGCCGGTTGTAGATAAAAACGATCAAGTGATCGGTATCATCACGAGTGATGACATAAGCAAACTACTCGCACGGAGGTGCTAGATATGAAGATCAGGATTAATGTTGCACCCGATATTGTAGTAACTCCGATAATCGCAGAGGTGATACTTGAGACCCGCACGCTCTTAAACATCTCACAGGCGCATATTGATTCCACAAAAGGTGAGATCATAGCAGATGTGCCAAATGATGAGTTTAATAAGATAAAGGCTGCTCTGACATTACGTGGTGCGAAAGTAACTGTAATGGATAAACCAATATTGAGGAATGAGGATGAGTGTGTCGAATGTGGTGCATGCGTGTCTGTGTGTCCGGTTAAGGTGTTCACTTTTGGTAAAGATTGGAGCGTAAACCTTGATGAAGGTAACTGCATCCAGTGCGGGACATGTATTGAAATGTGTCCTCATGGTGCACTTACACTTGAACAATAAGATCGTAAGAACAGTAAGTATATAATTATAGTAAAGTAAATCGTTTGTATTTCGGATGCTGGTGAGAATCAGCATCTATTTATCTTTTTTTGATCATAAGTTATCAGCATGAAAGAACATTTTCAGTTAAAAGAAACGATTGTTACTATAACAGCAGATGAGCAGTCGCATATTGAAGTTGCCAAAGAGGCAATACGAATGCACCGCGCACAACTTGAGCGCTATATCCTGTCTGATCCTTTTTTTAAAATAACACTTGAGCCGTATTCATTTGCACCTGGTGCACCGGACATAGTCAAACGGCTTGTAGATGCCGGAAATGTTATGGGTATCGGACCCATGAGCGCAGTTGCAGGAACGGTTGCTGCACTTGCCGTTGAAGCGATGGTTGATGCCGGAGCATCGTATGCCATTGTGGATAATGGCGGAGATGTGGCAATCATCAATGACCGTCCTGTCGTGATGGGGATATATGCCGGAGAATCGCCGATCAAAGACCTTGCATTCACTATTGAACCCAGGGACAGTATAACAGGCGTGTGTACTTCAGCAGGAACAGTTGGTCCTTCCATCAGTTTCGGAATGGCAGATGCTGCTATTGTATTCTCCAATAATGTATCTCTTGCGGATTCTGCTGCTACCGCCATTGGAAATGCAGTACAGATCGGACGTGAGTCTGTTGAAAATGCATTCGATGTGGTAAAGGATGTGTCGGGGATAAAGGGCGCGGTTGTGATCCAGGGGGAGTATATGGGAATGTGGGGCGATGTACCGGAGATCACGCGTGCGGATGTACGGTATGAGTGTATTACGAAGGCGTGATCGATGTAAAAATTGACATAAATTTGATATACTCTAAAGATAATTAAATACCAATTGAAATTATATCCTGTAACTAAAATTCAATGGAGTGGTTTAAAATGGTAAAAGTAACCCTTATTTATGCAAAATGGTGCAATGTGTGTCCAACGGCTATGAAACTCTGGAATGACCTAAAATCCAAGTATGATTTTGAGTATGAAGAGTTAGATCTGGAAACACCGGAAGGTATGGCACTTGTTAAGGAGTATTCTATACATAGTGTGCCTACAACAATAATCGATGGCAAGGTAGAGTTTATAGGTCTGCCTCAAAAACTCAAAGCCGCAGCATTCGTATCAAAATAAGGTGTTGTATGTACGATCTGGTCATCATAGGTAATGGACCTGCCGGGATCAGTGCAGGCATATATGCCGTGAGATACGGACTTGATACACTCGTTTTGGAAAAGGATGTTATCAGTGGACAGATCGCATCAACCGAGATTATTGAGAATTATCCGGGTTTTTCATCCATTGGCGGCATGGAGTTGATGGATAAGTTCAAGGAACATGCAGAAAAGGTTGGAGTTGTAACGGAGGATGGCGAAGTTCTTAGCATCAAGTCTGATGTTAACAAGAAAATTATCTCCACTGATGAAGGAGAATTTGAGACAAAGACAATAATCGTTGCAACCGGTGCAAATCCCCGACATCTCGGCATACCGGGTGAGAAGGAGTTTGCAGGGCGGGGTGTTTCCTACTGTGCGACATGCGATGGACCTTTTTTCAGGGGTAAGAATGTTGCTGTCATTGGAGGCGGCGATACTGCAATAACGGATGCTCTTATTCTATCAAATATTGCAAGCAAGGTCTATGTCATACACAGGCGAGATGAACTTCGAGCTTCAAAAGTGTTAAAAGACAGGGCATTTTCAAAGAATAACATAGAATTCATCTTTGACACTGTTCTTGAAGAGATCGTGGGCAGTGATGATGTAAATGGCAGTGTCAAAAAGGTAGTACTCAAGAACGTAAAGTCCGGTGACTCAAAAGAAATGGCTGTGGATGGTGTTTTTATCTATGTTGGCATTGTTCCGAACACTGATTTTGTTGATGTTGACAAAACAGAGGCAGGATTTATTATTACAAATGACAAAATGGAAACTTCTGTTGAAGGCATTTATGCCGCAGGGGATTGCAGGGTAACGCCACTTCGTCAGGTTGTGACGGCGGTAAGTGATGGTGTAATTGCGGCGGCTTCTGCGCATGAGTTTGTGAGCAGGGGATGAGGTCGGATTTGATTTGTGATTTTTGATGACGGGGCAATCCGCCGCAAGCAGCTTTTTTCACATTGGTATTAGTTTCAACTAAATAAATGAGAAAAATCTCGCTGTGCTAGAATCAACTCGCATTACATATTTATAAAATATA
>JAHYJJ010000270.1:0-5042 GCA_019429165.1 Methanosarcinaceae archaeon | reverse complement strand
ATAGTAACCGACCTGTCTCACGACGGTCTAAACCCAGCTCACGATCTCCTTTAATAGGCGAACAACCTCACCCTTGGCCGCTGCTGCACGGCCAGGATGGAAAGAACCGACATCGAGGTAGCAAGCTGCCGGGTCGATATGTGCTCTTGCCGGCAACGACTCAATTATCCCCGGGGTAACTTTTCTGTCATCTTTAGCCCGCACCAAGCAGGCATAAAGGTTCGCTAGAACCGACTTTCGTCTCGTGATCCACTACTGTGCTGAATCACGTCAGGCTGACTTATGCTCTTGCACTCTTCAGTGAGTTTCCGACCCACTTGAGTCAACCATTGCGCGCCCTTGATATCTTTTCAAGGGCGTCCCGCCCCAGGCAAACTGCCCACCTATCGGGGTCCTCCTTACGGAGTTAGGGTCGTAATCTTAAAAGGGTAGTGTCCCAATTGTGACTCCACCCACGCTGGCGCGCGGGCTTCGACGTCTCCTACCTACACTGTACATTCAAAATCACAACTCAACGACAGGCTGCAGTAAAGCTCCACGGGGTCTTCACTTCCCCCTAGAGGTCTCTAGACTTTGCACTAGAATGTAAGCTTCACCGGACTCTGGTTAGGGACAGTAGAGCTCTCATTGATCCATTCATGCAAGTCGCCAATTAAGCGACAAGGTACTACGCTACCTTAAGAGGGTCATAGTTACCCCCGCCGTTTACAGGCCCTTCTTTCCGTTGAACCGAAGTTTCAGGTACCTGCACTGGGCAGGATTCAGAGATTGTACTAGCCCTTACGGGTTTGCAATCTCCTATGTTGATATTAGACAGTTAGAGCTCCCTGGTCACTGCGACCTGCTGTCTTCACAGCAGGCACTCCTTCTCCCGAAGTTACGGAGCCAATTTGCCGAATTCCCTTAACCAGTTTAATTCCGACACGCCTTAGCCTTTTCAGCTAGGGGCACCTGTGTCAGATCTCGGTACGGACATTTAACTCCCTTTTCACGGGCTCCCGGGTGCAGCCGACTTTCGACATCACACATTCGTCTGCTTCTCGCCATTACGGCTCTCCACAGATTTCGGTGCTTATACAGCGCGACAGCGCTGCTCGGCCTGCCCAAAAGCGTCAGTTTTATTGTTAAATGGTACAGGAATATTAACCTGTTTCCCTTTCGGTGTACTCGAATTACGGTACATCTTAGGACCGACTAACCCTCGGCTGACGATCATTGCCGAGGAAACCTAGCCCCTTCGGCGGTCAGGATTCTAACCTGACTATGCTGCTACTATTACCAGGATTTTCGTTTCTGCACGGTCCACAGGATTTCACAACCCTGCTTCTACCCGAACAGAACGCCTTCCTACAAGATTATCTTTCGATACTCTGTGGTATCGGTGGTCGACTTGAGCCCCGTCCATTTTCGGGGCCCTAAACCTCGACTGGTGGGCTGTTACGCACTCTTTAAAGGATAGCTGCTTCTAAGCTAACCTTCCAGCTGTCTAGGGCTTAGGACACCCTTTAGTGTTTACACTTAGTCGACACTTGGGGACCTTAACCACAGGCTGGGTTGTCTCCCTTACGGACTACAGGCTTACCCCAGTAGTCCGGACTCCGATCTTCTACGACGACGGTGGGTTCGGAGTTTGACAGGGGATCGAGGGATTTCTCCCCCGGGTTCCCCAATCAGTGCTCTACCCCACCGACTATCTCAGATCAGGTCATGCTACGACATGTTTCGGAAGGAACCAGCTGATGCCGGGCTAGATTAGCCTTTCACCCCTAGGCGCAGGTCACGCGAATGATTTGCAGATCAATACCGCTTGCGGTCCTCCACGTAGCTTTCGCCACGCTTCAACCTGCCCACGTCTAGATCGCCCGGCTTCGGGTCGTACCTCAGTGACTCCACGCACTTGTATACGCCGCACCTCACCCCCAAAAAGGGGTTGCGTGCTTGTTGCTTTCGCTTCGGCTTCCTAATTATAAAGTTAGCCATTGCCACTTAAATACACTCCCTGGCCCGTTCTTCAAAACGTACGATATGACATCGGCAGTTATGCTCGTACTATAGCCTCGCGACTAATTCCTTCGCATAAAAGATCCTTTCATGCCATATCGCTCCATCACCATCAGGTTTCAGACACTTTTAACCTCCCTTCTTGGGGTACTTTTCAGTTTTCGGTCACCCTACTACTTCGCTATCGGTCTCAAGACGTATTTAGTTTTGGAAGTTGGTGCCTCCCAAATTCACGCGAGATATCCAACCCACGCTACTCAGGAACTTATTCAAATCCTTCAATTTTAATCTACGTGACTATCACACTCTACGGTCTAACGTTCCAGAAAAGTTTGACTAAAATTGAGCCGGATCTTAAAGAATAGTCCTATAACACTACATCTCCCACACATTACTGGTGGGATTCAGTTTGAACAATGCCGTGTTCATTCGCCATTACTAGCGGCATCTCATTCGATTTCTTTTCCTGTCCCTACTAAGATGTTTCAATTCGGGACGTTCCCGATCATTACTGATCAACATACAAAATATGTTATGAGGCCACATTAGGAAATCCCGGGTTCATCGGTTCCATGCACCTACCCCGGGCTTATCGCAGCTTGGCACGTCCTTCTTCAGCGCTTGAGCCGAGCCATCCACCTGACGGTATAATTACCAGAGTCCACCTCACTATATCCAGTGAGCGTCTGGTATGCGATGCGTATACATGATTTCATTTAACCTGATATGGGGTATCAGGTTGATCCATCCTTCCCGGGCAATGTTAATCGCCTGGTGCACTTGAAATGAAATGGACTTGCTGGGATTTGAACCCAGGGCCTCTGCCTGTTTTGCTTCGGGTGTGTACACCCTCAGTTGCAAAGGCAGCGATCTTCCAGCTGATCTACAAGCCCACATATTATTGCGGGCGACATCAGTTTCGTGGGAACATCTACCCAACAATTCCTTCAATTGTTATTGTGGTTAGTTAGATATGACAGTTTATCGATTTCTGATCGGATGGTGGTGACCCGCTTTATGCGGGTCTTGCTTAGGAGGTGATCCAGCCGCAGATTCCCCTACGGCTACCTTGTTACGACTTAACCCCCCTTGCGAAATTTAGGTTCGAACACGGCACCAATTAAGGTCCGTGCCCTCACCCATACCTCACTCGGGTGGTTTGACGGGCGGTGTGTGCAAGGAGCAGGGACGTATTCACCGCGCTATGTTGAAACGCGATTACTACGGATTCCAGCTTCATGAGGGCGAGTTACAGCCCTCAATTCGAACTAAGGTTGGGTTTATGAGATTACCATCTCCTCTCGGAGTAGGGACCCATTGTCCCAATCATTGTAGCCCGCGTGTAGCCCGGGAGATTCGGGGCATACTGACCTACCGTAGCCCGCACCTTCCTCTGCTTTAGCAGCAGCGGTCCCCACAGAGTACCCATCATCCCGAAGGACATGCTGGCAACAGTGGGCACGGGTCTCGCTCGTTGCCTGACTTAACAGGATGCTTCACAGTACGAACTGACGACGGCCATGCACCTCCTCTCAGCGATTCAGGTAAGGTCTTTAGCCTGACCTACATATTGCTGTCGCCCCCGGTGAGTTTTCCGGCGTTGAGTCCAATTAAACCGCAGGCTCCACCCGTTGTAGTGCTCCCCCGCCAATTCCTTTAAGTTTCAGCCTTGCGGCCGTACTTCCCAGGTGGTTCGCTTCACGGCTTCCCTACGGCACCAGGAACGGTCGCACCGTCCCTGACACCTAGCGAACATCGTTTACGGCTGGGACTACCCGGGTATCTAATCCGGTTCGTGCCCCCAGCTTTCGTCCCTCACCGTCGGACCCGTTCTGGTAAGACGCCTTCGCCACTGGTGGTCCCACAGGGATTACAAGATTTCACTCCTACCCCTGTAGTACCTCTTACCTCTCCCGGTCCCAAGTCTAACAGTATCCCCTGAAAGCCTAACAGTTGAGCTGTCAGATTTCCCAGAAGACTGATTAAACCGGCTACGGACCCTTTAGACCCAATAAAAGTGATCACCACTCGGGCCGCCGGTGTTACCGCGGCGGCTGGCACCGGTCTTGCCCGGCCCTTGCTAACACATGCTATTTATACATGTGGACAGCCAACATAATATGCTGGCACTCAGTGTCCCCTTATCGCGGTTTCCCGCATTGTAAAGTTTTCGCGCCTGCTGCGCCCCGTAGGGCCTGGATTCATGTCTCAGAATCCATCTCCGGGCTCTTGCTCTCACAACCCGTACCCGTCGTAGGCTAGTAGGTACATTACACCCACTACTACCTGATAGGCCGCAGATCCATCCTTAGGCAGCCGAAGCCTTTGAACCAAAAAGCATTCCAGCATAAATGGTCTATTCGGTATTATCACCAGTTTCCCGGTGTTATGCCAATCCTAAGGGCAGGTTATCCACGTGTTACTGAGCAGTCCGCCATGTTCACGAAGAACATTTGACTTGCATGGCTTAGTCGAACACTGATAGCAGTGACCTCTGGCAGGATCAACCAGAATTGTTTGTTGATTCTGCGCACACTAGTATCTTATCTTTGGAAGTCAATAGAATTTTTGGGAAAGAACTCACAATTGATGTTAATAAATTGAGAGTCTCTCATGCACATTCGATTGATTCGATTCAGTTATGTTTGATTAAACACCACCGATCAGAATTAATCGAACTGTCATATCTAACGTCAGTCAGAAAACAACTCCTGACTCCACCAATGAATTATAAGGCGGTGATAGATTATAATTAGATTACAATCGATTTATGTTCCCACAACCTTAAGGTGAGGGAAACTCATAATATGCACGATGGTATATAAGCATTCCCCATGTGGTCACCCACATCGGAAAATTACTTGAATGATCCATTTTGCCGCAACTTCGGAATTTGCTTGAGATGGAACAGATAAATCCGTTTTAATCCGCATCAAGCCTCCCGATAGAAGCAACCCTAGAACCACACCTTCGTATATAAGCATTGCGAGGACATCTGAAAAAAACATCTTGCCGAGTCTAAATTAACGTTTTGTTTTTAT
>JAHYJJ010000105.1:0-5065 GCA_019429165.1 Methanosarcinaceae archaeon | reverse complement strand
CGCAGACAACCTAAATTTAATCATCGAAGAAAAAGACCTCTTCTATCGTTGATTCGAACACTTTCGCTATGTCATATGCAAGTTTCAATGATGGATTATATTTTCCCTTTTCCAAAAAGACAATGGTCTCCCTTCTCACCCCTACTTTATCTGCAAGATCCTTTTGAGTCAGATCGAACTTTGCCCTTAACTCCTTTATTATAGTTCTCAGCTTACTCACCTGTCTTACTGTAGTACCATCTAAGGATTATAAAAGTATACAATCCTATAACCCACACCAAAAGAGCTCCACCAAAAAAATCGCCGGAAGGGGTTAACGATGGAGATATCTTCAACATCCCAAGAAACATTATTATTACAGCCACAGCCGTCATCATTCCGTAAGCACTGTACCCTGCTTTTTTCTTTATCCTCACACTTCGTTCATCTTCGATGAAATGATTGACAGGTTTTGAAGCTATACGCAAACCAACCATAAGTCCAACCAAACCACTAGAAATAAAAATAAGTCCGATAATAGCAATCGGTTGAACAAATTGCATTATAAGTATGCCAACCAGAATAACTCCTAAGCTGACTGCCATAAATTTTAAGATCCGTCCATCTTTTCTGAATTTCATTCTGCATCACCTTTCTTGTTGTAGTACCACATGAGTGCAATGTAAATCCATAGCCCTATAGCCCACATGCTCTGAAGCCCATCAGCTAATTCTCTCGAAGGAGTTAATGCGGGAGATAACTTTAGCATTCTAAGAAGTATGATCATTGCTGCAATCGACAGCATTGCAATAAACGCAGAATATCCTGCTTTTTCTCTAACTCTCACATACCTTTCATCTTTTATTAAATCACATTTGGGTTTCGCAGCTACGCTCAAACCCATTACCACTCCAATAAATCCACCTATAATTAGGATGAAACCAAAAACACTAAGTGATTCGATAAACAAAAAAATAATAATTCCAGCAAGAATAGTGCACAGGCTGATTCCAATAAATTTTATGATATCCTTATCTTTTCTGAATTTCATCTCAGACCACCTTTTTTGTTGTAATAAAATGTAAGAGCAACTACAGAGATTATTGCCACAAATATAATAGATATGTATCTTGAGAAAAGAACCGACATGTCCTCAGGACGATTAAAGATCAAGAAAAAATCACCCATGTTAATAGAATTCGAAGACCAACTCACATCCATCAGCAAAAGCAATGTCACATAGGCAAGAATTATTCCAAATGTACTTGACTGAACTTTCATGTCGCGTTTCATTGTCCGCTCATCTAACATTGAATCTGATTCCGAGGTTCTTGATAGGTATAGCCCTATTACAAGAATAATTATGCCCGCTACAATCATTGATACACCGGGAGTCGTCGTCCCCGAATGTGGAATTATTTCCAACATTTCAGCTAAGCCGATCATGATGTCTAAAATACCAAGCACCAAAAAGAAAGTATATCTTTTATTGTTGATCAATTTCATTTCAGATCACCTTTTTTGTCAGAAACCAATTTCGTCCTTCATTTTTGTATAATATATTTGAAGTGCGATCTTTGATACTAACATAACCGCCAGTAAAATACCCAATACTTCGAACACATCAAAAACGGCTGGAAGAAAGTGCAACAATATTGTCAATAATCCAATTGATATGATGGAAAGATATAATGCAATATCCGAAGACATGCCGGAAATTTTCTTGATCATTTCGTCTTTTTTAAGTTCATCTTTTAATATTGCTTTTCGCACAATGTAACTTACAGATAATCCAATTGCAGCACCAGCCATCATACTTCCCCCAACCATATCACCATAAGAATATAACGCAACGGCAGCAATTCCAAAAATCAAACCCAACATAAAATGTATCTTATTATATTTCTTCATTATTAATCTCCCCTGTTTAAGTCCCTCTAAGTATATGTTACTTATATCTAACACCAAACTATTTAAAATGATTGTTTTTGTTAGAAATATACCACATACAATGAGTATATGCACAGTCACAATGCACGAAACAGCCACATTCTACAACATCGACAGCGTAAAATAATAGTAAAACCTCCATCACACCCGATACAAATGAAAAACAACCCTGACCCAAAATACAAATGGAAAGCCATGCTTGCAGTGTCGATCGGCATATTCATGGCAACCCTTGATGGCAGCATCGTGAACATTGCATTGCCAACACTAACCAGATTATTCGACACTGATATTCCCACTGCCTCATGGGTCATACTTTCTTACCTGCTTACCATAACAGTATTACTCCTGACACTTGGCCGGCTTTCAGATATGTATGGCCGGAAAAATATGTTTGCAGCAGGTCTATTGGTTTTCAGTTTCGGATCAGGTCTTTGCAGTCTTTCAACATCGGTGGGTCAGTTAATAGCCTTCAGGGTCGTGCAGGGCTTTGGTGCTGCCATGATAATGGCTACAAGTACTGCGATCGTTACATTCGCATTTCCGCATACAGAGCGTGGTAAAGCAATGGGAATTATCGGTACTGTTGTCAGTGTAGGTTCCATGGCAGGTCCTGCCCTTGGAGGATTCCTTATCTATCTTATCGGATGGCGGAGTATTTTCTATCTCAATATCCCGATCGGTCTTTTCGCAGCTGCCTATGCCCTGAAGGTGCTCGAACCCGAAGAGCTTCACAAAGGACAGAAATTCGACATTCCGGGTGCATTTTTCATGTTCATAAGTGTGACATCATTGATGCTTGGAATCACACAGGGACAGGGAATGGGCTGGAACTCGCCCCTGATAATTGGTCTGTTCAGCATTTTTGCAATATCTCTGATGATATTCCTGTATATAGAATACAAAGCCACCCATCCGATGGTAGAACTTTCCCTGTTCAAGAACAGGCCATTCTCAGCATCAAATGCAAGTAGTTTTTTGAGCTTTGTGTCTATGTTTGCGGTAATTTTTATGATGCCATTTTACATGGAAGAGGTTCTGGGCTACAGTACAAGCCATGTTGGGATGGCCCTTATAGCAATCCCACTTGTAATGGCAGTAGTAGCACCTTTTAGCGGCGTTTTGTCCGACAAAACAAGTTCATTCATGCTAAGCAGCATCGGCATGGCCATTACATGTCTCGCCCTCTATCTTCTGGGCAATCTCGGCCAAGAATCTACTTTCTTTGACATAGTCATCAGGCTGGGCATGGTAGGTTTGGGTATGGGAATGTTCCAGTCACCAAACAACAGCATCGTCATGGGTTCTGTTCCAAAGAACCGTCTGGGGATTGCCGGCAGTTTACTCGCGATAATGCGCAACCTTGGTATGGTTACCGGAATAGCCATATCCAGCGCCGTATTCACAAGAGGACTTCAATTGAACGAGGCACTGGGAATATCATACATTCCTGCATTTTTGAGTGGATATCATGATGCATTCATGGTTGCTGCAGGGATCTGTGCAGTAGGTGTTGTGGCTTCGCTGGTGCGGGGGAATGGAGATGGGATGAAGGAACGGACATGATTTTGTTTTCAGATACTATAAATAACGCAGCAAACCGCCGCCATGCGGCGTATTCCTACTCTGCTAAAAAGCAAATCGACAAGCGCTACAGTTTCAAGTGATAATTTTGACACGAGTTGTCAGACAGCAACCTTTAGATTTTCCCGAATGAATTCCTTGCCCGTTAAACCCTTCTTCGCAAGTTTTCTATTGGAGACTATAATTAATTCGATTACCTCGATAAGATTTTCACGGATTTCTTCGAGTGTTCTTCGCTGAGTATTAGCCCCAGGCAATTCTTCAACATATCCGACATACCGATCATAGTTTTTATCAAATATTGCAGTAAACGTACTTTCCATAATGGCCCAATCTACTTCGATAATTATTATTGTGCATAATCATATGAAGTTTTACGGATTTAATAAGTTTTTCTGCAACTCTGCGCGCGGTCTGAATTGTGGTGTTTGGCTATGTGTGAAGGCATATTATTATCATTCGGTGTCAAAATTATCAGATTATCTCATGCCTCATCGAATGTATCGCAATCCAATCGACAGATTTCTTCCCGTACATATTCAACAGAAGTCAGTCTCACCATCTGGTCTGATTTTCATCGGTCTGCAAATCTCAAAAATATCTGATCTGATATCTATATCCCTGCTCCACCAAAAATAACTGGCGATTGCTACCGAAACTTTGCTCTGTGGTCCCTTTTGATACGAGTGTGTAAAAATGAGAGGGATACGCTTTGGGTCGAAGAATGCGCCCCAATCACTGTGCTTCCTCCTGACGCGAACCAAATGTCCCTGATATCTGGATCATGACACTGGCATCAGGCAGATCCACAGCAAAGTTTGCCACTTTGGATACCACAAGTATTTTGATATGCCCTTGTTTGAACTCATCATACAGTTTCTCCCTCTCATCATGTTTGGTTTTACCTGTGATAATTGGCAGCCCTAATTCTTTGGCAATCTTTTCTAATTGCGAAATGTACTGACCAATTATTAAGATGTTCTCTCCTGCGTGGTTATCCAGCAGTTCACAAACAAGCTCTTTTTTGCGCTGATTCTCTGCAGCAATTCTAAACTTGGCACGGTTATCAGCATGGGCATACTCAAGTTCTTCTTCAGCCGAAAGAGGAACACGAAACTCGGTACAGATGGCTTCTGCAATATAACCGCGACTCTCAAGTGTCTTCCATGGGACATCATATCGCTTTGGACCGATCAGTGCAAAGACATCATCCTCCTTTCCATCTTCACGCACCAAAGTAGCAGTCAGCCCAAGTCGCCGTCTGGCCTGAATTGCAGTTGTTGCACGAAATACAGGGGCCGGAAGCAGGTGTACCTCATCATATATGATAAGCCCCCAATCATGCTCTGTAAAAATATCAAGATTGTGCAGTGGCTCATCCTTTGAGCGACGATGTGTCAACATCTGGTATGTGGTGATCGTTATCGGCTTGATCTCTTTGACACGCCCTGTAAACTCACCAATATCCATTTCTTCGGTGTGAGTCTTAGAGAGGAGTTCATCGCGCCATTGCCGAACCGAAACATTATTTGTTGTGATTATCAGTGTTTGG
>JAHYJJ010000104.1:0-5074 GCA_019429165.1 Methanosarcinaceae archaeon | reverse complement strand
CTCCGCAAGTATAATTTAGAACTATATCTGACAGCCACAGAGCGCACAGAGTACACAGAGGGAATGTTGCTACGTTCTCTGTGCCCTCTGTGTACTCTGTGGCAGAAAGTTACAAAAAATAGATGCTATTTAGTATAATCCACAGTCCGTTAAATTGGAAAAATTCGATTGAGAAAAATATATATATCTTACTACGTCTTACATGTAAGACATGGAGACAATAACCTTAAGCGCAAAAGGACAGATGGTCATACCTGCCAGAATAAGAAAAAAGTTCGGGCTCGTAAAAGGTACTAAACTGAAGATCGTGGAAGAAGAAGGGTATATTAAGATGTTCATGCCTCAAAAACTCACAGCACTTTGCGGGACATGGTCTGATCTGGATAGCAAAAGTATCAGGGAACAGATCGACAGAATGCGAAATGAGGACAGGTATTAGATGGAAGCCATACTTATCGACACAATGCATGTGGCTGACATTCTCATAGATGATTCATATTTTGATATTGCACAAGCAATACAGGACACGAAAATAACAGGGATTGTTTCAGTTGTCACGCTCACTGAATTAGTGAAGATCAGCGGCATAAATCATAAAGAAAAAATGCGCAGTAATCTGAACAGCCTCATAAATTCCAATCTTATTTTTGTGGATATCGATCATACGATTGCCATGCAGGCAGGAGAACTGCGCTTGAAATATAAAATTCCGACTATTGATTCACTCATTGCAGCAACAGGAATAGTTGAGAACGTTAAACATATTTTAACAGATGACCATCATTTCAAACCTCTAAAAAATCATATCAAACCTATTAACCTAAAAACTGCTTTGAAACTTGCAAAGTAACTATCCCCCGATCTATCAAGCACACTCAAAAACAACCATGTCGGAATGAATAAGATCTTTCCGACCTCGGGTGGCATTAAAAAGGGAATAACTCACATCAGTTCCAACGGATCGATACGATTTACTTCTTTTATCAGATCAAAATGTTTATCCACACTGATTATCTTTTCAATATTATTATTCAGCATGGTTGCAACATGTATTATGTCTCTTGGACCAATGCCATCTTTTTGGTATTTTTGATAATAGTACAGTGAGAGTTCAATATCTTTTTTTGTGATCGGCAGCACATCAATATCAAGGTCCATTATACTCCATGAAAGATCTGCGCCTTTATCGGCAAGACCAATGTGATGGTAGCGATACATTATCTCCTGAAATACTTCGGTATCTATGGCGGTATTAATTTCGCAGGATACTATTTTTGAAAGAATTGAAACACACGGTTCTTTATATTTGTAGGGTTTGCCGGCGGCATACATGAAAATATTGGTGTCAAGAAAATACTCAGTCATCAAGTGCACCTTTTTCGATCTCGTCTTCCATTGATTCCCAATCATCCACAGGCAAACTCATCAGGGATATTTTTTTAACCGTGTCAGTCGCTTTTTTGTGCACGGGAGTTATAACAAGTTCGTGATCTCTGTCTTCTATAAATACAGTGTTGGACTTGCTAAGTCCAAGCAATTCTCTCATACTTTTTGGTATCAATATACGCCCAAACTTATCAATATTGGCAATTTCATGCATAATGGTAAAGTGGTAGTATTGCCTATATGGTTTTTGGTACGATGGAGCACATAAGAAATCTGTGTAGAAAAACGGAGTACAATCCAATTTTCAATAAAAACCCGGCATCCAGTCATCAACAACTCCACGCCGGGTATTGAAAAATTCGCATTCTTTTGCTGGTATTTGACCTGCCACACACCGCAAAACCCACCCCAACAACTACCCCCAATCCGATCTTTCAAACACACTCAAAAACAACCACGCCGGAATGAATAAAACCTTTCCTACCTCGGCCTTAACCTTTAAAACATCCTTTGTGATCACAACACCAGTCTCGATCTCAAATTTAGACATGAACTTTTCAAGTCCTTTGATGTCGGTTGGATCATTTCTGTACTTGATCTCAACAGGGACGACCTCGCCGTCATTTAGAACAATATCAACCTCATAGTTTTTGCGCCAGAAATGTTCAGATGCCAGATGGTTCACACAGATATTTTCAATTATCCTGCCGGCATGATCCGCAGGGAAAATCATATCCTTAAACCCGAGTAGGGCATTTACCAGAGCATGATCCCGCAAGTAGAACTTCTTTGCCTTGCGGGCATTTGAAAGATAACTTCCAGTATAATTCGACATTTTCCTGAGAAGGAATGACTCCTGCAAATACAGAATATAATTTGATACCGTTTGTCTTGACACATTCAGAGACCCTGCAAAACTTTGATACTCGATTACATTTGCGCACTGGGATGCAATGATCTTCATAATTTCCATGAGGAGTGCAGGCTCCCTGATATCGAACAAATTCGTAATATCCTGGAATATGATCTTATCAGTGTTTGTTCTGAGATATCGATGCATCTTCTCAATGGATTCTTCTTCAAGGATCTCGGGAAATCCACCTTTCATCATATATTCATGGAGAAGTGATTCGATCTCATCTTTTTGAATGAACATATCTGAATATCTTTGTTCGAACAGTTTAAAATCAAAATCCGTTACAACATCCGGTAATTGCACATCTTTCATCACAAGAAAATCCCTGAAATTCAGAGGATTAAGTATAAATTCATACAGCCTGCCCACAAGACTTTCTTTCGCTTTTTTGATCTGCAAACTTGCCGAACCTGATACAAAGAATTTCATATCTGGATAGAGGTCGTAGTATCTTTTCACCACAGCCTCCCATTTATCCACATACTGCACTTCATCTATGAATATGTATGATTGCTTCGGATCGTTCTTGAGAATGAACTTTTTATAATTCTCAAGTAACAATTCCATTACATCTGGTTGTTCGGCAATGGATTCGTCAAAGGAAAAATAAAGAATGTTCTTTGGATCGACACCGCTGTTTATCAGATGATCGATCAATTGATACATCAGTGTAGTTTTTCCGGTTCGCCGAAGTCCGGTAATGCCTATGATCTGCCTGTCAGGAAGATATTTCTCAATTTGAGTAAAAAGCGTCCGTCGCTTTTCTTTACGGTGTTCTTTTCTCACATGACCAGTCTTCCACCAATCATTGAATTGCATCATTAATGCAGAAATTTCCATAAATACAAATTTGTTTTAAGTAATATAACAGTTACGATTAACATAAAATTGAGTTTTATGTTATGTGTAGTTAACTTACTTTTTACAATGTTTGAAATGGAAATATTGTAATTTGGGGCAAAACAGGGAGCCTGCGAAGAAAGTCATACCATAATCCTACTTTCAACAAAAACCGGCATCCTTTGATCAACAACTTCATGGGGCCATTGAAAAAATTGCGTTTGGTTAATATTTTTCGATTTGTGGTAGTTGTTAAAGCAAAGTTATAAAGTGTGTTAGTTGCGATTAACATAAAAACTATTTTTATGTTAGTTATAGTTAACTTACTTTTTACAATGTTTCTCAGAGATATTGAAACAATTTCCTTTTACGCACAATTGCTTTTTTACACCGCGTAGTCCATCACCCTATTGTTTGCCACCCTTGGAGGCCATCACCCCTAGGACGATAACCCTTTGGGGTGAAAAGTAAGAAGTCTGTATAGAATGTCAGGCCATACTTAAATTTTTACCACAAAATCTAATTCGACCGATTAGCTTATATGTAGATATGATGTTTGTAGAGCGCCAATTAATAGCTAATATTATAACTGCTCACAGGTCAATTCGACCGAATATTGAGCACTGCATGGATTTTATTGAACATATCAAATTTACAATACATTAACGATACGTTAACAAAAGTTAACGAATCATTCATATTACAATAACACTGGAGGATTATTATGGCACGGAAAGTACAGAGAAAATTAGATAAGTGGAAATCAAAAACATGGTATTCTGTTGAGATACCAAAGTTCATGGGAAGTAACCAGATCGGTTTTACCTTAACTGGCGACCCGGAGAATTTGATCGGGCGTGTTGTTGAGACAACAGTTGGTGAACTCACAAACGATTTCTCAAAACATAACACAAAACTCAAACTCGAGATCAATGACGTTGTGGGCAATGTTGCACACACGAAATTCCTTGGTCATGAGCTCACTACCGATTATCTTCGTTCAATTGTAAAGCGCCAGACCTCAAGGATCGATGCAAACCTTAACGTTAAAACAAAGGACGGCTACAAGGTTACTGTAAAACCCACATGCTTCACAGTTAAAAGAGCACGTACAAGCCAGATCAAAGGCATCAGGGAAGAGATGATCAAGACCGTTATAAAGAGGGCATCTGAAGTGAACTACGAGCAGTTCATTGAAGAAGCAATTATCGGAAAGTTGTCTGCAAACATATACAGGCAGGCAAAATACATTTATCCGCTTAGAAGGGTTGAGATCAGAAAGACTCACGTCTTGTTCGTACCTGCACACATGGTTGAAACCAGATCAAAACCTGAAGATGCATTAGTGGAAATACTTGAAAATATACCAGTAGAAGATAAAACTGTAGATGCACAAATCGAAAATGATACTGTAGATGCACCAGTAGAAGATGAAACTGAAGATGCACCAGTAGAAGATGAAACTGTAGATGCACCTGAAGACGTGTAAAACACTTTTTTAAAAAACTATTTTGAGGGTGATGAATAATCACCCTTTTTTCTATTCTTTTTTGGTATTTGTATATCTGTTTTAAAATGACTTCGCAAATGAAATTATTCGATTTTAAACCAAAAACATTGCGACCGCTTGCAGGCGGCACTTTTTATCCATGCCAATTTGAATTAACTAAATAGTTAGCAAAACATTTATTAAAAGTTGTAGAATATGCAGATAGCGATTGAAAATTCGATATGTATGCAGAGCAATGCGCGCTACGCGCGTGATGTAAATCGTGTCCATTTGTCTTCAGATGGCATTGGGAATGAATGCGCGCTACACGCGTGATGTAAATCGTTTTTATCATGAACTAATTAAACACCCTGCACAACAACACCCCACCAGTAAATAAAAACCTTTTTTGTATACAATTAGTGCTCAATGCCAGATTTATA
>JAHYJJ010000103.1:0-5113 GCA_019429165.1 Methanosarcinaceae archaeon | reverse complement strand
ATTTTCAAGAATATTGATTCTGCATTTTCAAGAATATTGATTCTGCATTTTGTGCGAAAGCGTTCTAATTATCACCATACTGGCAACCATACAAATTGCAAGTGCAGATGTGATCTGTTCCCAACCCAAAGTCTCGATCCCGCTATTAAATGCATATATAATTCCACTAAAGAACGATGTGACTGCAAATGTGGCAGCAAATGCTGCAATGCATCCTCCGACCAAGGAACCTACATGGTCAGCACCACGCTGCTCGAAAAAAACAGAACCAGTGATAAATACGACTGCAAAGATGAGCAGTAACAAAGCAAGCGGCAATGGACTTGCCCCTGTCGTAACCATATTAATGATACCCAGAGCGACTCCGATCATGAATACTCCCATTGCTGTAGAAATCGCAAGTGCCTGAACAAATGGATTATCGTGTAAAATTTCTATATTCATCCCTCGCTTATAAAGAATGAGGTTGATAGTATATATTTATTTTTACAAAAATAAGTGTGAGCATATTTGGTATGATGTCTGTTTTTATGGGTGTAATAATAGTTATATGCAGTTAATGCCTTTTAAAGGTAGAGATTAAGGTTACAAGATACATTTATGCTCCTGCAAAAAGGAAGTATATGCAAATTCTATTTTATAATTTTGATTTAATAACACATTTAAGGTGATTACACATGGAAAATTCAAAATTTAATGATCTAAATATATCAAAGGAAATAAAACTGGCAATAAAAGATATGGGTTTTGAGGAACCCACTCCCATCCAGGCTCAGGCTATCCCGTATATGCTAAATGGAGATGACCTGGTTGGACAGGCACAAACCGGCACCGGTAAAACTGCAGCTTTTGGAATTGCAGCATTGGAAATGGTCGATCCGGGAAATAAAAAATTACAAGCTGTGATCTTGTGCCCCACAAGAGAGTTAGCAGTTCAGTTATCTGAAGAACTGAAAAAATTATCAAAGTATAAAAAGGCTATTCAGATTTTACCGGTTTACGGTGGACAGCCTATAGACCGTCAGATCAGAGCGTTGAAAACAGGCGTACAGATCGTAATCGGTACACCCGGTCGTGTTATGGATCACATGAACCGCCGCACATTGAAAATGGATAATGTGAAAATAATCATACTGGATGAAGCAGATGAAATGCTTGACATGGGATTTAGGGATGATATTGAATTCATTATTGAGAATATGCCAGAGGAGAGGCAGACAATTCTCTTCTCTGCAACCATGTCACAGGCAATTTTACGTATGGCAAAAAAGTATCAGAACAACCCACAAATAGTGAAACTGACACATAAGAAAATGACCGCACCCAATGTTAAACAATTTTATTGCGAAGTCAAAAACCATGCAAAAACTGAGGTTTTGTCCCGTTTGATCGATCTTCACGATTTCAATTTATCCCTCGTGTTCTGCAATACTAAAAAACGTGTGGATGAATTGGTTGAAGACCTAAAAACAAAAGGATATCTGGCCGATGGGTTGCATGGTGATATGGCACAGACCCAAAGGGATCGCGTCATGGCGAAATTCAGAAGTGGTGAAATTGACATATTGGTTGCCACTGATGTAGCAGCCAGAGGGATAGATGTGGGTGCAACAGATGCTGTTTTCAACTATGACATACCCACAGATGTCGAATATTATGTACACAGGATCGGAAGGACTGCAAGGGCCGGAAAAGCCGGGCATGCATATACCTTTGTTTCAGGAAGGGATGTACACAGGATCAGAGGTATCCAAAAATTCACAAAGACTAAGATCATATTACAAAAAGTTCCTTCTGTCAGTGATGTCAATGATATAAGAACAAATCTTCTTATAGAAAAAGTCAAAGGGATCATAGAGGAAGGCCATCTTGGCAAATATGAAAATCTGGTAGAAAAGGTGATCCAGGAAGATTATGCATCCTTTGATGTGGCGGCTGCTTTGTTGAAGATGGTAGTCGAAGGAGGAGGCAGTAAGAAGTGATCAATTTGATCACCTTCCCACAATCATTTTTAAATGGAGAGTATCCATAAAACATTCCAATAATGAGGGAGTGTTTGCCGAAATTGCAGCGGCACATCTGTGCCACGCGCCGGGCTGAACACTCATTCCACCCCCCACATAATATCAAATGATATATATTCAATAATACACTTGCATCCTTCATGAAAATACTACTCGCAGAGTACGCTGTCGGCACTGGAATGGGTGGCACGTTCCTTCTTGAAGGAAGGGCAATGTTGCAAACAATTGCCGGTAGTTTTATCGAACTCGGGCACAACGTCGCTTATCCGTCAGCAGGCACAACCCTCGTGAGTGGTACGCCTGTCGAGTCAAATGAAGATAACTTTGCAACTGTGCTTGAACGTGAAGCAAAAAAGTGTGATGCCGGACTCGTAATTGCGCCAGATGAGTTGCTTTTTGATCTCACATCTGTCATTGAGGATAACACCCTCAATCTTGGATGTACTCCCGAATCGGCAGCATTGTGTGCGGATAAGGTCAGATGCACTGAAATCCTCAATTCTGCGGGAATACCTGCTCCGCAAATTATAAGACAGGAACATGCAAAAGGCGGATATTATGTTGTCAAACCACGTTATGGATGCGCTTCAGAGGATACGCGGATATGCACTAATTTTACGCAGCAAGAAGGTTTTATTGCAACCGAGTACATCGAAGGCGAACACCTGAGCGTAAGTCTGATCTGTGGAGAAAAGTCACTTTCGCTTACCGTCAACAAACAGATGATAGTCATTCATCCCGAAAACGAAAATTCAGAAATAGAATACAACGGTAACCTGACACCATACAAAACAACGCGGCAAAAAGAATTGTACGACACCGCGATCTCTGCGACTGATGCACTTTCCTGCCGCGGGTATGTGGGTGTTGACATAGTGCTCGCTGACAAACCCTATGTGGTGGATGTGAACCCTCGCCCGACCACATCGCTTTTTTCAATAAGCAAAGTAATGAAGCAGGAGATTGCCGACCTGCTTCTAAAGAACCGCCTTGGAGGACTTCCCGATTCGGTTGACATTAGCGGCGAATACATGTTCACAAAAGAGGACCTGAAATGAAGAACATTGGAATTGATATTGGCGGTGCAAACACGAAACTTGCATCATCGGATGGCAGTATAATTGAACTGCATTACATACCGCTATGGAAAGATACACAATTACCAACCGTACTCAAAGAGGCAGCAGACAGGCTACAGCCCGATATGTTAAATGTCGTAATGACAGGCGAACTTGCAGACTGCTTTTCAGACAAGCAAGAAGGGATCAGGTTCATAATGGATGCTGTTGAAAATGCGTTCGATTGTGAGATCAGGTACGTGAACAATGAAGGTTCATTCAACGCATCCTCTGACGACATACAGAAACTGGCTGCTGCCAACTGGGCGGCATCTGCAAACCTTATTGGCTCGGAAGTCGGGGACTGCATCTTTGTAGATGTCGGAAGCACCACAAGTGATATCATCCCAATAATAAATGGTAAACACAGAGCCGGACATACAGATTTCTCACGCCTTTTACGGAGTGAACTCGTTTACGCAGGAACCCTGCGAACCAATGTCGCGACATTGCTTGACAGTGTAAAGGTCAGCGGCGGCACATGCCGGCTTTCATCTGAACTGTTTGCAACAACTGCGGATGCATACCTGCTTCTTGGCGATATCACACAGCAGATATACACCTGTGAAACCGCAGACGGTGCAGGAAATACAAAAACCGATGCGGCTCGCCGTCTTGGGCGTGTGGTCTGTGCAGACCTTACCGAAATATTAGAGGAAGACATTATGAGCATTGCGAAGCAGGTGAAAGATAAACAAATATCATTGCTATGCGATGCGATCTTCGATGTGGCACAAAAAAATGGATTGAACACGATCGCTTCTGCAGGAATTGGTGAATTTATGATAAAGGACGCTGCAAAGCGTCTTGGATTTGATTTTATCTCTGTTTCTGATAAATGGGGCAGTGAAATCTCAAAGGTATTTCCGGCTTATGCTGCGGCACGAATGCTTGAAACAAAGATCGGATAAGTTTAGTGATTAACAAATAATATTATACAATTTCCATAGGTAATCAAAATAAAACCACAGAGGGAACGGAAATACACAGAGAAGAAATTAGATACAAACTCTGTGTTCCTCTGCGTCCTCTATGGTTAATTACATTTTGTTTATCAAATCATAAAAATGGTGACCCTATAATGAATGTTGTTGTGAAACTTGGTGGCAGTCTGATAAATTCAGCGCCGGATATTGTGAACAAACTTCTTGAATACTCGGAGACTTCTAAAGACCGCGATACAATACTAATTGTGCCGGGCGGAGGCATATTTGCAGACTTGATACGTACTGCCGGCAAACAATACAACATCGGCGAAGTGGCATCACACTGGATGGCCATTCTTGCAATGGAGCAGTACGGGTATTATCTTATTGATAAAACAGGTGCAAAAGGAGTTGGATCAATTGACGACCTGCAACCTGGCATTTCCATTCTTCTGCCATATAGGCTTTTGAAAAAAACGGATGAACTTGAACACTCATGGGACGTTACATCCGATACCATTGCAGCATGGATGGCAAGTATGATCAATGCACGGCTTGTTAAAGTGACTGATGTTGACGGTGTTCTTGTGGACAATGAACTTGTGCAGGAGATGGGAGCAACTGACCTCTTAAGTATGGGAACTACCTGTGTTGATATTGGTTTACCGGATTTTATCCGCGCAAACAACATGGATTGTGTAGTTGTGAATGGTCACTATCCAGAACGTGTTATCGCTGCGGTTGAAGGGGAGAATGTTATTGGAACATACATCAAGGCAGGCTGTCCCAAAGCCCCATTAAATCTATAATTTTTAATATTTACAGATAATATTCTACCTAAGTTTTACTTTTTAGTTTTCAAATGAATTTTCCCGTGAATGATTCATAGAGTTTGACTTGACTTTCAAAAATGTGATAAAAAACAATAGCAACCGACCGATCTAATGTATGGCCTATCAAAAGATAAATCCTCTTGCTATCGATTTATTTAGTAATCGATAAATTTTCCCAAATCCAGCAGAGAGAATAATCTGGCTTGCTTTGC
>JAHYJJ010000269.1:0-37936 GCA_019429165.1 Methanosarcinaceae archaeon | reverse complement strand
ACCATTATAGATGATTTTATTACATAGAGGGATAAAAATGGCAGCAAGAAAGTTGATAATTATAATTTTTATGGGCATGTTTTTTTTGACGGCTTTAGCATCATGGCAAAGCGGCATGAATTATATAGAAGATACAAGATTTTGTAAATTTTGTCATGAAGCAGAATATAATTTATACAATGAACCCGGTGATTCAATAGATTATGCACACAACACGCATGATGTGTCATGTAGTGATTGTCACAAAAAAACAGGTGCTCAAGGAGAGATGGATTTTTCATTCAATTCACATGTTGGATTGATGTTGATATTTGATATCGCAGGCATCAGTCCACCACCAAATCCAAATGATAGAATTTTCCTCGAGAGCAAAGAACGTTGTTTGAAATGTCATGAAGATTATCAGACATTAATGATAGGACGTATTATAAATCCGCATGTATCCGTAGATGATTGCTCAGCATGCCATTCAGGACACGAGAGGGGTATGTCTGAAGATGTATGTGCGGAATGCCATATAGGGCCGGTGACCAGTATTCATAAAATTGGTGGAAAGCACTCAAAGAAAGGATGTGACTTCTGCCATCCACAGCATGGATTCGTACCAAAGTGTTCAGACTGTCACGGATTGCACCACAGTGCTGAATTTATAAACTGTGCTGATTGTCATACAAATGCTCATGCACCAGGCGACATTGAGTTTAAGACAACGGATGTGGAAAACGATGTGTGCGGTGTATGTCATAGTGAACCACAACAGACATTTGAAGTATATCCAACAAAACACGCTTACCTTGAGTGTTCAATGTGTCACAGCAAACATGGTTCAATACCAAAATGTACAAACTGTCATCAAGCACATGATGACACGATGACTGCGGATGATTGTGAGAACTGCCATGATTCTGCCCACAGACCTACCAAGGTGATATATCCAGTGTCAACACCAACAAGTTTGTGTGAGGGTTGCCACAACGAAGCAACACATACTATGGAACAAAGCGAAACAAAGCATTCTGAACTACCTTGTGCACAGTGCCATGTCCAGCATGCTCAGATTCCAACTTGTGCATCATGCCATGCAACACCGCATGGCCCGGCATTAACAGACTGTGGTGTGACATGTCATATATCAGCACACAGTGTTTGGGATCTGAAAAAGAAGGTTGACCAATAAAATACAATGGTGGGTTAATCTCACCATTCTTTTCTTTTTTTTTAGTATATATTTTTTAATGTATAGTGCGAGTTTATCTTAGCGTAAGCAAAGATTTATTCGTAAATGCCTTTATAACTTGAGTGATATCAATATTGCTATGTGGAACACAGTACTCAAAAAATTTAAAAAACATCCTGCACAAGAGAAGGTTTTAAAGATCCTTTTTGAACGCGGTTTTCAGGTAAATGACGACGGCAAAGTTGTATCTGGTGAAATTGAGATCGCACATACACAACTTGCAAAAGAAGCCGGCGTGGACAGGCGTGTTGTAGATTCAACTACTGACACCATACTTTCAGACGAATTATTAAAGAACATATTCCAAAATGTCCATTCAATACCATTTCTGCGTGATGTGGCACCACTACTTGGACTTGGTGTAATTATCATCACACCGGATGACGCGGCAAATACCGGTATTTTAGCAGAGGTTTCCAAAGTCATATCAGACTACAGTATAAGTATTCGACAAGCGGTTTCGGATGATCCGTATTTTATTAATGAACCAAGACTTACCATCATTACCGATTCAAAAATCCCTGGCAACCTGGTGGATTCAATACTGAAACTCAAATGTGTGAAAGGGGTCAGTATATACTAAAGATCATAATACGGCTTTTGCGAATGCCCAAAACACATTCATCATCTGCCATGAATTCGTAGGGGATAACATTTTTTTCATCAATATTGATGGGCGGTCCATATCCCCATATTCTGTGATTAGGTCTAAGATCGCAGGCGTGTTCATAGAACCCAGTAACTCATCAAGATCATTGTCACTTAATCCACCTATAAATTCGTGTATCTTCATGCCTAGATTAAGTTCACGTCCAAGTTTTGCCCGCCATCTTTTATCATATTCATTCAGGCGATCTACTGATGCATCTTCTTCGATAACAGACGATGCTGCAACTTCACCTGCAATCTTTGCACAGGCTGCACCAGTATATACACCCCCGCCAGATGTTGGCTTAACCTGACCTGCTGCATCCCCAACTATAAGCACTCCATCGGCTACGGTTTTACTCTGTGGTCCAAGCGGTATGCCCCCATATACAATATCAAGTACGCCGCCATCACATCGTTCAAATATTTCTTTATTTGAATTTAGCAGTATGTTCAAATATTGTATTGCATGTGATTCATTACCCGTTGGAACAGCAAGCCCAATACGAGATATTGTCTCACTCACTGGCACAGTCCAGCCAAAGAACCCGGGTGCCTGAGAACCCATGAATAATTCTACAAAATCTGCATCATTGGAAGTATAGGGGGCTTCGATCTGGATGCCTGATAACACTTTTTGCACATTTCCAAGGCCAGCCATTTTTGCTATATTGCTACGCACGCCGTCTGCACCAATTATTACATTCGCAGTAATTGTATTTGGAACCCCATTCTGTAAGACAGATAGTTCTTGCAGTCGGTTGGTTCTATTAAGCCCGATAGCACGTGTTTTGATAGAAATATCAACTCCAGCATCAACTGCCATAGCAACAAGTTTCCGATCAAACATTTTTCTGGAAACCACGTATGCTTTGGTCTTTCCGCCATCAATTGGAAGACAACTCCCATTTGGTGAATAAACATGTGCACCTCGCACCGAATTTAAAACAATATCGTTTGTTGGCTTAATATCACATTCCGAAATAGCACGTGTGCTAAGCAGACCTGTGCATCCAACCGGTGAACCCACTGATGTATGTTCTTCGATAAGCAGTACACTTGCACCATTCAATGCTGCGTACCTTGCAGCAGTGGCACCAACCGGGCCTGCACCCACAACAACGACATCGTATTGCATAGTATCAAATTTGAACTATTGTTTAAGCTAGATCTTCACGGGCCTGCCGGGAATCGAACCCGGGTTCTAAGCTCCGGAGGCTAAAGTGATATCCACTACACTACAGGCCCTTAGCGTTTCACATAATACATGCTTAACAATAATATAACCTTGTGCTTAGCAAGATGAAGATATCTACAAAATGATTGTATGCTAATAATAAGTTCGAAAAAAAAGTCTGCCGTGGGAGATGATTTGTTACAGATAAGAATCATCTAAATATCTGTAACCAAAAGTAATTGAACTGAAATAGTTATTGGAATGTCAATAACTACACAGCATTAATTCTGAAGTATGATCTCAATGTTGATGTCTTTTGGAACCTGGATCCTCATGAGTTGTCTGAGTGCACGTTCATCTGCTGCAATATCGATCAGCCTTTTGTGTACGCGCATTTCCCAGTGATCCCATGAAGCAGTTCCATTTCCACTTGGACTCTTTCTGGTTGGTACTAACAATTTCTTGGTAGGTAGTGGGACAGGTCCGGCTATACTAACACCTGTTCGCTCTGCAATCGCTTTAACCTGATTGCAAACACCATCAAGGTTTGTGGGACTTATCCCGGATAATCGTATTCTTGCTTTCTGTGACATTTTTTCTCCAAAAAAATAAAAAGTGAGTGTCTTATTTCTGTTTGACACTCATGCACATACCGGCAGCAATGGTCATACCCATATCACGGACAGCGAATCTGCCGAGTTGTGGGATTTCCTTTACCGGTTCGATTACCATTGGTCTTGTTGGCTTAATGGTAACAATTGCTGCATCGCCCGCCTTGATGAAAGTAGGATTCTCTTCCTTGACTTCACCAGACTTAGGATCAAGTTTCTTATCAAGTGACATGAAAGTTCCTGCAGTCTGTGCTGTGTGGCAGTGGAATACAGGTGTATATCCTACTGTTATTGCAGATGGATGTTGCAATACAACGATCTGACCTGTAAATTCATCAGCGACTGATGGCGGTTTACTTGCTGGTCCACAAACATCTCCTCTTCTTATATCACTCTTACCGATACCTCTGACATTCCATCCGATGTTGTCACCAGGTACTGCCTGAGTCTGCTCTTCATGGTGCATCTCAATGGATTTTACTTCACCGGTTGCTCCACTTGGCATGAATGTAACAGTTTCGCCTTTCTTCATGACACCGGTCTCAACTCTACCAACTGGTACAGTTCCGATACCGGAAATTGTGTATGCGTCCTGAACAGGAATCCTGAGTGGAAGTTTGTCAGGTTTTTCTGGCTCTTTGAGTAGGTCAAGTGCTTCTAAGATGCATGGTCCTTTGTACCATGGTGTTTTTTCACTTGATTTTGAGATATTGTCGCCATTGAATGCAGATGTTGGGATGAATGGGATCTCTGATGCCTTGAATCCTACCAAACCGAGAAGTGCGGATACTTCTGCTTTAACTTCATTGTATCTTTCTTCACTGTAATCTGCTGCATCCATTTTGTTAATTGCAATGATCAACTGGTTAATACCCAGTGTTCTTGAAAGGAAAACGTGCTCTTTTGTTTGATCCATTACACCATCAGGTGCTGCAACTACAAGAATTGCTGCATCTGCCTGTGATGCACCTGTGATCATATTCTTGACGAAGTCACGGTGTCCCGGACAGTCTACGACCGTAAAGTAATATTTGGCAGTATCGAATCTCTTGTGTGCGATATCAATTGTGATACCCCTTTCTCGCTCTTCCTTAAGAGTATCCATAACCCATGCGAATGCGAAAGATTCTTTTCCTTTCTCTTTTGCTTCCACCTTATATTTCTCAATAAGGTGTGCAGGTACTGCACCGGTTTCGAACATTAACCTACCGACAAGTGTTGACTTACCGTGATCAATGTGACCGATGACTGCTAAATTCATGTGTGGTTTCTCAGCCATAATTTAATCCTCCTTTAATTAGTATATATCAATCAAATTAACGTATTTTGACCATAATAGTCGTTTACACGTTTAAACCTTTCCGAAGACCTAAACGAAATAAGGTAATAAGACGGAAACATACCGTCTTACATACTCAGGAAATCTGATGGTTGTGGCAATTGTGCCTTCAATCCTTTCCTTTCACGTATCTTGGATACAACCTCTGTAACCAGATTCTTTGGAAGAGGTTCAAATCCTGCAAATTCCGTACTCCACATTGCACGACCTTCCGTTGCTGATCTAATATCACCGGCAAATCCAAACAACGCTGAAACAGGTGCTTTGGATTCAATGATAGTCATATCGCCCTCAGATGTCATATTAATGATGATACCTCTACGACCCTGGATTTCCTTGGTCGCACCGCCCATATTGTCCTGCGGAACCTGAATGAACACTTTCTGATATGGTTCGAACATTGTGTCATCTGCCATCAGCATAGCAGCCTGTATTGCCTGCCGTGATGCCGGAATGACCTGTGCTGGACCTCGGTGCACTGCATCTTCGTGAAGTTTTGCATCCACAAGTGTTACTTTAACACCCATGCATGGTTCTCTTGAAAGAGGTCCTGCTTTCATAACTTCCTCAAAGCCTTCCAGAATAAGTTCCATTGTTTCATTCAAATACTGGATACCTTTTGTCATATCAATATAGATATTGCTCTCAAATATGTCAGCAATACCTTTTGCTTCATCTTTGCTAAGACCAACTGCCATCAATAACTCACGGCGCTCAACTTCCGGCATTCTCATAGAAACCCCACCGCTCTTGATAAGAGCAACAACTTCCGGTGCAAGAGGTTCAACAACAACATAGAATCTGTTGTGCCTGTTTGGAGATTTCCCCTCAACAGGACCTGCGCGTCCGGTTATAGTCTCACGATATACGACAAGTGGCGGAGTCGTAGTGATCTCAACACCCTTGTCACGCTCGATCCTGTGAGCAATAACTTCAAGGTGTAATTCACCCATACCAGCCATCAAGTGCTCGCCAGTCTCTTCATCAAGAGTGATCTTAAGTGTAGGATCTTCCTTTGCGACCTGTCTTAGTACCTCTACCAACTTTGGCAGATCCTTCATGTGCTTTGCTTCAACAGCAACGGTCACGACAGGTTCACTTGCATGAGTAATGCTCTCAAATGCCACCATATCTTCAAGTGTGGTCACAGTCGAACCAACCATCGCATCTTTTAATCCAGTTACAGCAGCAATATTTCCTGCTGGGATCCTTTCGACTTCAAGTCTTTCCGGACCCATGAAGATACCAACCTGCTGAATCCTGTTCTTCTTGGCTGCACCAGACACATAAACTTCAGTACCTCTTGAAAGTGATCCACTAAACAACCTGCCTGTTGCAACTTCTCCAGCATGTGGATCCATTGTTATATCAGTGACCATGAATGCAATGTCGCCATCAGCATTTGCAGTAGCCATTGATTTGCCGATCTCGCTTGTCTTATCACCGTGCCAAATTACATTTACTCTGGCTTCCTGTGCTTGGATCGGACTTGGAAGGAAACGGATAACCATATCGTTAACTGCTTCATGAAGTTGACATTTCTCGGCAAGTGCCTTCATATCCCCTTCACGGCAATAATTGAAAACATCATTAAATGAAATACCTGTTTTTTGCATCATAGGTACACTGATCGCCCAGTTGTACAGTGCTGAACCAAACGCAACAGTACCTTCTGCCGCATCGACTCTCCAGCCTTCCTTGTAACGCTCTTCATTCATACCTTTAATGAGTTTGTTGACGTGATCGATCAATTTACCCAATCTGATCTGCATCTCCTGTGAATCAACCTGCAACTCATTGATGAGCCTGTCAACCTTGTTTATGAACAGAACCGGTCTGACATGTTCCTTTAATGCCTGTCTCAGAACCGTTTCGGTCTGTGGCATTGTACCCTCAACAGCGTCGATAACAACGACCGCACCATCAACCGCGCGCATTGCACGTGTAACGTCACCGCCAAAGTCAACGTGTCCGGGTGTATCGATAAGATTGATCAGGAATTCATCGCCTTCATACTCGTGTACCATTGACACGTTCGCTGAATCGATTGTTATTCCTCGTTCCTGTTCCTCTTCATCAGAGTCCATGAACAACTGCCTGCCTGCAAGTTCCTTGGAGATCATTCCTGCGCCTGCCAACAGATTATCCGATAAAGTGGTTTTACCGTGATCGATGTGTGCAATAATAGCGATATTCCGGATCTTTACCGGATTGCTCATCAGCGCTGTCACACGCTCAACCATTTTCTTTCTTCGTCCCATACTTACTACCTACGTAAATTGATTATAACGAGAAAATGCTAACTTCGTTAGCATTTACTCGCGCCATATATTTATTAGATCTATACCACGAGAAAATGCTCACTTCGTTCGCATTAACTCGCACTACATGTTTATAAAACATATACCATAAAAAAAGACAAGCGCATTAACGCGCTGCCTTCGCAACTCTTTCTTTCCCATCCTTACGGTTTATCGAGAAACATTTTGCATCCCGTTTTGATGCTGCAATGAGTTCCGATGCAAGACATTCTGCAAATGGTTTTTTTGACTTGAATGCAGACTGGCTCGCACCAATTGCTATATGCCTAAGAGCTGAATCTACACGACGCTGTGGTGCAGTATCGACAGCTTTTGGCACAGATATTCCACCGTATTTAAGTCTTACAACTTCCTCTCTTTGACCTGCATTGGAAATAGCCTCAACCAAAACCTGCACAGGGTTCTTTTTTGTCTTTTCATTAATAATATCAAAAGCATCATCCACAACACGTATTGCAAGTTGTTTTTTACCTGTGTTGTTACCACCACGCATCAAACTGTTTACCAATCGTTCCACGATTGAAAGATTTGACTTGTTAAACTGCTGTTTTGAATGCTTCCCGCTTGTGTGCGGAATAACTATAGGGTCAAGATTTACGTATCTCTGAATGCCCTGATCAGTCACTTCTACCTCTGAGAGATCCCATTTACTGAATAATTTAGACATGTGTGATTATCTCCTTGGCTTTTCTTTACGGCCAATAACCATTTCTCTTAAACTTACATTGTTGACCCCAATAACTTTGAAACGAACACCAGGGATATCACCCATTGCACCACCCATACGACCACCTATTCGCTCAACTGTAACTTCATCATGCTCATCGATGAAATTGATTGCGCCGTCCCCCGGACAAAAAGCGGTAGCTTGGCGACCATTTTTGATCAACTGTATTCTGACACATTTCCTGATTGCTGAGTTTGGCTGTTTTGCTTCAACTCCAACTTTCTCAAGCACAATTCCGCGACCCTGTGGTGCGCCTCCGAGTGGATCTGATTTCACATCCAGTCCAAGGGCACGCCTGTTGTAGCGTGAGTCTTTCCATCTCGCATCCTTTCGGTTCTGCTGAAGTGTATGAGCTGCATATTTCCCGTTTGGCATATTTTACGTTCTCCAATTATTGTTCTTAAATATTATGGTGTAAATTGTATGTTTTAATTTGGCTTTGATCCCTATTGTATAATGACATCATCAATATTATGATGGCGTTGCATGAGCATCTTTACTTTTTCTATATTCTTTCCTTCACGTCCGATGGCAAGTCCCTTGTCATTATCAGATACTTCTACATAAGCCAATCGCTTGTCTTGTTTTAAGACCAGAGTCACTGATTTAACAGATGCGGAACCAATTACATTATTAATAAACTTTTCAGGATCATCTGAGTACTCAACAAGTTCCACATGTTTGTCAACAGATTTTTTGACACGGTTAATATGGTCGCCATTTTTTCCAATGGCTGCACCCATTTCACCGGTTTTCACAACATATATGATCCTGTCATCTTCAACAATGCAATCTTTAATACCTGCACCTGTAACACTTTCAAACAGTGCTATATATCTTATTCCCTCTGTTGAAAGTTTGGTCTCGGTCAAATAACGCAACTCCTTATGCCGCCGCTAATAATATGTCAGACTCACCAGCATCAATGATCGCCATTGCAGCGATCGTAAATGGTTTACCACATGCAGGTCCAAGTTCTACACTTGTACCTAGATAGTTTAACACAGGCACATTTGTAGATTCGATTTTTGTTCTTACATCTTTCGGGCAATTCACAGCGAGTACAACCATTTTTGCATCGGAACTTACTGCTGCATCAATTGTACGGTTCGATCCAATGATGACCGTACCCGTTCTGATAACTTTGATAAGTGCTTTATCGATATTAATATTCATTTAAATCATCTCTTTATATAGTATCAATTAAGATTTGTATTGTAATATCTGAATCATTATATCTACTTTCTGGTTGACATAACTATGTTAGTCCGGCTCTACCGCTTCTTTTGGAGATCAGGTGAACATCTCCTGTACCCAACTTAATTGGCTGTCCGACAATAATGTTCTCGGTAACACCGTTAAGTTCATCCACATCCCCACGCATTCCTGCATCAAGAAGATGGTTTACAGTAACTTCGAATGCAGCACGTGCAAACACACTCGCCTTCTCACCGGAAATACCATGACGACCAATTTGTTTAACTTCCCCATCACAGGTCATAATGTCTGCAACAAGCATTAGGTGCCGAATATCGACAGTAAGACCCTGCTCGTTTAGGGTATCGACTGCTTCCTTTATGATCGAGTTGCGTGCAGCTTCAATACCAAACACCTCATATGTCTCAACAATATTATTAGTATAAGTCCGTGTGGCATCAACACCTTCTATCAAAAGAACATCTTTTAATGCAGACCCTTCAGTATAAAGTGTATACTCATCTCCATCCTTTCGAATAACGACTCGCTTTATACCTTCAATTCCTTTGAGGGTAACAGTGTGTATGTTCTTTGCAAGCTGCAAAAGTTCACGATATGAAGGAGCATCCGGTGTGATGATAAGCTGGTTTTCCACAACATCCGGACTGCTAATTTTCACACCAAGTCCATCACGGAGTTTATCTGCAATATCATCAATATTCATATTTCTCTGAGAGAGTATTTTCCCATTCAGGTCAATGATAAGTTGCATATTTGCCAGATCAGTGGTCACATCTGCCAGGTGTTCTATATGTGTTGCTTCAATATCCCATGCAACATTTTTGGCTTTGTCACGATCTGTTGAATATCCTTCATCCAGTGCAACAGTCATCATAGGAGTACTTGGGGATTTTCTTGCATCTACGATCTCTATCAATCGTGGCAAACCAAGGGTTACGTTGATCTCAGCCACACCCGCATAGTGGAAAGTACGCATAGTCATCTGTGTACCTGGTTCACCTATCGACTGTGCAGAAACAACACCTACAGCCTCGCAGGGTTCAACACATGCATATTTATAACTCTCCATAACACGCTCGATGATCGCTTCCATCTCTTTCTTTGAGACACCTACCTTCAACGCATCATCCCGAAGTGTCTTTAAGATGTTATTTGGAAGTTCCAGGTCTTTTATCATCGACTCAATTGTCGCTTCATTTATAGCCATTCAGTTCACCTCCTTTCCTGTGACCGACCGAACGATCCTATGTACTGCCTCTGGTTTACTGTAATCACTCTTGGTAGAGTCAATTCCATCCTCTCCATATTTGAATTGTACAACGACACCTCGCGTTTCACGCACAGAACCGTCATACTGTACTTCAAGATCCTGTAATGCGTTCACAAGCCTCCTTTGAAGATAACCGGACTGTGAAGTACGAACTGCAGTATCTACAAGACCTTCACGACCTCCAATTGCATGGAAGAAATATTCAGTTGGATTGAGTCCACTCTTGTAACTTGCTTTAACAAAACCATGCGCATCTGCAGCAAGATCACCTTTTTTAAAGTGTGTGAGTGTCCTTTGGGAATATCCTCTCTTGATACGTTCTCCACGAACCGCCTGCTGACCAACACATGCTGCCATCTGGGTCAGGTTCAACATTGAACCTCTTGCACCTGATTTAGCCATGATCACAGCAGAATTCTCCAGACCAAGATGGTCACCTGCTATCCGACCGGTACTGTCTCGTGCTTTACCAAGTTTTTGCATAATAAGCATCTCAATGGTCTCTGCAAGAGTTCGACCTGGCAATGCTTCAAGTTCCTTTGCCTCATATGCCTTGATGAGTTCATGCACCTCTTCTTCGGCTTTTACCAAAACATCGGTAATCTCGATCTTAGCTTCTTTTGGCACATCCTCATCAGCAATTCCGAAACTGAGCCCTGTTCGCATTACTCCACGAATTGCAAGACGTGTGACATCATCAATGAATTTTGCACCTATTGTCGTACCGTATTCTTTGACCACCTTATCAAGAATAAGTCCCTTAAAAGCACCAATACCATTCTCATCAATTGTACCTTTGAGCAATTCTCCATTCTTGATAACAACGTATGCATCATTTTCACACTCGCCTTTTTTACAGGTCTCACACTGGAAACATACTTTTGCAGGGAATTCAAGATCAAGCCCTTTTGGAAGTATCTGACTGAAGATCTGTTTACCATTCCAATATGGCTCACCATCATCGTTATGTCCTGCCGGTTCCGGCAATTCCCTTATATCTGCTTTACGAAGCAGTTCCAGAGCACCGTTCTTTGAAATGAAATTCTCATTTCTTGTAAGCAGGAACATGCCTGATATGTGGTCATGTATTCCACCTATGATCGGACCACCGAAACGTGGCGAAAGAATATTTTCCTGCACTAGCATCAATATCTTTGCTTCTGCCCTTGACTCTTCGGTCTGGAGCACATGCATATTCATTTCATCACCGTCAAAATCAGCATTATATGGCGGGCACACACAAGGATTCAATCGGAATGTCTTGTTTGGCAGTACTTTTATCTGATGTGCCATAATACTCATTTTGTGGAGTGAAGGCTGCCTGTTGAATAGTACAATGTCGCCATCGATCAACTGTCTTTCAACAGTCCACCCAGATTCGATCTTTTCAGCAAGTTCCTCATGATTCTGATCAGTAACTTTAATGCGACGACCATCTTCACGTATTACATAATTCGCACCAGGGTGATTTGCCCTGCCACGATTAACATACATTCGCATCAGTTCGAGATTTCGTCCTATGACCTTCACAGGAATAGTCATATGTTTTGCGATCTGGAGTGGTACGCCCACTTCATTGATACTCAAGTTTGGATCAGGTGATACAACAGTACGTGCAGAGAAATTCACACGCTTACCTGACAGACTTCCCCTAAACCTTCCTTCCTTACCTTTCAATCTCTGGGAAAGTGTCTTAAGAGGTCTGCCAGACCTGTGTCTTGCAGGTGGCACACCTGACACTTCGTTATCAAAGAATGTAGTAACATGATATTGCAACAGTTCCCACAGATCCTCAATGATCAACTGTGGTGCACCTGCTTCACGGTTTTCCTGAAAACGCTGGTTAATGCGTATTATATCTACCAACTTATGAGTCAGGTCATCTTCACTGCGCTGACCTGATTCGAGCGTAATTGATGGACGGACTGTCACTGGCGGCACAGGAAGAACCGTCAAGACTACCCATTCAGGTCTTGCGTTCTCAGGATCCATTCCGAACACACGCACATCCTCATCAGGAATATTCTCAAACCTGTCTCGTATCTCGGTTGGAGTTAGTTTCTCACCATCTTCTATATATTCAACCGGCTTTTCGAATTTGATCTCCGTCTTTCTTGTAGGGTTGCCATCAGCATCAAAACAGTAAGGGCAAGTCTTTGCCTTTGCAGCCTCTTTGAATACATCACTGATAACTGAATCAGGTAGATGCCCCATTTCCTTTAATTTGGCAAGTTGTTCAAGATATTCTGCTTTCCTTGCAGGTGCAATTGCCAGACGGCTACATTTCGGACATATTGCCCGTAGCGTCTTTCTTATCATCTTATTAAATCCAACATGGATCACAGGCGCGACAAGTTCAATGTGTCCAAAGTGCCCCGGGCACTCGCCTGCACGGCTTGAACAGGTTTTACATTTAAGACCCGGGTCGATGACACCAAGTTTGAGGTCCATAAGTCCCATGTCGATCGGGTATCCGTCATCATCATACGTGTCTGCGGTTATTACCGCTGTGACACTCATCTTCCGGATCTCACGTGGTGATATCAAACCAAATTTGATCGCACCAATTCGTTTAGGTATTGAAGGCATTTTATTATCCATTTTGAATCACCTACACTGCATCTTCAAGGCTAAGTCTCGGTGCAACTCCAAGCGATTTGATCTCATCAAGTAACAACTTGAACGCATAACTCATCTCTACAGGATGAATGTCTGTCTCTGTGCTGCAATTTGAACAGTACCTTACATTTCGCTTTCTATCGAACGTGGCGATCATACCACAATTTCCACAAACAAGTTCGACCACTTTATCAGATTCATCAAGCAATCGTTCCTTCAAGGTCATTGCAGCACCGTGTCCAATAAGCACATCTCGCTCCATCTCACCAAATCGCAGACCACCTTCTCGTGCTCTACCTTCTGTTGGCTGGCGTGTCAGGACCTGTACAGGACCGCGTGATCTTGCATGGATTTTTGATGCGACCATGTGGTGCAGTTTCTGATACAGAATGACACCCACGAAAACATCTGCCTGGATCTTATTACCGGTCACACCATCGAACAACACTTCTTTTCCAGTATGGGCAAATCCATGTCTCGCAAGCGCAGAACGAAGATCTTCTTCCTTCTCACCAGAGAACGCAGTCGCATTGATACGTCTTCCTTCCATTGAACCGACCTTACCACCGATCATCTCCAGAACGTGCCCCACCGTCATACGGGATGGGATGGCGTGTGGATTGATCACAAGATCGGGGACCATTCCCTGTTCTGTGAACGGCATGTCATGATATGGCACAATAAGTCCGATAACACCTTTCTGGCCGTGTCTTGACGCAAACTTATCACCGATCTCCGGAATCCTTTCGTCGCGTATCTTGACCTTTGCAAGACGTGTACCGTTTATTGATTCAGTCAAAATGACAGTGTCAACGATCCCCTTCTCGTTCGAGCGCATAGTAATTGCACTCTCTCTTCGCTGCTCTACAGTAATACCGAAATCTGACTGCTCCTCAAGGAAACGAGGTGGGCTGGTCTTTCCGACAAGTACATCATTTGGACCGACAACAGTTTCAGGGTTCACAAGTCCGTCACTGTCAAGGTTCGCATATGCTTCCGCAGTACGTGCACCCCTGAATTCTGAATCAGGGATCTCGAACTTATCTTCCTGACCACCAGGATATCTTCGCTCTTCACCCTCAAATGTTCTTATGAAATGACTTCTGCCAAGTCCTCTTTCAATTGAACCTTTATTGAACACCAGTGCATCCTCAATGTTATGTCCTTCATAAGACAATACGGCCACAACAAAGTTTTGCCCTGCCGGCCTATCATCAAAACGAATTGCTTCGCTTGTCTGCGTTCGTGTAAGCGCTCTTTGTGGGTAATGTAAAATGTGTGCACGGGTATCCGGTCTGAGTTTGGTATTTGCGGTGGATACGCCGATACACTGCTTGACCATTGCCGCACCCATCGTGTTTCTTGGGGATGCGTTATGTTCCGGATATGGAACCATTCCGGTACAGATACCAAGTATCATGGATGGATCCAATTCCATGTGAGTATGTTCTGTGGTTAAGTCTTTCTCATACAATGCAACAAATATATTTTCTTCTTCTTCGGCATCAATGAACTCGATCAATTTTTCATTTATCAGATCCTCAAACACGATCTCGCCATTTTTAAGTTGCTCAATATGTTCCTCTGTCACAAGAGGCACACCATTTTCAACGATAATAAGTGGTCTGCGTGCCCGACCTATATCAGAATTTATGATCACTTCATGTGTATCTTCATACAATGTAACATTGATCTGGCGCGGCAATACCCCTTCACGCCTCTTTGCCCGGATATCAGCCACTAATTCAACAGGGTTTGCACGTGTTCCGACGAATTCCCCGTTTAAAAACACTTTAGCTTCATTCATAATATATCGTCCCCTTCAACATCATCTGTAGTACCTATCAGGATCGAATCCACAATATCATCAACACTGTCACTTGAAGCTTCAGCTGGTAAAGGGTCATCCTCATAATTAGTTACTTTAACATCACTTTTATCTGGATCCAATTCGTCAGTGTAATCATCAACGGGTTCATCATATTCAATCACTTGAATAACAGGAGCATACAATATGCTTGGAGTAACACCCAGATTGTAAAGTGTATTCTTGATCGTGTCAAGGTCATCTGTGCCAGTTGACAATTCGACCATCTGTGCAAAGTTTTTCACCAATCCACAATTCGGACCTTCGGGTGTTTCGGATGGACACAATCGTCCCCATTGTGTTGAGTGCAGATCACGTGCCTCGAAGTGAGGTTGAGCTCTTGACAGAGGTGAAATTACACGCCTTAGGTGCGACAGTGTTGATATGTAGTCAGTGCGGTCGAGAAGTTGTGATACACCGGTCCTGCCACCAACCCAGTTACCTGTGGCAAGTGGGTGCTGTAATCTGTCAGTCAACACATCTGCACGTACAAGAGTAACAACATTCAACTCACGGTTTCGCATGTTTGCACGCTCAAGTTGGTATTTCACATCACGAGTGAGGCGGTTGAACGCAACTCTGAAAAGATCTTCCATCAGGTCGCCTGTAAGTTTTAAACGCTTATTGGAATAGTGATCCTTGTCATCACCGGAACGTCTGCCCAGGGCAAGTTCAAAACAGGACTCAGCCATTCTACCAAGAAAATGTGCCTTTGCGATCTTATCATGTGCTTCGTTTCCGAGATGCGGAAGTAAATACCTGTCAATAACATAATTTGCACGCTTGATCTGATACTCTCGTGCCTGACCGGATGCCACACGTCCTCCAATTTTCTCGATAGCTTCTGCGTTGGTAAACACTTCGGCTTCTTCAAGGTTTTCGAACATGAATTTCATAATTTCAGGGTCAGTTGATACCACATTTACGATATCTTCATCAGTTTCAATACCAAGTGCACGCATGAGTGTTATGAAATTGATACGTCCCGAGATTGACGGGAAAGAAACTTCCAGTAGTGATTTTCTCCCTCTTTCTACAACAACGAGCGCACGGTATCCCCGTCTTTGCGAGAATACTTTGGCAACTTCGATATTGTCCCCATAACGCACACCGATCTCGGTCAGGATCTTATTCGGAGCAAGATCTTCCAAGGTCATGACAACGCGCTCGGTACCATTAACTATAAAATATCCACCAGGATCGAGTGGGTCTTCACCGTATTTCACCATTTCCGCCTCAGATATTCCTGCCAGATTGCAGATGCGGGATTTTATCATAACCGGCATTTGGCCAACCCTTGCTTCAACTGGTTCGAATTCGGTGTCGCCATTTACCACACTCATCTCAAGGTACAATGGAGCTGAATATGAGAGATTACGAAGCCTTGCCTCGTTTGGATACAGATTTTCAATTGCACCATCTGCCTCTTTAACGATCGGATTCTCCACTCTTATTTTTCCTAGCTTAACATAAATGCCCTCTAAATCGGTTTCAATTGTAGACTGTTCATCAATTATCTTTTGCAGCCCTGAATCCAAAAACTTATTATAGGAATCTATGTGATGCTTTACAATCTTATCTCGTGTAAAATAAGCTTCTGATAAAACATTAATATCTAACGTAATGATAGCACCTTCTTTGAATTTATATTATGAATTTATTGATTGCTTAAAATGTCAAAACGAAAAACGACCCATACCCACTTAGTTGGAGTTGAACAAGTAGCCCCTTAAAACTACTAACTCCTATTTTACTACTCAATTACGAGCCTATAATAAAGTGATTCACCCGCGGTTTGGCTAATCCTTGTGATCTTAACGATATCGCCAACTGCTGCCTCTAGTTCCTTTGCAACAGGATCTGATTCTTTTAATTTTGGCAATTGGCCTATTTCTATCTGGTATTTCTCTAATAACGATTTAATATCATCCACTTGTATAATTTCATGTTTTGGGACTGAATTGTGGTCGAGCAAGCTAAATTTTCTCAATTTTTCTCCTCCCTGTAAAATGTCCAGATAAAAACGGTGTAATTTTATGCAGATTTGTGCCTGACGTTTGCCGTTGATCTTGATCTAATTTATTATTTTGAGCGGGCTTGTAGGGATTTGAACCCTAGGCCGTCTGGTTAAAAGCCAGACGCTCTGCCTGACTGAGCTACAAGCCCATTGTGGTATTGGTAATGAATACTTTTCAATATAATATGCACCCATACCAATTCAGTCTTAGCGCTGTCACAACGGTAATATCATATATAAACATTCCGAAAAGGGCAATAGACTCATTTGTATTTTCAAAGCAGTTAAGGATTCACATTGATTAATAATTATAAATCAATGTTTTTAACTAATATTTACTCGAAATGTATATATAATATTATTTTTGCACTTTACAAAGTTAACACCATAAGTTTAAAAACGGCAGGATGATTGCGGTTATGTTCCGCATTCCCATCCGCACATGTATTCAGATTGCTCACTTGTCAATTCATCTATCTCAATGCCCATTGCTTCAAGTTTTAATTTTGCAACATACATATCAAGGTCATGTGGGACTGCATGGACACCATTTACCAACTTATTCTCTGCGATATAACGCACACAAAGTGCCTGGTTCGCAAAACTCATATCCATTACCTCAGCAGGATGCCCGTCACCTGCTGCAAGATTTACAAGCCTTCCATCTGCAATGACATTGATGCGCCGGTCTCCAATATCGTATTCCTTGATATTGTTCCTGACAGTTTTGATCGATTTCGCCATCGCGGTTAGATCGTCCAGATTTATCTCAACATTGAAGTGACCGGAATTTGCAAGAATTGCACCATCTTTCATAATCCCAAAATGTTCTTTTGTAAGAATATCGCGATTTCCCGTAGTAGTAACAAATATATCCCCTATCTTTGCAGCTTCTTTCATTGTCATAACCTCATTACCATCCATACGCGCTTCTAGCGCACGTATTGTGTCAATCTCGGTCACGATAACATTAGCACCAAGTCCTACAGCACGCATGGTGGCACCCTTACCACACCAGCCATAACCTGCAATTACCACATTCTTACCTGCAACAAGCAAATTAGTAGTCCTATTTATCCCATCCCAGGAAGACTGACCTGTCCCATATCGGTTATCGAACATGAACTTAGTCATTGCATCATTTACCGCAATAACTGGCATATTCAATGCACCATCGCGCTCCATTGCTTTTAATCTGTGGATACCGGTCGTAGTTTCCTCACAGCCACCAATGATCGTAGCAAGCATTTCCTTACGCTCAGTGTGCATCTTGAAAATAAGGTCTGCACCATCATCGATAGTGATATCAGGATCAAAATCCAGAACCTTGTCGATAGCTTCATAATATTCATCGTTCGTGCATGCATATTTTGCATAGCAGGATATATTATCGCGAGTATCCAGTGCCTGTGCGACATCATCCTGTGTACTAAGCGGGTTACACCCGCATATCGCAACTTCAGCACCACCAGCCGCAAGTGTCTCAACAAGCACAGCAGTTTTTGCCTCAACGTGCAATGCCATCCCAACCCTGTGCCCCTTTAGTGGTTTTTCACGCTCGAATTGTTCTCTTATAACTGCAAGCACAGGCATATGGTCGCGTGCCCACCCCATCTTCATATTACCGGATTCTATAAGTTCATCTTTATTCATTTTTGAATCTCCATTAATTTTTTAAGTGTTATATTAGTGTTATTATGTTGTTAAAATTATTCGTATCATTTATGTTCAGCCACACGCGATATCAGGTTTACAGATGCCCCATTCGCAGATTCAATTACCTGTTTCTCATCCATGGATAAAACTTTGTAATCATCCATCAACACCTTTCCATTGACGATCGTAGTTCTCACATCACCACCGGATGCAGAATATACCAGATGGGATGGCACATCATATAAAGGTGTTAAATGTGGTTTCCCCATATCCACGATTATCATATCAGCCATGCATCCAACCTTAAGCATACCACTATTAATGCCCATTGCACGTGCACCATTGACAGTAGCCATCTCAAGCACCTGTCGTGCAGGCAGTACCGTTGGATCGGATGTATTAACTTTATGTAAAAGTGCAGCCGTTTTCATTTCCTCGAACATGTTAAGGTTATTGTTAGAAGCACATCCATCAGTCCCAAGTGAAACATTCACACCGCGTGCAAGCATTTTTGGAACCGGTGCAATCCCCGATGCCAGTTTCATGTTGCTCACAGGATTGTGCGATACATTCACACCACGCTCATTCAAGATATCAATATCCCCATCCGAAAGCCAGACGCAATGCGCAGCAACAACGTTATTGTCAAGAAAACCGATCTCATCTAACATATTAACAGAACACATTCCAAACTGCTCTTTCATCTGGTTAAGTTCCGCTTCAGTCTCAAGAACATGAATATGGATCTTTACATTGTCCTGTTTTGCCTGCTCTTTCACCTTGATCAAAAACTCACGCGAACAAGTGTTTGGAGCATGAGGGCCGTACATGGCAATGATACGCCCATCAGCGCGCCCATTCCATTCTTTAACAAAGCGCTTGCCTTCACTGAGTTCGGATTCCGCGCGCGTTTCATCACCAAGGTCGATCATACCGTATGAAAGTGCTGCACGCATACCTGATTCTTCAACCGCATGCGCGACTTTGTCCACATGAATATACATATCCACAAAAGCAGTCGTGCCGGATCGTATCATCTCAAGACACGCAAGTTTTGTGCCAATATAAAGATCATTGTCAGTCAACTGCCCCTCAGCAGGCCAGATATGGTTCTCCAGCCAATCACAAAGTGTCAGGTCATCCGCATATCCCCTGAAGAGTGTCATACCGGCATGTGTGTGCGTGTTGACAAGTCCGGGCATCACGACCCCGCCTTTTGCATCGATCACTGTATCGGCAGTCTCATCTGTCGATTCTGCGACCTGAGTAATAATTCCGTTCTCGATAACGACTAAGCCGCGATTAATATCTTCTTGTGCAGGATCCATTGTCAGGATGTAACCGTTCTTTATTATGATGTCAGACATGATTATCCTCTAATTTATAATCTTAATTATTTTGCCAATACAAATTAATTATTAAATGCATATGTAAATGAATAAAATAACAAATCTGCGTGCATCTGCGGTACATTATTTATTATTAATACAGCATCATTAAATATCAACAAACCCGTCCAGTTTTCCTTCAATTTTCGCTTTGCTCATTTTTGTATATTCCAGTATATCTTCTGTCGATCCACCTTGATTTCGGAGCATATCGAACGTATTTTCTCCGAGTAAGATGTAGTTCCATGTGCATTCCATTCTGTCTTCTGGTTTCAATTCATTTACCTTATCGACCCAATTTACTGTCGCTACCCTCTTTTGTTTGACACTTGGATTATTGACATCTTTCTGGGCTTTTGTTTCGACGATGTAAATTTTATCTGCAATTCTTACAACAAAATCTGGATAATAGTGTGCCAGCATTCCATCTTCCCTGATATAGGTAATATGTGCAAAATCATGATAATTCTCATTAATTTTGATGAATGCTTTTACTTTGGAATCAGAATCAATAAATTCCATAAACCTTTTTTCAAATTCACCTTTGTTCGAGGGGTATGGCAATTTTTCGTATATTACTTTTGATACCTCTAAAGAAAAGTTCTCCCTCATCTTTAAATCCCCTATCTCGGAGAAATATCTTTTTATTATTGTTGCATCTGTTACATCGGTATTATTTTGTAGATTGTAGACCTCACGGCTTATATTTTGAACCATGTGTGTAATAATTCTTGATTCAGAAAGAAACAGGATTCTCCAGTTGTTGCCTTCCATTGGATCAAATTCCTGCCCAAATAATTTATGGCGTATGTATTCATCGGTTAATCTGGCTATCTCGGCGTTATTTATCTGCATCATTGGAAATGACCGTCTTTTTCGCTTTCCTGTGTCAACAAATAAATTAGAAACATTCCTGGTAAGTTTTGAGATGAATTCATTGTAACTTTTTGCTGTAAAAAGATCTCCTGTTACAGAGTATTCACCAAATCGTGTCTTTACTGTGATTTCTTCGGAATAAAAAACATCTGAATCCTTCGGAACTAATTTCATTAAGTCTTCAAGCACCACAGGATATTGTTCCAGATTCTCAATTGATAGTTGGGTGCGAACAAGAGTCTCTTCCTGATCATGGATTATGATGGGGAAATAGAAATCAAATTCCTCGTAGCCTTGTTTCAATCCTACTTTAATGATGTCCCCAAGAATCTTACCCGTGCCAGCATCTGTTTCTGTTTCACCAATCAGTCCTTCTTTTATTAAATCATTATAGAATTCATCAAAAGCGGGATGCTCGATTATGCTCAACAGATCTACATAGTTTGTAGGCTCCTGTTTCTTTTGCAATAATAGCAGCCTATTTTCTGCTTTTACTTCTTCAAAAATAGGCTCTCTCCACATGAGCCTTAACCCTCGTCCAATTGTCTGTTCTAAGAGGATGTTGGATGTGGTGGCTCGAAGTGGTACTATAACACAAATATTGTTTACATCAAATCCTTCTCTTAGCATTAAAACTGAAATAATGACCTTTGGATTTTTGTGCTTGTCTATACTAAAAAGTTTTTGTTTCAGTTCGCTCCACTCTTTATCAGTTACTTCGCCTTTTTTGTTGGAATGAACTTCCATAACTTCTTCATCTGACAAACCCTCGGTTATTATCATGAAATCATGCACAAAGGGCGCAACTACTGTGTCTTCACACAGTACAAGCATTTTCGGATGTTTATTTGAGATTCCATCTTTATCTGCTGTAAATTCAACGAATTCTTTTTCAAGCATTCGCAATTTCTGAAGCCCTGCCCGCAACATTATCTTCTGACCTTCAGAGAGGTCAATAACTTTTTTCCCATCTCGAATTGCGTTAAAATCTAAAGGCAATGATGCAATTTCTTTTCGTTTATCCAGTGCGATTGTTTTTACCAATCCTTCTTTTATGGCTGTTTTCAGGTCAAAATCCACAATTATATGGGGGAAATGATGTTTTGTCCGTTTCTGTCCTGAGCCCTGCACATCATAAGGAGTTGCAGAAAAATCAATCTGGATGAATTGTCCATTCTTTGGTTTTGCGATTGCCAGTAAGCTTTTTTGCCACTCAACTTCGGTAACTTCACCTCCTGCTTTTATATCATGGATGTGGTGGGCTTCATCATTGAATACAACCATGTCTGGAAGATTTACAAGATATTCAATTTCTTTTCCTCGAAGATACTGGTTATCCAAAGTTTCCAGTGAATGCCCAGCGGATTTGCCAGGGGTTATTGGTATAATATCTTTAATGATTCGAGAAGGGTCATCAAATGGAGAATCAAGTTCCTGGTCTTCTTCTTCACCTGCCAATAAATGCCAGTTAGTAATGGCTATCAATCCATTGCCTGTTACTTTTTTGCCAATTTCATCCTTTTTTACAACATTTGACTGGATAAATCCGAAGAGTTCATCTTTATATGCCGATGGGATAAGAAGCTCTTCAAACATCTTAAAATCGGATTCATCAAAGTTTCTTGTTCCATCTTCCTGCTCTTTTCCAAGATATGCATCCAGCAGTCTTTCATAAACGATAAGTCCAGGAGCAACAAGCAGGAAATTCTTTGAAAATAATCCAGATGGCGAAGCTTCATGTTTTGCGTTGAGGTACTGCCACATAAGAAGGGCATTTAAAACCCAGGTCTTACCTGTGCCTGTTGCCATCTTAATGGCGTATTTTGGATGATTGTATTTATCCTGTTTGAGGCTCAGTAAATCCATCTTCTGCAATAGTTCGGGTTCAGTGGACAGGTACATGTCCATAACGTTCTTTGTTTTCAAGACTTCATGCATGTAGATGGTGTTGAGGATTGCCTGTTTTTGTCCTTTGTGAAAGTTAATCTTTCGTGTATCACAAAATGATGTCTGGAACCAGTAGCGTAGAAGGTCTTTTGTCACAGGACTTACTTTTTCAAGAAATGAGCCGTTACCATCATCCCATTCTGTGTTTACGATTTCAGAGATTGTTTTTGCAAATTTTAGTGGAATATCCCCTGTGCCTTTTAGTTTAGCGTTTGCCATATTATTTCACCTCTGATACGGCAACGCTTTCAAATCCGAATACGTCAACAGCTTTTACACAGACTTTTCGTGAGCCATGTTTTTTAGGCACTATCAGTTTTGCGCTTTTTATAACCCTGAATGGGTCATCGTCATTGAATGTGTTCTCCCTGTAATCCTGCCATTTGCTTCTGAATACTGCCCCGTCATAGTCAGGGTCTACGCTCCAGTATTCAATGATGCTCAAGGGGTCTTTTTCAATAGCATTGTTCAGTTTCTCCTTGTTCTTTTCATCAAGTGGCAGTGCATCTGGAGATAGCAGGATGTAGTTATCAAGTTCTACAATCAGTTCGTCTTCCTCATCGTTATAGTTGTTTTTCTTAATTGGTTTGATGGTCAGGTACTGCAAAGAAGAGAATCGAATTTGCCCTGTCTTTATGAGTTTTTCATAGCTTGCTTTCGTTTTTAGCATATCCAGCAGGTCAGGCGGGATTACAAGAACCTCTAATCTTGGGTCGTTTAAGTTGTTGATAATGTCCCCTATGTCTGTCACGAAGTTCCAGCCAAGCACCACAACTTTATCCCATCCGCCCATGAATGTGTTCCTGTATTTCTGGGCTTTGCTGATTGTGTTGTAGCCTGTCATCTTTGTTGGGGAATCCACAAAGACGAGGGTTTTTGATTCTTTGATATATCCAAGATTGACAGGCACTGCGTCCCCCTGCGGAAATGGCAGGGCACCGTAAAGATTTAGCACAACCTGAGCAAGGTCTCCAATCCGCCTATATCCTGAGGCTTCGTACTGCTCCTTCTGGTAATCACCTATTGACTGAACCAGAAACGGTTTTGCATCCTGGTCTATGAGACGCTTTCGCATTATCATGGATGCGGGTTTTCCAAGGTCTGACATAATCCAGCGCCGTCCGAGTTTTTCGGCAACAGCACCAGTTGTGCCGGACCCTGCAAAGAAATCGGCAAGGATTGAATTTTCATTAGATGAAGCTTCGATTATTCTTTTTAGAAGTTTTTCTGGTTTTTGGGTATTGAATCCCAATATTTCGGAATTGGCTCCTTGTAAATTAGCGATATCATTCCATAGATTATTAGATAGTCTTCCTTCATTATCCCTTTCATCCCAGTAAGATTTCTCTGCAATAGTCTTTTCATTAATATATAATCGGCCATCATTTTCTAAAGCTTTGAGCTTTTCATATTTCATACGCCAGCCTTTTGAAGGACATTTCCAGATTTTTTCGTTATTATCTTTATAATCGTAAGTAGTTTCAGGGCCCGGACCTCCTGTTTTTTGTAAAGGGAATAACCTGTATGTTCCCCTACCATCATTGTCATTTTTATTATACATTGCAACAGTAGTTGTAGAAAGTGGCATATAAGTTGGATTAAATATATAATTATCAGATTTAGAATAAAATAACATAAAATCTGTATCATTTGGATAGTTTCGCGATATAGTTTTACCACTGGAACTTCTTAGCCAAGTTATATGATTCTTGAAGTTCTCCTTTCCAAAAATCTCATCCATTACCACCTTCATATAATGCCCCACATGCCCATCAATATGCACATATATTGAGCCCTGCTCTGAGAGCAGTTCCCTCATGAGTATCAGCCTTGGCACCATCATCTTCAGATAGGAAGATGTCCCGTCCTTCCACGTATCTGCGTAGGCGAATTGCTCGATAACTGTTGGCTTTGCTTCAATATCAGTGCCTGGAAGGTGTATCTTTGTCCTGTAATCAGCCTTTGAATCAAATGGGGGGTCGATATATATTAGGTCAATTTTCCCACGCATGGACGGGGTGTCACCATCACCTGCAAGAAGCGCCTGCATGGCAAGGAGGTTGTCCCCATAGATGAGCCTGTTGAACCAATCGTTCTTGTAATCGGGCTTTATATTCTGTCCGAAATACCCGCCCTCTGCTTTTGTAGGCAGGACAAGTTCATTGGTCTGCAATGTAATCCGATTGGATTTTGATAAACCTTCCAGAATTCGTTCGGCTTCCTTTTTTCCCTGTGCAACGATTTTTGGTAATTCTTCGATTAGTGAGTTTGCCATATTAAAATCTCCTATAAATATATTATAATTATTCCCCTTTCATAGTTTGAATAAAGTTTTCCCCTCTAATTGGAGTCGGACAGGACGAACCTAACTCTCTTAAAAAAGTACTACTCTGCACTTTTGCTAATCCCTCTTTGATTATGCTATGTTTTATATTCGTTCCTTTTGCTATGCCGGCATTTAGATATAAAAAACTACTTAGTACCAAAACTTTTTTTGTTCTTGTTATGCCTACATAAAATAATCTTCTAGCTTCTTCGAGTTCTTGTTGTTGTTCGGCAGGTGTTTTTTTTTCATCGACTTGAGGTATTAATCCTTCAACGCAAGAAGGAATAATAATCAAATCCGCTTCAAGTCCTTTTGATTTGTGTAAACTCATAATATGAATTTCGGACCTTTTTTGAGGTATCTCTGGTTTACTTATTTTTTCCACTAATATTTTGAACAGTTCCTCTGGTGCCATATCGTCTTTTAATATTCCCAGCGATAGATCTCTTAAATTTTTATACTCATCGACATCATCTGGAAAACATGCATTAATCAATTCCAGACCGACTTTATTTCCAATACCTGACTTGCCATCAATTAATTCCTTATATCGATCAACAAGGGGAGTACACCTAGCCAAATTCAATTTACCAGCACTCATTTTTTCCAGAGCATTAGATGGAGAATCACCACTATCTTCACAATAACTTCTAAGTGTAGAATATGGTTTTGCACGCCAATCTTTGCTAGGGTAACCTAACCAGCATCGAAGGGCTACTTTATCATCAGGATTTGCTATGAGATTAAGTAAAACGAATCGTTCTTGAGCGATTGTATTACCTTTTAATATGTCATCATCATAAGAATTAATAGATTTAAGATTTAATTTTTCCAATTCATCAGATATCATATTGGCAATATCCTTTCTTTGTGCCAATATCAAAACTTCACCAGAAGATATTCCTTCATTCTCTAAATAATGCTTAATAATTTGTGATACACCTTCTGCTTCTGCTCTCATACCATTCCATTGCAATACATGGATATCCCCTTCTGCCGTGTCTGGGACTTCATATAACTTTTTTGGGTACCGAGGGTTTCTTGAAATTAATTCATTTGAAATTCTGACGATTGATTTTGGACAGCGTCTGCAATCAACTAATACTTCGTCATGCGTGTTTGAATGAGTTGAATCAAATGTACGGATACCATCTGGATGAGCATGTTTAAATCCGTAGACTGATTGATCATCATCGCCGGCTATGAATAATTTTGATCCTTCTGCAAGAATATCTATTAATACTTGTTCTGCTTTATTCAGGTCCTGAAATTCATCAACAATAATATGATTAAACTTCATTTTATAGGGTGATTCAGGATTATAACGTAAGTATTCAAGTGCAATTGGAATTAATTCACCGATTAGCATAGATTCATGAAATTTCAACCATGAGACCAATTTTATTTCAAATTTTCTCTCTTGATCGGTTTGAGTCCACCCAGGATCATCACGTTGCAACTTAGCCCACGCTGATCCATACGCGATAATATTATCTCTTAAATCACGTATTCCACCAAGACCTTGATGCTTTAAATCCTGTAAAAAGGGTTCCATTTCAAATTTAAGTAATGGTCTGGGAGTTCTATTTGTCATCTCAATAACTTGCTCCCTTTGAAGCATTGAGAAAGAAAAGCTGTGCAATGTTGTTGCGACTATATCATCTTCACCTTCGATTCCAAGTTCAGATATTTTCCTCACAAGGTCTTTAGCTGCCATTCTTGTAAATGTTACAAGAAGAATTTTTTTTGGGTCTTCCCCCTCTTCAAGAAGCCGGCACACCCTCCTCATTATAGCAAATGTTTTACCAGTACCAGGTCCAGCAAGCACTCTTAAAGGTGAATTTGGATAAGATGCTATATTCAAATGTGGTGGTTTCAAATCATCATCCCATGCCATTTTAAATCGCTCCTTGTTTTATACAATTAATTGACAGATACATTCTTCAGACTTGATTGATAACAATGATGCCACATTGCAATTAATCAAAAATCTCATTTCTTCAAAATCTTTGAATATTCCCATTTTCGTTTTTGGAATAAACAACAAGCACATTTCTTAGTATGGATTTATTCTTCAACAAAAGCATCACATTTTATTAAGAAGTTTCGATTTCCAACGCCTCAAGATACGTATGCATCACCACAAGACGTTCATCCGCAATATCCCTCGCAGTATTGGTGTTCAACCGATCTTTTATCTTGAACGGCTTGTTTTCCATATAATCGCCAAAACCCTCAAACGGATCCTGAGTATATGCATTCATTGATGTTTCCTTCACAGTCCCGATCGTCTGCCTGAGTGCACGTAGCGCACCCATCGAAACAAGTGAACGGAAAATCCCTACCGCACCAAGTGCATCGATCCGATCCGCATCCTGCAATATCTGTGCTTCAATTGATCCTGCCTTCAAACCACGACTGAAACGGTGTGTCTGGATGCATGAGGTTACATGATCCACCAGACCATCATCCGCACCAGCGTGAGATAAGAATTCACGTGCAATCTCTGCGCTGTACTCGGCATGGTCGCCACCTTCATTATGTTCCTTTACAATGCCAACATCATGTAAAAGCGCAGCAAGGCGCAGTACCTTAATATCTCCGCCCTCTTGTTCATGGATCTTTATACACACGGACTCTACGCGATCGATATGCGACATATCGTGTGTGCTTGGCTCATCCCTTAGCACCTCTGACACAAAATTGCGCGTCTTATCGATCATATCCATTCAATACCACGCTCAATTGACATATTTTTAAGTGTTTCAGACATCTCATACATTGCAGAGGAAAGCACTTTATCATTATTATATGAATCGACAATAGATTCCAGTTCTTCAGTTTTGTTATGTTTCATCTCTATTGCAAATTGCACCATATTAGGGATTGCACGACTGATATTGTCAATAATAGATACATTTGATGAAAGGGACGTGCGTGAGAGGGGATTGAGGTCAATTGTGATCACGTTTTTCCCCATAGCAATAAGTGCACTGCATCGGTCCCCATCTTCGAGAGGAACCAACACGACATCGGCACTATATATGCCAACCTCATCCACAATAGCCCTGTCGTGTTTCAGGTCAAGGCGCCCGTCCCCTTTTTTGCCAAGAACATCTGATGCACCATGAGCACTTAGATGCTCGATGATCTTATGCATACGTGCATCGCTTCTGTGAAAAAGATTTACCTCCAATGGTGCGCCTGTTACATCAGACAATGCAACAATTTGGTCCGGCACAAGTGCTGCCACATTACCATTCACTGAAATAATGGGATTTTTTGCAAGAAGAAGTAATGCAACCGCTGCACGCTCTGCATATGCGGCGGTTGTGGTTGTTCGTTCGCCAAGCAGGTAATCAAAAGTCTCACCCCGACCTTGTGCGATCAAACCCTGTTTACTGGTAATACCTATTTGCACCCCTTCAACGATCCTTTCACGCGTTATGAGAGATTCGTATCTGGGGTGCTCAACAGGTATCCGGGTCATACTATCAACCTTTTATTCATTTATCCACTTACTTACTTGCATCCAATATCAGTCCCTGATCTGTAGGAACGATCATTGTCTGGATATCCTGACCCTGAAGCATCTGGATGTACTTGTATCTTATCAGGTCCGGGTTCTTTGCGATTTCCTGGTTGATTATACGAAGTGCTTCAGCCTCACCGGTTGCCTCAATAACGGCAGCATTGGCAGTACCGGTTGATTCGATAACCTTTCGCTCAGCCTCAAGTTGTTCTTTCAGTTTGACAAACACCATTCTCTGGGCATCCTGGTCAGCCTGTAATTTCTCTTCTATTGCAGTAGCAACTCTGTCAGGCAATTTGACATTTCGGAGCAAAACTTCTTCCACGATGATACCATCGTCAACTAATGCGGCTTCCAGTATAGTCCGCATCTCTGATGCTACAATTTGTCTCTGTTCACCATAGACCTCCATAGCCGTGTGTGTAGACACAACTTCCCTTATCACTGATTTAATTGTAGGACGTATGATCTTTTCGGCATATTTTTGACCTAATTTTTGGTGAATATCACTTGCATCTGCTGATACAAGCCGGTACCGGACTGTGATATCCATTCCAAGCATCAATCCTTCACTGGTCAATGCAGTAATCTGATCATCACCCACACGCTCGCCTTCTGCTGGTTGGGCGCTCATGGTATATACTTCACTTCTTACTGAATATTTTGTAACACCGACCCATGGAGGGACAATGTGTAACCCTTCACCAAGTTCGTCTGACTCAACACCGCCAAACTGGTTGAATTTCACACCAACTTCACCGGCACCTACTGAAACAAATATCGAGCCGAACATTATCGAAAAGAGAAACAGTATCACAAACACGACCGCAATTGAACGTAATATCGTACCTACGATCGGCGGGATACCTTCTATCCTAATTTCCGGTGGGCTTCCGGGTTTTCTCATATCCCAATCTTCTTCCTTTACCATTTATTTATACCTCGTTCTATTCTAATTAAAATTAGTAATATAATACTCTACAAAACGATATTAACGAGGTTATAGTTAATATGTTTTGCTTTACGCTAAATGTATCGTACATTCATTGTCAAGAGCACTGCCAAGTGTTACCAGTCCAATAGTCAACATAAAATACACCAGTATAACCAATATGGGTGATGGAGTGCCATGCCCAACAACATCAAAAGTGAACGTGCGCATCAAATTCGATGTCGTTGCCAGAATACCACCAATGCCAAATGCGACCAGAAATCCATTTGTAGTCCAGTATGTGGATTCTGTTGACTGACCCTGAATTATTATAACAATTGTCAAAAGAGACATTGTAATCCATAATTTGAACAGGATCAGTCCAATGGACCCCTGTGTATCAACCAGATATCGCATGATTGGGTTTGCTTCTGTACTTGTGCCGCAAACATTCATCATAAGTGCACCAGTAACGCTATCTCCTATCCCAAAAGTAATAAATGCCCCGACTGCAAGGAATGCTTGGAATTTTTGTTTTCGGTTAAAAATATCGCGTTGCCTGAATTGTGAACGGATAAAGTTTTTAAATGCAAAACTAAAACCAATGGGCACATGCCCTCGAGGCAAGTTATCATCAACAGATTGAATAACATTTTCAGAATCCGTTTTTTCACCCACCATTCAAAGAACATCCTGAAATTATTGCAACATAAAACCAGCACTTCTGTCGAAATCCTAAATAATAAACTATGCTCGTTGTATATATAAATTTGCAGAAGTTACGATTTTGTCATATTTCACTAAATAAATTTAAACAACAATTGATCGGACTCGGTTCAAGGAGATGGATTAATTATAAATACATATTTGATTAAACTTCAATAGTTAAAAACGTGGACAATAAACAAATGGAGATGTTATTAAAATGGTGAAAATACCCTCTGAAGTGAAAGAAACGATAGAAAGCCAAAATCCAACACCTGTTGCAACAGTCAGTGCTGATGGTGTGCCAAATGTTGCACTTGTAGGCTTGCTGAAGATATTGGATGATGAGACAATACTTATCGCAGATAATTTCTTCAACAAGACTGAAGCAAATATAAAAGAAAATCCTAAAATATCACTCGTTGCATACGACAGTTATGCCAAAAAGGCATATCAAGTGAAAGGTAGCGTGGAACTTGTAACATCCGGCCCGGTCTATGATGACATGGTCGAATGGGTGCACTCAAAGAATGCAAACCTGCCTGCAAAAGCAGCCGTAGTTATGCATGTTGAGGAAATATTCAACTCAATGTTCGGAAAGAACGCTGGCGAGAAGATATTGTGATCTCAAATTTAGTTTGAAACGGATAAATAATACATATTTCAATTTAGGGGCAATAAAAATCCAATTGTCCTTTCATTTTTTATATTAAATGTATTATAAATATGTAGTACGAATTGACCCTGCTCCATTTTCCAGTTATTTTTTCAATATCAACCCTGGTCATCATCCATTTATTTTTTTATTTTTATCTGCAATCTATTGAAAAAAACTAACTGCAGAGGACGTGGAGAGCGCAGAGAGCAGTTGCAAAAAAGGACACGGTCCCATTTTTCAGTTATTTTCAAGACACTGATTCACACAGATTTACGCTGATTTAAGGTTGCATCTGCGTAAATCAGCGTTACATGCACGCCCTTCAGGCGTAGCAGGCGCTCAACTCCGCGCAGGAGGTGAGTGTATATGCGTCTAATAAAATTGTTGAAATAACTGGATTTTGGAATTGTACCCAAAAAAGTAATAACTCTGCGTCCTCTGCGGTGAAAAATGGTCTTATCATTGCTGAAATAACTGAATTTTGAAACTGTGTCGTGCGAATTAATCCGGGCATAGCGAGGATATTCTCGTATTTGTTTTTTCATACTAGCGTTTACTATTTATACAAACATACCATCAAATCGTTTCATTCAACTTATAAAATGGTGATAATATGGCACGAATACTGGAACTTGGAGATCTGAAAACAAAAGAAGAACGGGAAGAAATCGAAAAAGAACTTGAAGGGTTGTATGACCTGATTATACCACCAGGAACACCATCAGGTATCATATACGATCTTGTCGAAGAGTTCAATCTTGAACCAGTTGACCGTAAAATGAATGTCAACATTGTAGAAAGTGATGAAAGAGAAGTTCTTTGTCTCAGGGGTCCACTGGAGACAGTTCAAGCAGCAGAACAATTCCTTTATGACGAATTGGATGCATGGATAAGCGAAAACGAATAACAATACATGAGTAAATCCTTTCTTATTGATTGGATTAACTCAACTTATATATTCATAAAGTTTACATAATAAAAAAAATAAACATATAACGTCTTATTCGGCAGTTATACCGGTTATATCGTCAATCTCAAAATCGAAAACAGTTGCCCTTTCGTTTTCATTATATATGTCTAATTTAAGACTGGCAGTTATCTCTCCTACAACAGCAGCAGTAATTCCCACATCCTCGTATATCCGGATACATTCAGCCGCATCATCCGGTTTTGCAGTAATGACATATCCCGTAGCAGGATAGACTTTTAGCCATTGTCTAAAATCAACGCCATCCGGCACAGGGATCTTCATAAGATCCACAGATGCCCCTACATTACTGGTCTCACATAACATGCCGAGCGTCCCGATTGTACCCGGGTTACTGATATCTTTTCCACCGGTAGCGATCTTTCGTTCCCCGATCGTCTGCATAACAAGGAACCTTTCACGTACTAATTTTGAATCTTTGAATGACGTTGTATCCCAGCTATATGGTGAATTCGGACCGATCTTCCCATCCATATCATAAGCAACAATTACCACATCACCCGGACTTGCGGTATCACTTCTGATAAGACAATCCTTCTTTGCGATCCCGATAATTGCAACTGAAAGTGAACTGTAAGGCGTGTCAGGATGCATGTGCCCGCCAACCATTGGAACTCCGAATTTCTTAATTCCATCCGTAATCCCCTGAAGCATTTCCTTGCATGCGGCCTTGTTGTTGGATGACATAACATTTACCATCGCAAGTGGTCGCCCACCCATTGCCGAGATATCATTTATGTTCACAACAACAGAACTGTACCCTGCCCACCACGGACTTGCACGCAGCAATTTTCCCCATATACCGTCTGCTGCGAACAATATCACATCATCGCCACCAATATCAATAACAGCCGCATCGTCCCCGAAATCAACTATCGTGCCGCCGTATTCACTACGCACGGTCTCGAACATTCTTACAATATCTGCGATCGGTTTTTTGCGGGTAACCCCCTCAAAATCCCTGATGCTCCGTACAAGTTTATCCAGATCCAATGTGATGCCACCTGATTATTTAGTATATTAAATTATGATTATGCTATAGTTACTAATTTGAGCCAACTATAATTGTGATTATAGTTATAATTGTATTAGAGTTATCCTGACTCAATATTAGTAATTACTAATCAACTATGTCTTATATCTTTACCTGAAGCAATTTCCTTCTTTTATCACTAACCTGCGACAGGTCTTCACCAATCAAACCATAAGCATCCGCCCTGCATTGGCGGCAGTGTTTCATCTGGGTGACATAAGGTTCGCATTCCTTTTGAATAGCAGCACGCTCCTTCGTTGTTGGAGGAGTTATGTGTGCAAATGCACCCTGATTGATAAGCGGCATCACGTTCATGATATAAACGCCCAATTCCTTTATCTTTTTGGCAATATCAATAATATGATCATCATTGATCGTTGGTATAAGCACTGTATTGATCTTTACAACAAGACCCGCTTCAACTGCCGCTTTGATGCCATCCATCTGTTGTTTGTGCATGATCTTTGCAGCCTCGATGCCTTTGAGCACTTTACCATCATAGACTATATGTGAATAGATCTTTTCAATAATTTCCGGGTCTATCGCGTTAACTGTGACCGTTAAGGTAGACACCCCAAGACGTACAAGTTCAGGCAGTTTCTCTGGCAAATAAAGACCATTCGTACTCATGCAGAGTGTCAATTCAGGAAACTCCTTTCCAATCAATTCAAACGTCTCAAATGTTTCATTGTTAGCAAGTGGATCTCCCGGACCTGCAATTCCAACTACTTTTATAAACGGGTGCTTCGCAACAACATCCCTGACCTTTTCAAGCGCTTCCTGTGGTGTCAGCAACTGACTTGTCACACCCGGGCGGCTTTCATTCACACAATCAAAATCGCGCACACAGAAATTACACTGGACATTACATACCGGGGCCACAGGAAGGTGTATCCTGCCGTATTTGTGCTGTGCACTCTTATCATAACATGGATGTTCTGCAATCTTACGTGTGAACTCACTGTCTTTCCCATCAGATTCGGGACAGCACTCTTCAGTGCCTCTATTATTTTTCTCATCAGGCATATTTATCCTCCGCATCATTAAGCATAGTCTATTTTATGTTAAACTTGTCAAACATTGATATACATTTTGGAAGGGAAATGTAAACCATGTTTTTTTAGATATTTTTAACCACACGCAAATCCGTCGTAGGCAGCATATTCCATAAAAATCGAAAAATCATCGCTGATGTTCCGATTAAGTCTGCGTGCATATTTTTACAAATGTTATTTGCCGCGGAAACATTCATTTCATTCGTAGTAGTAGTGTGGAAATATGCCTCCTGCAGCGGTTACATTGTTTTTAGCCCCATCTAAAACAATCGTATTTTAATAGTCATCATACCAACTGTGAAAATATATTTAATCGATCGAACTTATCTCACACCACTTACCATGCCCTTCCCATATCCTCAAACTGAGCGGTAACTCAAGTCTTGCCGAAAGTTTGGTATGAATGTCCTGGCATAGATTTTCCACACTGGGATATGGAAGAATATTATTCAGCATGGTGTGATCATATTTCTTCAGGACATCTTTTATGGTGATCTTGAGATCATAGAAATCCATGACCATACCGCTCTCTTTCTTCTCGCCTTCGATTATGATCTCAATTTTGTACGTGTGCCCGTGCGTAAACCCGCATGTTTCATGGTCTGGCAGGTAGTGAGCACTGTCTATATATTCGATTATTCCAAGTTTCATTTTTGTCATTATAAACACCCCCACATCTTGTGGGTCTGTGGTATTATTCGTGTATCGATCTCATCGATCAGGTTCTTTTGCAATTCCATCAAAATTTGAACTGGTGCAGGTTTTGTAATTTTAGTTGTAACTGTAGTTGCACTTGTAGTTGCACTTGCACCCAGTGTAACAGGCTGGAGCACCACACATGAGATGTAATTCGATATTGCACCAACAACACCGAGCACGTCATCGGGATTTGTGCCATTCGTTACAACGATCTTGCAGAAGCAATCCCTTGTTTTTGTACTTTTCAGCACCCTGAAACATTCAATGGTCCTGTCAAGATGGGATTCAAAGTCTTCGCCTTCGAACTCGCCTGTGAGTTTTACATCGCCTGCAACATAGGAGATCCTGTCCTTGATCTTTTTAGCCTGCTGCGGCAGTGTCATGTTGGATTCGAGATACAGCGGCGCAGGCGTATGCATCTGGTTGATAAAATCAGCATGAAGCAACGGTTCGCCTCCTGTAAGCGATATTGAATGGATATGCTTGTAGTATTCGAGCATACCCTCAACCATATTCTCGGTTAGCGGATTGGTTAATTCTTCAAACGAATTAGATCCTGCATTCTTTTCAAAACGACAGTATCCCACATCCTCACGTGGCGTATCACAATAAAAGCAATTCAGGTTGCATCCGACAAAGCGCACGAATGCCTGCCTGACACCAACATATGGTCCTTCGCCCTGCACGGAATCGAATATCTCGCTTATCGGTGCAAACATCAGATCACATCCAGTGGTCGCGATTTGCGCAGGTCTTTTTCGATATCCTCAAATTCCTGCGTGTAACTCTCGGCAATCTCCCGCATCGTCTGGTTGACTTCGCTACCAGTTATCCCGATATCATGAAGATTTCCGTAAAAATCATGAGTAACATTAATCCCGAAATGGATCTTTTGTGAGACAGCCGAGGTGCTGGCAATGGATACTGTAAGTTTCCTGTCATTGACGAACAGATCGTCACCCTCGCGCCTGACACTGACTCCGCGCGCGGTCAATATCTCTGAAACAATTGCTGTAAATAAACGCTGTCTTGCATAGACGAGTTTCATGTCAATCGAGTCAAAATGCTCGATTATGAAATGAAGCATGTCAGGAGAGATTATGGATTCGTCAGCCTTCTTGTCCTCAAGGTCTATCATGTGCTCTATCTTTACGTCACATCTGCCCCTGAAAGCAATGATGGAATCATCCTGCACGTCTGCAATATTGTATCCCCACAGTGAAGATATCTGGCTGCCGTCATAGTCCAGTTCTTTATCAAAAATAATACATTTCATGAGTTTTACTCCATATCTCGTAATCGTACAAGAAGCGGGTCTTCCGCCCCTGCTTCAGCAAACCCGCGCGCCCGTCTAACACAACTCTCACAAACACCACAAGGGACATCTGCGCCGTGATAGCAACTCCAGCTCCACTCAAGTGGCGCGCCTGATCGCAGTGCTTCACGTACGATACCGTTTTTGTCAAATTCAATAAGAGGTGCCAGTACTTTGACGCCATTCCGGGTGGAATATGATAGGCAATTGTCCATTGCCTGAACATACTCGAATGAGTTGTCCGGGAACGTTGCCGCTTCTTCGCCATTGAATCCCACGATCACATACTCGCATCCAAGACTCTCAGCAAAACTCGCAGCAATGTTTATCATAACACCGTTGCGGTTTGGAACCCAAACGCTCTTTGCGGATTCCTGTGTGATCCCCGGATCAGCACTGTCCGAGATCTCCTCAAGTGTAAGTTCGGGAACATCCATATCCCTGCTTACCAGTGATGTATTTGTGATCTCGCCAAGCCAGTCGATAGCAATCACTTTATGCTCAATGCCAAAATGGCTGCATATCACTTTTGAATACTCGATCTCACGCTGTGAAGAGCGCTGCCCGTAGTCGAATGTTAAAGCTAACTTTATGTCTGTCTGCTCTTTTACAATCGATAATGCTGCGACTGAATCCAGACCGCTGCTGAGTAGTGATATTGCGCTCATATTTATATCCTTTATGCTCGTGAGGTATTCCTGGGGTATTCCTTGGATATTATTTAAAGGTGGCGCGCTTTTTGTGAACAATATGAGAATGTATATATTTACAATGCAATATTGTATATTATAAAAGTGAGGTCAGATCTATGGCGATAAAACAAAAAGAAGTTATAATTTCAATGTTGCAAAAGATGTATTGGGTCGAAGCCGAGATGGAACAGCTTGGTACGTGGGAAGCTCGCATAGAGATGATGGGGGAATATAAGAATACACTCGATATCTTCCAACAGGATTCCGACATGCATAGGATAATTCTTGAAAAATGGATGAATATGCTGAAGATTGAAATTCCAACAAGTGTCCCAACTGGACTTCCTGCAAAAGGATTCAATTTTAATGGGATGGATGCTCCCGGCATTTTCAAAGAACTCATGAAATATGAGATTCTTGCAAGGGATGTTTATACTGATATTGTAAATGCCAATCCTGATGCACTTGGGAAAATGCTGCCTGATGATGGCATTAGAAGTGAATTTATATCTGATCTTGAGGGTGTAATTAAAGATGAGATTAAGCATGTGAGACTGTGCGAAAAAATGGTTGGCGGATACACAACGATTGTGAGTGGCGGGAATTGAAGATGAAATTCAAGTTTAACAATATAATATGAATATATTCCACAAGACACTGTCCCATTTTCCAGTTATTTTCAAGACGCTGATTCACACCGATTTACGCTGATTTAAGATTACATCGGCGTAAATCTGTGTTACCTGCACGCCCTTCAGGCGTAGCAGGCACTCAACTCCGCAGGAGGTGAGTGTGTCTGCGTCTAATAAGATTGTTGAAATAACTGGATTTTGGAACTGCATCTAGTCCAAGTTAATGCGAACGAAGTGAGCATTTTCTTGTTGTATATATACTAAACCGAGTCAGCTTTTTGTAACTTTCCGGCCACAGAGGACACAGAGAGCACAGAGGCCGTAGCAACATTCTCTCTGTGTACTCTGTGCTCTCTGTGGCTTGAATTACACTTGCAAGAAGTTATATTTATTTTTTTTAATGTCACATGTATTTATCTACAGTTCTAAATTATACTTGCGGAGTGGTATAA